>PXRS01000055.1:0-33824 GCA_003023785.1 Halobacteriales archaeon QS_5_68_33 | reverse complement strand
GATTCGCCTCGTGGCTAGATTTTTGTTGCCCCGTCCCCAGAGGCGGATGTGGATCGACTCGCCATCGCAGTGGCGCTACTCGTCCTGGTGAGCGGGTGCAACGCCTTTGGCGACACGAGCACGCCGGCGCCCGCGGAAACGGTTACGGCGGCGCCGGTGCCAACGGTCGAGACGACGGTGAGCCCGCGAAAGACGCCCATCGAGTGCGTATCGCCGAAACCTGCAGCGGCGCCCACGTTGACGCCCACGTCGCGAGCCGAACCGGTCACACTCGCGGACGCCAACGGGGAAATCAACGGCACGACATTAGCCACACGCCACGGACGGACCCTCTCGAACTACAGTTTCCACCTGCAGGCGGGCAGCAGTGGCGAGGTGTGGTCGCTGCCCGGCGCGGCTGCGTTCACCTACGAGGGACTGAAACTGGGCGTCGGCGCACCGTGGGCCTACGCCGTCGGCGGGCAACTGTATACGCTCCGGACCGACGAGGGTCAGTTCGTGTTTGACGAGCGGGACTACGGCCCCGACTCGCCGGCCCGCGAGCGGTTCCTGCCGATCCTGACGGGCGAGCGCTGGCTCACGAGTCAGATCGGCCCGTACGATTACAACGTGGTCGAAACTCGGGAGTACAACGGCACCGAAGTCCGGGTGCTCGAGGATACCACGGAGGGGCTGGTCGGGGTCGGGGCAAACACCGGCATCTCCGCGGTGGTGTTCGTCAACTCGACAGTGTACGTCGACGAACACGGTATCATCCGCTACGTGCGCCACGCCGAGCGCGTCGAGCCCGCGCGTGAGACCGACTTTCCCAACAGGACGACGGTCGTAACGTTCACTGTCGACCAGGTCGGCACCGCCGACCTCCACCGCCCGGCTGGGTTCTGCGTAACGAACTCGGATACGATACGGAACGCGACGGCCTCCCCATCAGCGGCTCCTGCATGAACTAGTGCCCGATACGGTCGGTCCTAAATCAGTTCCGGATTTCGTCGAACCGGTCGGCGAACTACCGGTAAATCGGTACAACCGACCGTATGAAGGACTTTTTCGAGCGATCTGTACGGATACGTGTTTTCAGATGATCAAACTCGATAGATAGGGCGAGCACGAGACGAATACCGAATGAAAGGCACTCTTTCGCCGGCGCAATCGCGGTCTATAGACGAATACCCAAGCCGGTTATTGAACTGATTGTCCAGTTGTATTCGTCAAAGCTTCCGGTTTTGAGTATAAAACAAATACTTACATATTTGGCGTCAATCGCAGTCGATCGGCGGTTCACCACTGGAAGCACGAGACCAGTCTATAGCCGGATTCAGACACGCCACCGAATCAGATCGCGGTCAACCGGACAGTGATCCGGGTGAATAGCACCGCGAATGGTTGTACGCCGCCGTCATCCAACCCGAAAGAATTCTTCAGGTACAGCTGTTTCCGGAGCGAAGTAGTGAATGGAGGTTGCTGTTTCTGCGCGAACTACAGGACGGAGTGGCCGTTGAACAGCCCACGTCTCTCGACAACAGTACCCGCTATGCAGATCTGCACTTGACCGCTTTGACCTCCGATCTCAGCTGTGCTCTCATGGAAATCGGACCTGCTTCGAATATATACCTCAAGAGGTAGAACGATACACCTACCTGTTCTCAAGTACATTTTGGGGCGCCAAAATCACGGGGATTAGCGTAGGAATCCATAGATCCCCTCCCCCGGGAATCGATCACCTCGGCTGGTCGGGACCGGCCGTCTCCCCGATTGGCTATGTATCCCGATAGATGCGCGATCTACAGCGTCCCTCGGTCGGATCCAGCAGTTCAGGACTGATACGGTCGGTTGTACCGATGTACCGGTATTTCGTCGACCGGTTCGACGAAACCCGGAACTGACCGACAACCGACCGCCTGAAGCGGCGCTAGAGCGAGCATATAAATGTATACGAAACCTTCCCTCCGGCCAGTATGGAAAACAGTCTCACCGTTGGGATTGTCGGACTTGAACCGTCCGGTACGTATTATGCGGATATTTTCACGGACCTGGGACACAGGGTTATGCTCGCGGATAGCGACCCCGACCAGCGCGAATCGTTCGAGGACGAGTTCGAGACGAAGACGTTCGAAAATCCTGACGAACTGTTCAGGTCCGACATAGACGTGGTCTTCGTATCGACGCCTAACAAGTATCACGGGACCGTCGCGACCGAAGCCATGGAGACCGGATACGATGTCTTGCTCGAAAAGCCACTCGCGGCTACCATGGAGGACGCGGAACGGATCGTCGAGACCGCAGAGCGGACGGGGAACATCTGTATGGTCGCGTATTTTCATCGCTTTCGAGAGTACTGTGACATACTGAAATCCTACATCGACCGGGGTGAACTGGGTGAGATAGTCCACATCGACGCCAAGTTTATTCGTCGTCGCGGTGTCCCCGGTCGCGGGACCTGGTATACGTCGAAGAAACTCGCCGGCGGCGGCGCGCTTATTGACGTCGGCTGTCACGTCGTTGACCTCGTGTTGTACCTTCTTGAGTGGCCGAACGCGGAGGATATCGTGGCCGACTCCCGCTCGGATTTCGGCCACAGAACCGATTACCGATACCTCGAGATGTGGGGTGAAGACGACGAGGCCAAAATGTACGACGTTGAGGATTCGGTACGAACGTTCCTGAAATTCGATACCGGAACCACCACTGATATCGAGGTCGCCTGGGCTGCCAACGTCCAGTACGAGCACAGCTACAGAATCCAGGGGACGGACGGCGGCGCCGAACTGCGACTCGACAACAACCCGATCTCGGACAAAAGCACGTCGAGTCTAAATCTCTACGAGGTCCGCAGTGGCGGGGCAGACCACTTCGCCGACAGCGAAATCATCTCGGGAAGTGACCAAGGCTACGAGGAATGCTACGAGGGAACTGTGAAAGCGTTCGTCGACGCAGTTCGGACAGGTGACCGCCCCGAGAAGTGCAACGTCCGCGAGGCACTGGCAACTCAAGAATTGATCGACTGGATATACCGTGCCGACAAGACCGGCGAATGACTGAAACGCCTGCACCGATTTGTATGCGCCATGCGATTCAAAGATACCGCCACGTCCAGGGATACCATCCAGTCCGTCGAACGTTCGTTTCGGATCCTGGAAATCATCGGGGACGACGAAAACATCGGTGTCACGGACATCGCTTCCAAGCTAGACGTCCCCAAGAGCACGGCCCACCACTACCTGCGGACGCTCGAATCGCTCGGGTACATCGATAACGATGACGGAACGTACAGTCTCGGGATCGGACTTCTCAATCTCGGCGGGGCTGCTCGTTCGAACCAGCAGCTCTACCACCTCGCGAAGAACGACGTTGACGAACTCGCGGCTCAAACCGGCGAACAGGCGCGATTGATCGGCGAACATCGCGGGTACGAAATAACGCTCTATCAGTCAACCGGCGAGAACCTTACAGAACCTTACGACCCCCTCGGCACGATCAAACAACTCCACTGTACAGCAGCCGGCAAGGCGTTTCTCGCCGAACTCAGCAAACCGGAGCTCGATAGGATCATCGAGGGCATCGAGTTCGTGGAACACACGGAGAACACGGTCACCGACCCCGACGAGTTGCGGTCCGAACTTCGAAGCGTCCATGACCAGGGGGTGGCATACGACGACGAGGAACGTTACGAGGGTATCCGGTGCGTCGCAGCATCAGTTGGGAGTAAAGACATCGGTCCGTACGGCGCGATCAGCGTCTCGGCACCTGTCGAGCGGATGGACAATGAACGGTTCCGGGGCGCTATCCCTGACCTGATACAAAACTACGCCGGCGTCGTAGGTGTGACTACGAACTACTACTGGGCCGAAGATTCCTTCGAGTGACCCGCTCTACCATTCGTCTTCAGCTAAGCCTCACACCTCGGTTGTGTAGCAGCAGCGAGCGTCCCCTGTAAGACCGGTCGTTGCTCGTAGACCTTCTGAGCGTCTTCGATCAGCCCCTCCAGCAGCGGCGGTGGCGAGTAGCCGAGATACTCGCCGAGTTCGTCCAAACAATAGCGCAGGCCACGGTACGTGTTATGCTCCGGGTAGCGAGGGCAGCACCACCTGATCGGCCACCCGGGGGAAGCAGGGTATATTTGACGGATGCCCGCTTACGTCGGAGCATGACGGTCTTTGGTTTTCTGAGCGTCGCGCCTGTCCAGGAGGGGAGCATGGCCGCGGAAGTCGCGAAGGCGGTCGCAGCCATGGAGGAATTCGATATCGAGTACGAGATGACGCCGATGGGGACGGTCATCGAGGCCGAGGACACGGGCGAACTGTTCGCGGCCGCCAACGCCGCCCACCTGGCGGTCGACGCCGACCGCGTCAGCACCTTCCTCAAGGTCGACGACAAACGAGAGGTCCGCCAGGCCGCCGACGAGAAGGTGAGCGCCGTCGAGGACCACCTCGGCCGCGCGGCCCGGAGCGACCGCGACGACGCCTGATCCGAACAGGAAGGGGACGGACCATCACCGAAGGGGTACGGAGATTTCCCCTACCGAACGAGATACAGGGGAGGAAACCCACTGTCCCCGTAGCATGACGGACTCCCTGCCGGCGGTCGGACTCGGTACGTGGCAGAACACCGACCCGGACCAGTGCGCGCGAACCGTCGCGAACGCCCTGGAGATGGGGTATCGACACGTCGACACGGCCCGCTTCTACGGCAACGAGGAACACGTCGGGGAGGGCATCGCGGCGGCCGATGTCCCCCGCGAGGACGCCTTCCTCGCCTCGAAGGTCCATCCCGAGGCCGAGGGCGCCGCCTACGACGAGGTCTACGAGGGGATAGAGAAGAGCCTCTCGCTGCTGGAGGTCGACGCGCTGGACCTCCTGTACATCCACTGGCCGGTCGGTAACTACGAGGCCGAGGAGACGCTCGCGGCCTTCGCCGACCTCGTCGACGACGGCCTGGTCCGACACGTCGGCGTCTCGAACTTCGACCGGGCGCTCGTCGAGGAGGCCCTGGAGGTCCTCGATGTCCCCCTGTTCGCCAACCAGGTCGAGCGCCACCCGCTGCTCCCACAGGAGGACCTGGTGGCCCACGCACAGGGACACGACTACGACCTCGTCGCGTACTCGCCGCTGGGAAGGGGCGACGCCCTCTCGCTGCCGGCCGTCGAGGCGGTTGCGGAGAAACACGGCGTCTCGCCCGCCCAGGCCTGTCTGGCGTGGGTGACCCACCCCGAGAACGTGGTCGCCATCCCGAAGGCGACCGGCGAGGGCCACCTCCGGGATAACCTCGGTGCCGCGGACCTCGAACTCGACGCCGAAGACGTCGAGCGCATCGACGGCGTCGACCGACGGGAGCGGTTCGTCGAGCGCGAGGGCGCCCCCTGGCGGTAGAGGGCGGGACGGCGCCCGTCGACCTCGACGGGAGCCCGCGGTTCCAGCGACGTATTCTGGATGAACGAAGCTTATATTACGACAACTTCGTATTATAAACCATGGCAAACCTCACCCTGAGCGGGACGACCAAGATCTTCGACGACGGCGGCGAAGACATCGTCGCGGTCAACGACCTCGACCTCGACATCAGAGACGGCGAGTTCGTCGTGCTGGTGGGACCGTCCGGGTGCGGGAAGTCGACGACGCTCCGGATGGTCGCCGGCCTCGATACGCCGACGAGCGGGACGATCTCGATCGGCGACGAGCCGATCCAGGACGAACGCCCACAGGAGCGCGACATCGCGATGGTGTTCCAGTCGTACGCGCTGTACCCGCACATGACCGTCCGCGAGAACATGTCCTTCGGGCTCGAGGAGTCGACGGACATGGACGACGACGAGATCAGGGAGACGGTCGAGGACGCGGCGGAGACGCTGGGTATCACGGAGCTGCTCGACCGGAAGCCGGGTGCGCTCTCCGGCGGGCAACAGCAGCGCGTGGCGCTGGGTCGTGCGATCGTCCGAAACCCCGAGGTCTTCCTGCTCGACGAGCCGCTGTCGAACCTCGACGCCAAGCTCCGGGCACAGATGCGGACGGAGCTCCAGCAGCTCCAGAACGACCTCGGTGTGACGACTGTCTACGTCACGCACGACCAGACGGAGGCGATGACGATGGGCGACCGCATCGCCATCCTCGACGGCGGGGAACTCCAGCAGCTCGGGACGCCGATGCAGTGTTACCACGAGCCCGCGAACGTCTTCGTCGCCGGATTCCTCGGCGAACCCGCGATGAACTTCTTCGACCTGGAACGGGACGGCGACCTGCTCGTCAGCGACGCCTTCCAGTACGAACTGCCGTCCGAGATCGCGACGGCCGTGGAAGGAAAGACGGACGTAACCTTGGGAGTCCGTCCGGAGAGCGTCGAGATCACCGACGAGGTCGACGAGTCCGAGCACAACCTCATCCCGGCGACCGTCGACGTCGTCGAACCCCACGGCGACGAGAACGCTGTCCACCTCCGGCTGGGCGACAGCGACCAGGCCAACCTCACCGTGATGGTCGACGGGATGCGATACCTCGCCTCGGGTCAGGACGTGGGCGTGCGCTTCCCGCCGGACGCGATCCACCTCTTCGACGGCGCGACCGGCGAGGCGCTCTACAACCGAGAGCTCACGAACGTCGAGCAGGTCGAAGAGATCGGAACCGCTCAGTCCGTCTGATAGTGTTTATCACGAGCATTTCCCGGTGAGTCGGTCGGGTCACCGGGTGAAAGCGTTTCTCCGGACCGGACTGGCGGGGTATCGTCGAATCTCTCGTGATAAACACTATGAGCCCCTGCCGGGGCGTTCATACTGCCGGCTGTAACTTCGTGAAGATATTCGTCGCCCCGGGGCGGCGAAATTCTTGACAGACTTACAGCCGGCAGTATCAGGACAGGTTCGGCCCCACCCCCGGCCGCTCTCTGATTACCGCTGCACGCCCCTAAACATCATGCATATGTGTTTTTCTGATCGGTTATTACACGCGTGATACTGCGTTCGATCATTGTCTCAAACCGGTGAAATCTCCGGCACTGCGCGTTGAGAACGCAGTATTACTGTAAAATTATTCCAAATGATTATGTGGGTCGGGTAGTTACGTAGGTGCATGCCGCAAGATGGCGATTCTGGCAGTGACAGAGCAAACTTGACTCGACGCCGAATGATCCAAATGGGATCGCTGGGTGTCGGTGCGCTCGTCGCGGGCTGTAGCGGTGGTGACGGCGGCGACGGCGACGGCGATGGAACCAGTGACGGTGGCTCCGACGGCGACGGCGGGATGGACGGCGGTGACGGCGGTGAAACGCCGACGATGACGGACGACGCCATGGAGGCGCTGCACGGCTGGACCGGTGGTGACGGTGCTGCCGCAGTCGGCCGCCTCGTCGAGATGTTCGAGGAGCAGCACTCGGACGTCGAGCACGACATCAAGCCGATCGGTGGGGACGCCAACGAGAACCTCAACGCGACGGTCGCCCGGCGTCTCGCGAACCGGAACCCGCCGGACGCGTTCGCCTCCTGGCCGGGCAAGACGATGGAGCAGTACGGTGGCCGCCTCATGAGCATCGACGACGTGTGGGAGGAAGCCGGGTACACGGATTCGATCCACCCGAAGGCGCGCGAAGCGAGCAGACTCAACGACGCTTATCGGTCGATCCCGCTCGGTTCTCACCGCCTGAACAACCTCTTCTACAACACGGCTGTGCTCGAAGCGGCGGGCGTCGACCCCGAGAGTCTCACCTCTTACGACGCGTTCATCGACGCGCTGGACGCCGTCGACCAGAACACCGACGCGATCCCGATCACGATGACCACCCGCGGCTCCTGGGCGAACCTCCAGTACTTCGTCGAGTTCATGCTCGGCACGGAGGGCCAGGAACCCTACGAGGCGTGGCTCGACGGCGAGGGGGACGGAGAGGCCCTCGTTCGCGCGCTGGACAAGACGAAAAACGTCATCGAGAACTACTCCAACAACGACAAGTCCTCGATCAGCTTCCCGGAGGCCAACGACAAACTCATCGCCGGCGACGCCGCGTTCTTCACGATGGGCAACTGGGCCTACGGGATGTACCGCAACACCGACAATTTCGAGTTCAACGAGGATTGGGGGTGGACGGCCTTCCCGGGCACGGAGGACATGTACGTCTGGCACCTGGACAACTTCCTGTTCCCGCGGGACGGCAACGCACCCCAGAAGGCACGCGTCTTCGCCGAGTTCCTCGGTACGAAGGACGTTCAAGTGGAGTTCAACAACCTCAAAGGGTCGATCCCCCTGCGGACGGACGTCGACGGCAGCCGACTCACGGAGTTCCTCAACCTCAACGTCGAGGACCTCAACAACCTCGAAAAGTTCCCGCCCACGCTCGCCCACGGCCTGGCCGCAACCGCCGACGAGCTGAGTGCGTGCAAGGACGCCATCGCCTCGAACTTCATGGGGCCCTACGACGCCGAGGCGACCGCCGACGAACTGATGAGCGTCTTCTGACGAGGTCGGCACACAACAGCATTCCATAACCAATGGCGGGCTCGCGAGACACCGTGTCCGAGTCCCAGAACGTCGGGACCGGAGCGGAACGCGACTGGCAGACCAGACTCGAGGTGTTCTCGAAGAGCGACTTCGCCAGGTCGTTCCCGTACTGGTTCGTCCCCTTCTCCATCATGGGACTGGGGGTCTACGGCGGGATCGGCTACAACACCCTGATATCGCTCACCGACTACGAGGGGTTCAACGAGGGGCCGGACTTCAGCCCCGGCAATCTCGACCTGGAGATGTACGTCCAGACGGTCAACGACCCGTGGGTCTGGACGACCAGCAAGAACACGTTCGTCCTGTTGATCGTCTTCACGACGGTCACCATGGTACTGGGGCTGTTCCTGGCGGTCATGCTCGACCGCGGCATCCGGTACAAGGAGAAGATCCAGACGATCTACCTGTTGCCGATGGCGCTGTCGTTCGTGGTGACGGCGCAGTTCTGGCTGTGGATGTACAACGTCAACAACGGGCTGATCAATCTCCTGTTGGGCGCCGCGCTGATCTGGCAGTTCAGCGGCTACGCGATGGTCGTGTTCCTCGCGGGCCTGCAGTCGATCCCCGACGACCAGTTCGAGGCCGCACAGGTCGACGGCGCGAGCGTCCTGCGGACCTACTGGCGAGTGATCATCCCGCAACTCAAATCGTCGTCCGTGAGCGCCGCGGTCGTGCTGGTGATCTTCGCGCTGAAGGCGTTCACGTTCCTGTTCTCGATGTTCGGCCAGTACCGCGTCCCCAAGGGAACGGACATCCTCGCGACGCTGATGGTCCGCGAGGCGTTCAAACTCCAGAACTGGGCCTACGCCGCCGCCATCGCGACGATACTGCTGCTGATGGCGCTGGCGGTCATCGCACCGTACCTCCACTACCAGCACAAACAGGGGAGTCTCTGAGATGAGCAAAGCAACCCGACCCGCCGACGGGAGTTTCGCCGACGTCCTGCCCGAGCTCGACTACTGGAAGATCGGCCTCTCGCTGGTCATCACGTTCTTTTTCGCCTTCTTCCTCGCACCGATCTGGACGGGGATCGTCACCTCGTTCAAGACCAGCGGGGCGGTGACGGCAACCACGCCGTTGACGCCGCCGCTGGGCGACGGCTTCACGGTGGAGAAGTGGGCTCGGGCGATCGACCACCTCTCGACGGGTTTCGTCAACAGTCTGATCATGACTATCCCGTCGACCATCGCGACGGTGTTCCTCGGCAGCACGGCGGCCTACGGCCTCACGCTGGTCGACTGGGGCAAGCGCGCCCAGTTCGCGGTGTTGATCCTCTTTCTCGTCGGCATCTTCATCCCGTACCAGGCTGTGTTGGTGCCGCTGTCGGACTTCTGGATCAACATCGTCCCGCTCGCGGAGGTCCTCGCGCCGGTCTGGGAGCTCTCGTTCATGGAGTACGCCCACGCGAGGCTGCTCTCGCTGACGATCACCCACATCGTCTACGGGATCCCGCTGTGCATGCTGTTGTTCCGGGGGTACTACCTCACGCTCTCGGACGAACTGGTCGAGGCGGCGAAGATCGACGGCGCGTCGATCACGACGATCTACCGTCGCGTCGTCCTGCCGCTGTCGAAGCCGATGGTCGGCGTCGTCTTCATCTACCAGTTCACGGCCATCTGGAACGAGTTCCTGTTCAGCCTCACGCTGATCGGGAGCTCCTCCAGCCCGGCCGCCACCGTCACGCTCGTCCTCTCCGGACTCGGGACGGACCTCTCGGGCATCGACTTCGGCTTGCGGATGGCCGGCGCGCTGTTCGCGGCGCTGCCGACGCTCATCATCTACGCCTTCTTCGCCGAGGAGTTCGCACAGGGCCTCGCCGCCGAGAACTGACTGCCACTCCCCGTTTCTCGCTCGACCGCTCCTCGAAACCATTACCAGTCCGTCCGCCGATGTCCACGGACGATGACCTCTCTCACCGACGGTCGTCCGGCGAGTGCGCTCGCGTACCGGAGTGGTCGACCGTGAGCATGGGCTTCGGCCACCCGGCGTCGTGGGCGCTCGGACTCGGCGTCCTCGCGGGTGCGATCGCGGGCACGGTCGTTCCGTCGCAGACGCCCGCGGAGGAGCTGCGCCACGTCTTCGGGTTCGTCCTCATCTTCGGCCCGGCGATATACGCGCTCATTACCCGCCGAGACGAGTACTGGACGTCGAAGCACCCGTATCTGCGATTTATCGTGTTCACGGTCAGCATGATGACCGCGACGGTGCTCCTGGTCCAGCTCGTCGTGCTCCTCCTGGGGGATTTCGGTGTGGTCGCGCGGGCCGTCGAGTTCCTGGCCGCCGTCGCCGGGTTCGTCGTCGCAGCGTGGATGACGTTCTACGGCGGTGCAGAGGCGGTCTGGGACGAGTTCCTCGAGCGGACGGACACGAACTGGTGAGTGTGGTCCGTCGTCGACCCGCCCGCTCGCCGAGAGCCCGACGGATTCGCCCCGGACGGCACGTATAGGTAGCCGGACGACTAGCGTGTAGCTATGCCATATCACGACGGGGCGGCGCTTTCGACGGTCTACTCGGCCGCTCGCGACGAGGGGTACGGCTTCTTCGCGAGCAACGTCACACAGTTCGACGTCCTCCTCGGCTTGCTCCGGGGTGCCGACCGCGTCGACGCCGACGCGGTCGTCCAGGTGAGCCGCGAGTCCGCCGCCTTCTACGGCGACGGCGACCCGGCGGTGGGCCTCGATGCCTTCGGGGCGTACCTCGACCGCGTCGCCGAACGGACCGACGTCGGCGTGTTCTGCAACGTCGACCACGTCCACCTCCCGGACCAGCGCGACTTCCTCGACACGGTGGTCGAGACCGGGTTCGCGTCGTCGGTGATGGTCGACGCCTCCGACCGGCCCTTCGAGGAGAACGTCGAGCGAGTGAGCGAGGCAGTCGAGCACGTCCGCGAGGGCGACCGGGAGACGCTCGTCGAGGCGGAACTCGGCCGCGTGGCCGGCACCGAGAGCGGCGTCGAGACCGCCGAGGAAGACGCGTTCTACACCGACCCCGAGCAGGCCGTCGAGTTCGTCGAGCGGACGGGCGTCGACTTGCTCGCCATCTCCGTGGGAACCCGACACGGCGTGGCCTCGGGCCGGGACCTGGACGTGCGCCCCGACGTGGCGCGCGACGTGGACGAGGCCCTCCGCGACGCGGGTCACGACGTCCCTCTCGTGGTCCACGGTGCCTCCGGGCTCTCGGACGAGCAGGTCGAGGCCTTCCTCGACGCCGGCGTCCCGAAGTTCAACAAGAACACCCGCTACCAGTACGAGTACGCCCGGACGGCGGCCGACTTCTACCACGACCACGCGGACGCGGTCCGACCGCCGGCGGGCGTCGACGACGACCGCGGGTCGATGTTCGCGGGGGCGAGCTGGTCGCCCGACAGGACGCACTTCCACCCGCACGTCGTCGGTGAGGAGGTCCGCGAACGCCTCGCGGACGTGATGGCCGACCTGTCTGACCTCACAGGGAGCGCGGACCAGAGCCTGTACGCCGGCCGATGAGTGACACACTCCTGCTCGGGATCGACGCCGGGCTGACGAACGTCAAAGGGGTGGTTTTCGACCGCTCGGGCACGGCCGTTGCGAGCGCGACGACCGAGACGCCGGGCCACTCACCCGAACCGGGCCGCGACGAACAGGACCACGACGACCTCTGGACAGCGACCGTCGACGTGGTCGGCGACGTACTGGACGCGGAGGCGGTGGACCCCGGGGACGTCCGGGGCGTCGGGCTGGCCGGGCACGGCCACGGTCTCTACGCGCTGGACGAAGCGGGCGGCCCGGTCTGTAGCGTCAAGTCGACGGACGACCGCGGGGCCGACGTGCTGGACGAGTGGGCGTCGGACGGTCGGCTCGACGCGGCCGCGGACCTGCTGGGCTGGCGGCCGTTCGGCGCGGACCCGTACAGTCTGCTCGGCTGGTTCCACCGGGAGCGGCCGGCGGTCGCCGACCGCATCGATACCGTGCTGTTCTGCAAGGACGTGCTGAAACACCGACTCACCGGCGTCCGGACCACGGACGCGATGGACGGGTCCGCGCTCGTCCCGCCCGCCGGCGATGCCGACGCAGTCCTCGACGCGCTCGGTCTCGACGACTACGCGCACGCCGTCCCGGAGCTGGTTGATAGCACAGCCGAGTGTGGGCGAGCAACGGCCGAAGCGGCCGCCGAGACGGGGATTCCGGAGGGGACGCCGGTCGCCGCCGGACTCCACGACGTGGGTGCGTGCGCGCTCGGCGCGGGCGTCACCGGTCCCGGCGACGCGACCGTCATCCTCGGGACGTGGGGTCAGAGCGTCGTCGTGACAACCGAGCCCGACGAGGGGACGGGCGGGCTGCCACGACGATACCTCGACGGGTGGCTCCGCTATCGCGGGACCCGCGCGGGCGCGGCCTGTCTCGACTGGTTCGTCGACGAGTTCGGCTCGGAGTGGCGCGAAGCGGCGAGCGAGCGCGGCGTCGACCCCTACGAGGTGTACGAGGAGCGGGCGGCGAGCGTCCCCGCGGGGTCGAACGGCGTGCTCTTCCACCCGTATCTCAACGGCTCGACCGACCGCCCGGAGGCCCGCGGGGGCTTCTACGGCCTGGACCTGGACGCGAGGAGCGAGACGATGCTCAGGGCGGTGTACGAGGGCGTCGCGACCGCGCTCGCGCTCGGCGTTCGCGACTTCGACGTTCCCGTCTCCGAGCTGCGCGTCAGCGGCGGCGGCGCGCGGAGTTCGCTCTGGACTCAGACCCTCGCGGACCTGTTCGACGACACCGTATCCGTCCCGGACGGGGCCGAGATGGGCGCTCGCGGTGCGGCGGTCTGTGGCGGCGTCGCGGCAGGTGTCTACGATTCGACGGAGGACGCAGTCGCCGAGGCCGTCGCGGTCGAGCGGACGCACGAACCGGCTCCGGAACGGGTCGAGCGATACCGGTCCGTCGCCGAGGCCTTCGAGCAGGCGCGTGACGCGCTCGGCCCGGCGTGGGGAACACTAACGGGCGTTTCTCGGGAGGGGGTAGAAGAATGAGCACGACGGTACTGCTGTGTGGCGACCCTCAGCAACCGAGCGAGTACATGTACGAGGCGCTTGGCCACCTCGAGGACCGCGGCGTCGAGTTCGAGCGGCTGGACTGGCTCGGCGACGCCTCCCCGACGCAGTTCCGCGACGAGACGATGAGTATGGAGGCCGAGGGACCGGGGTCGTTCGACGACAGCGACATCGCCGCGCGGATCGACGGCGCGGACGTCCTCGTGGTCCACAAGGCACCGGTCTCGCGCGAACTGGTCGAGTCGGCCGACTCGCTCGACCTCGTCGCGGCCGCCCGCGGCGGGACCGAGAACGTCGACGTCGCGGCCTGTCGGGAACTCGGGATCGAGGTGCTCCACGCGCCGGGGCGCAACCGCGACGCGGTGGCCGACTACGCCGTCGCGATGCTGCTCTCGTACGTCCGCGAGATCCCGTTCAACCACGCCGCGCTCTCCGGCGGCGACTGGGACCAGGTGTTCGACCCCGAGCGGCTCCCGCCGGACGTGCGGACGACCGAGGTCGGCGTCGTCGGCTTCGGGAACATCGGCCGCGGTGTCGCCCGCCGGCTCTCCGGGTTCGAGCCGACGATCCTCGCCCACGACCCCTACGTCGACGACGACGAGATCGCCGAGACGGGCGCCGAACCCGTCGAACTGGACGAACTCCTCGGGCGCGCCGACGCCGTGACGCTCCACGTCCGCCTCTCCGACGCGACCGAGGGCCTGCTCGGGGCCGAGGAGTTCGACCGGATGCGGTCGTCGGCGTTCCTCGTCAACACCGCCCGCGGCGGACTCGTCGACGAGGACGCGCTGGTCGACGCGCTCGACGCCGGCGAACTCGCCGGTGCCGCGCTGGACGTCTTCCGCGAGGAACCGCTCCCCGAGGACCACGCTCTAGTCGGCCGCGACGACGTCGTCCTGACCCCCCACGTGGCCGGGTCGACCCGCGACGCCGTCCTCGGCGGCCCGCGCATCGTCTCCGAGGACCTGACCCGCTGGCTCGACGGCGACGACCTCGTCAATACCGTCAACTGACACGTTCCGGTCGGCACGTCCTCGCCTAATTTCTCATCGCTCCCCCGGTCTTTACGATGGTTCCGACCGACCGATCGACTATGCGTTTCGGAATTATCAGCACTGCAGACATCGGTGTGGAATCAGTCATCCCGGCGATCGTCGCGAGCGACCACGAGGTGGGGGCCATCGCGTCGCGCGACGGCGCGTCCGCGGCCGCGCTGGCCGACCGGTTCGACGTCGACGCCGGCTACGAGGGCTACGAGTCGATGTTCGAGGACGAGAGCCTCGACGCGGTGTACAACCCGCTGCCGAACGGGCTGCACGCCGAGTGGTCGAAGCAGGCCGCCGACCACGGCCTGCACGTCCTCTGTGAGAAGCCCCTGACCGGCAGCGCCGCCGAGACCGAGAAACTGTTCGATTACTGTGAAGACCAGGGCGTCACGCTGATGGAGGCGTTCATGTACCGCTTCCACCCGCTGACAGAGCGCGCCGCCGAAGTCGTCGACGAGGAGCTGGGAGACGTGCGAGCAGTCACCTCGGCGTTCACCTTCCGGATGCCCGACGGCGCCGAGGACATCCGTTTCGACCCCGACCTCGACGGCGGGTCTGTCTACGACGTGGGCACCTACGCGATCAGCGCCGCGCGGGTGTTCCTCGGCGACCCCGACCACGTCTACGCCCGTACCCACGACGGCCGCGACTGCGGCGTCGACACCGAGATGGCCGGCGTGCTCGAGTACGACTCCGGGGCGAGTGCACGCGTCCAGTCGGGCTTCGAGACGCCGCTCACCCAGTACTACCGCGTCGAGACGACCGGCGGCTGGCTCAGGGCCGAACCGACGTTCGACGTCGACGTCGAGGGTGAGACCTCGCTGACCTACAGCGTCGACGGCCGGGAGGTCACGGAGACGTTCGAGCCCGCCGACCACTACCGGCTGGAAGTCGAACACTTCGCCGACTGCGTCGAGCGCGGCGAGACGCCCCGGATCGACCGCGAGGAGAGCGTCAACCAGGCTCGGGTCATCGACGCCGTCTACGAGAGCGCCGAGGCGGGCGAACCCGTCTCGCTCGACTGAGAGCGTCCCGAACTGCGGATCCGCTTTGCAGTCGATTCAGAAGTGCGAGAGCTTGTCGCGCCGGTAGAGGTCCAGCGACGTGATGGAGTTAGGCGACTCCTGGCGGACGACGTAGGCCACTGCATCGGCCACCTCGATGGCCTCGGTGACTTCGCCGGGGTCGAACGCCTCCTTCGACGGCGTCCCGCTCTCGGAACCGAACTCCGTGCGGACTTCGGTCGGGTTGATCGAGGAGACCGCAACGTCGTCCTCGCCGAGGCTGGCCTGGAGGCTGATGGCGAACCCGCGGGTCCACCACTTCGTCGCGGCGTAGACGGGGTTGGCCGGCCGGGGGTGGTTGCCCGACATGCTCCCCATGAACACGAGGTGTCCGGCCGTCTCTTTCAGGTGCGGGATCGCCTCGCGCGCCGTGTAGAACATCCCGTCGACGTTGACGCCGCGCATCAGGCCGTACTCCTCGTCGGTCAGTTCGGCAACCGGCTCGTCGACGGCGAGCCCGGCGTTGCACACCGCGACGTCGAGCCGTCCGAAGCGTTCGACCGTGGTCTCGACGAGCGCCGCGACGGCGTCGGAATCGGTCACGTCCGTCGCGACGACTTCGACCGCCGCGTCGGTCTCCGACCTGATGCCCTCGGCGACCGACTCCAACTTCTCCGTGCGCCGGGCCGCGATAGCAACGTCGGCACCGTCCTCGGCGAGGACGCGCGCGATCTCGGCACCGATGCCCGAACTCGCGCCGGTCACGACTGCCGCCTGTCCGTCCAGTGGGTCCGTCCGCTGACTCGGTCGGTCTGTCACACCTGTGCTGTGGACTGCGTGACCGTACGTGTTTCCCCCGACGGCCGACGAACGTTCGTCGGATTACTGTTTCCGCCCGAGACGCCAGCCGGCGATGAGCGGTCGCTCGGACGGTATCGGAGCGTTTCTCCGGTTGTCGGATCCCGTCATCCCTCAGCAACAGAACCTATATGCTCGATGCTACCGTACCCGTTACCGGATGTCACGAGCAGTCGTTACTGGCGGCTTAGGCGGTGCGGCGAGTTGGGTCGTTTCTTCGCTCGCAGACCAGGGTTGGGACGTGCGGAGCATCGACTTCCGACGACCGGGCGACCCGGCTGCAGGGCCGGCGAACGTGGACTTCCGCGCGGCGGACCTGACGGACCAGGGCCAGACCTGGGAACTGGTCTCGGAGTTCGACCCCGACTACGTCGTCCACTACGCCGCGTACCCGAACCCGCTGGGTCGCGGTGGCGCACACGTCTACGAGAACAACACCATCAGCACGTACAACGTCCTCTCCGGGGCCGGAGACGCCGGCGCCGACGTCGTCTGGGCCTCCAGCGAGACGGTGTACGGCACGGTCTTCGCCGAGCCCTCCTTCCTGCCGGACTACTTCCCGATCGACGTCGACCACCCGAAGCGACCCGAAGACCCCTACGGAACCTCCAAGGTCGCCGGCGAGGAGACCGCGAAGATGGTGACCCGACGCTACGACGTGTCGGTCGCCTCGGTCCGCCCTTCGTGGATCAACTACCCCGGCAGCTACGACGCGACGACGATCCGGGAGAACTTCGACATGGAGTCGGCGAGCCTGGACGACGACTTCGGCGTCACGTTCCATAACGCCGCCGGGAACTTCTTTTCGTACGTCGACATCCGCGACGTGGTCTCGCTGACCGAGCGCGCGATGGAGGTCGACTTCGACGGCCACGAGCCGTTCATGGCCGTCGCGAAGGGGAACCTCCTCGGCGTGGACACCGCCGACGCCGTCGAGGCCACCTACGGCGACCTCCCCGACGAAGTCGACCTGGCGGGCGACCAGTCGGCCATCGACTACGAGAACGCCCGCGAGGTCCTCGATTGGGAGCCCGAACACTCCTGGCGCGAGGCCGAAGACGAGCAGGTCGACGGGCCGAGCTTCGTCTGAGACGCGAGCGGGCCGCTTCTCTTCACCGGCGAACGCGAGAACTTATACTGCCGGCTGTAACTTCGTGAAGATATTCGCCGCCCCGGGGCGGCGAAATTCTTGACAGACTTACAGCCGGCAGTATTAGGTACGGCCCGACGCAGGTGGGTGGTATGGTAACGCTCTGGCGAGCGGCCGTCGGCGGGGTCGCCCTCGTGCTCGGGGTGGCGTGGGTGCTGGCGCCGACGCGGATGTCGCGGCTCCAGACGCGCCTGCTGTGCTTCGGGCTGGCCGACGACGACTACGAACAGACCGACCAGGAGCGGCTGGTCGGCCGGATAGCCGGCGGACTGTTGGCGGTTCCCGGCGTCGCCTTTGCGCCCGGACTCTCGCTGTGACGGGACCACGGTCGACGCCGACGCACCGCCGTCGAACCGAAGACGGAAGTTCCACCGGCGAGCAAGTCCGAGCATGGAGAGTCTCAACAGGACGGCGACGGACCTCGTCGACGAGGCGCTGGACTTCGCCGACGAGCTGAACGTCGCCGTCCACCAGCTCGACAACGAGTCGCTCGTGCTGGACTTCGGTGTCGACGTGTCCGGCGGTGTCGAAGCGGGTCTCATGCTCGCGGAGATCCAGACCGCCGGGCTGGCGACGGTCCAGACCGGTATGGTCGAGGTCGGTGGCGCGCCGCTGACGGGCGTCGAACTCTCGACCGACCACCCGGCGCTGTCGCTTCTGTGCTCGCAGAAGGCCGGGTGGGAGCTCTCGGTCGACGGGTTCGAGGGGCTGGGCAGCGGCCCGGCCCGGGCCCTCGTCGCCGAGGAGGAGGAGTTCCGGGGCGTCGGCTATCGAGACGAGTTCGACCTCGCGGTCCTCTGTGTCGAGAGCGAGGAACTCCCGGACGAGCGCGTGGTCGAACACGTCGCGGAGACGGCGGGCGTCGCCGGGAGCGGCGTCTTCCTGCCGGCCTTCGCCGCGGCGAGCGTCACGGGCAGCGTCACGATGGCCGCCAGGGCAGCCGAACTCGCCGTCTTCCGGCTTTCGGAACTCGGGTACGACCCGCTGGACATCCTCTCGGCGACGGGGTCGGCTCCGGTCGCGCCCGTCGCCGGCGACGAGGAGACGGCCATCGCCCGGACGAACGACGCGCTGGCTTACGGCGGGCGGGTCCACCTCGTCGTCGACGAACCGTTCGGCCGGTTCGACGAGGTGCCCTCCACCGCGACGGACGAGTACGGCACGCCCTTCGCCGACATCTTCGCCGACGCCGACTGGGATTTCTACGAGGTGCCCGAGAGCGTCTTCGCCCCCGCCACGGTCACCGTCGACGTCGTCGGCGGCGACACACACGTCCTCGGCGAGGTGAACGAGGACCTCCTCGTCGAGAGCTTCGGGCTCTGATACTGTCGGACACAAGTACGTGAACGTGCTCGTCGACGTTCGGGGACATGAATCTCGAAGACCTCGAAACAGTCACCGGAGCGGTGGCATCACTTGTGTCCGACAGTATGAGCCGCGAGACCGCCGAGACGGGTCATTTCCGGATGTCGTCGAATCGGCCGGCGAACTGCCGGTACATCGGTACAACCGACAGTATGACGGGCCGCGGCCCCTCGAAGTCCGGCCCCTACGCCGGGTCGATGTCCGTAACCGTGCCTACGCCCTTCGAGCGTCCCTCGCGGAAGACGAACCGCTGGCCCTCCTCGACGAGGTAGGGCCGGAACTTGAACCGGACCCGTGCCTTTCCGGTGTCGCCCGGCAGGAGGCGCCCCTCGGCCGGGTAGAACGCCGCCGCCTCGCTGACCGTTTCGAGGTGGACGACGGGTTCGTACCCGTCGCCGATGCGCGTCGGGTGGTTCAACACCATCACCTCGGCCTCGAACTCCCGGACCGGCGTGGGGTCGGCGTCCCGCGGGAGCAGGACCATGCCGCGTTCGACGTCGCGCTCCTCGACGCCCTTGAGGGCGATGCCGACGATGCGCCCGGCCCTGGCCTCGTCGACGCGGTGGTAGTGCATCTCGATCGAGCGGACCTCCACCTCCCGGAAACTCCCGTCCTGCATCGGTCCGAGGCGGAGTTCGTCGTCGGCCTCGACGCGGCCCGACTTCACGGTGCCGGAGGCGACCGCGCCGACGCCGGTCACGTTGTAACTCCGGTCGACGTACATGGCGAACTCGCCGTCGGGCGGGTCGGCCGTCCCGGGCAGGCGCTCCAACAGCGCGTCCAGGTCGTCCAGTCCCTCGCCGGTGACCGCGCTGGTCGCGAGGATCGGGACGACGGTGTCGTCTATCTCCTCGACGGCCGCGTCGACGCCGTGGCGGTCGACCGACAGCGGCGTCTTTTCGACCTCCCGGAGGAGGCGCTCGACCTCGCGCTCGACTTCTCGGGCGCGTTCCTCGTCGACGAGGTCGACCTTCGTGACCGCGACGACGGTCGGCAGGTCGGTCG
The DNA here is from genome assembly GCA_003023785.1 of Halobacteriales archaeon QS_5_68_33. Lineage (GTDB taxonomy): Archaea > Halobacteriota > Halobacteria > Halobacteriales > Haloarculaceae > QS-5-68-33. The sequence goes on along the minus strand of PXRS01000055.1, from coordinate 13,908 downwards.
CCAGCAGGATACCCAGGTGTTCTCGCGTGGTCTTCGTCGGCCCGTCGTCGGCCGCAACGGTGAGCAGACCGTAGTCGAGTTTCTGGCCGACCAGTCCCCGGATGGTCGTCCGGAGCCAGGGCTCGTGGCCCACGGTGTCGACGAACGACACCAGCCTGTCGGCCTCCTCGACGACGCGGGCGCGGTCGCCCTTCCGGTGGGGGTTGTCCATCCGCACGGGTCCGTCCTCGTCGAAGCCGTACACGCCGTAGGAGAGGTCCGCCGAGAGACCCCGCTCGACCTCGTGGGGCTGGACATCCAGGTACGAACGGGTCCCGCCCTCGCCGTCGTCGGCCTGTCCGGTAACGAGCGACCCGACGAGCGTGGATTTGCCGTGGTCGACGTGGCCCGCCGTGCCGACGACGATGTGGTCGTCGTCCTCCAGGACCGTGCCCTCGCGGACGGTAGCGACGCCGACGATGCCGCCCTCCCCCTCCGCGTCGGCGGCGGGGCCGTCGACGCCCCACGTCTCGACGTTCTCGATGTGAGCGCCGGCCTCCTCCGCCAGCAGCGAGAGGACGTCCATCGACTCGGAGAACGCGTCGGGGTGGACGCCGGCGATGCCGCCGTCGTCGGTGACGCCGACGACGTAGGTCGCCTCGCCCTCGCCCGAGAGCACGCGGTGGCGCAACTGGGCGGCGAGGCTCTCCCGGCGTCCCTCCGAGAGATGGAGGTCCTTCGTGAGCCGCTCTTTGAACTCGACGCTGCCGCCCTCCTGCTCCCCTCGCTCGATGGCGCGACGGAGGACGTTTCGACCCGTAGCGTCTCCCTATCGGTCCGTAGGGGCCGGAGCGGTATCCAGGCGAACGCCCCCGGATCTCCTGAGTCGATAGGTAAAGACAGTTATTTCATCGGAAGGCGAGACTGTATTGATTCAAGGGTTATGATAATGTGACACAGAGATTATAAGTTAAGCGTCGTCATCTAAAGTATGCTTCGAGGACTTCGCTCTCGTCAGTCAACGGTAATACTTATCGTAGTTCTGGCCTTTATCACTACTGGAGCGGGTATCTGGTACACGCAACTTCGGTGTGACGATGATTTGGCTATTGGCACGCCGAACGCGGAGTTGTCCTTCCAGCGCGACGCGTCAACAGGAACGCTAACCGTCAAGCATACTGGCGGTGACGCCCTCCTTGATACGAATAATCGGACGAATAAGGGTTGTCCGGAGGAATTTGAGCCGAACGAAGTCAGTATCGTTGTCGCCCATAACGCTTCAAATCAAAGCAGTCAGCAGTATCTCTGGATTGCTCGGAATGGTTCGGGTGCTGGTAGGCTTCCCTTGAATAAAGATGACAGCGTGACGTTGGTTGAACCAGAAACCGAAGCGAGCGGGGATATTCAACTCAATACGTCATTAGAGCAAGGTGATATTGTCCGAGTGATTGGCCGAAATGAAGAAGACGCCGCGACATTTGGAAAATACATAATCGAGAACGATTAGTTAGCAGGTCTACTGAGCGGTTGTTTCGATTATAATGTCGATGAAATCAATCCTCTGTGAATGTTTCTATGATACGCTGGCTACAGAAGATAGATTTGTTAGCCCGCCTTGACCGGAGGACGGTTCCCGTCGAGCCGATCGCGTTGAGAACCCTGCCTCTGTCAATCTGACTCTTCTTGAGATCGGGACGACACAAAATAACCGACTCCAGCCACACCGAGAAGCGACCCGACTACCCCGAATCCGGGGCCATTAGCAGATGAGGTGCTGGTGGTCGGGGTCTCGGTTTCTGTTGGCTTCGGCACGTCCGTCGGCGAGGGCGTCCCTGTCGGTGTTGGCGTCTGTGTCGGTGACAGGGTATCAGTTGCCGTCTGCGATGGTGTTTCTGTCAGGGTGCGCGTTTTGACCGTCTTGTCCGCTTCAACGCCCCACGTGAGAGTGGGTTCGGATTCTCCGTCTTTTGTATTACCGAGAAGAACAATCGCTTCATTCACCAACTCAATGTCCAGAAGAACAGGTCTGGACGTCGAATTCCACGGTTCAATGTGATTCCCGTATGTAAGAGTCCCTTCAGTGGTGAGTTTCCCTATGAACAGTTCCGACCGGTCGCCATACGACCACGAACACACGTATCCACCGCTTGGAACCGATACGATCTGGGGGTCATGCGGGACGGATAGCGGCTGAAACTCGAGTACCTGTCTTGCATTCAGCGTGCCATCTGAATCGAGTATCGGTATCTCAATTGTCTCATAGTCGTTTATACGATGGCCGATCGCAACAACATCACCATCCGCGGAGGTCGTAACGTCAGTAAGTACGAGTTCGGGCTTCGAGAATGTTCGTTCCCAATCAGTGTCTCCGTCAGGCGTAAATCGTGCTGTCCATCCACCCTTGGAAGTCTCACCTGTGACGACACAGCCCTGTTGGTGTACCGTAGCGGATAACATACTGGTGTCGGGAAATGCATCTCTCTCCCAACTGACTGACCGCGTGTCCGTGTCAAGTCCGAATACGTGGGTTCGATTAATTTCTGGACTTACCTCATATCCAATAATGGTCAGGCGAGACGACGATGTACGGACGAGAACCAGTCCATAATAGTAGTGGTATTCTTTGGGGGTAATGTGCCACTCAACGTTCCGTTCGGCGTCCAGTTTCCCGATCAGGAGGGCTTCCGAGCGGTCTTCATCTGTTGGCCCCGCAAAAAACAGTCCTCCATCGTCTGCCGGTGCAAGAGCCTGAACATAATCAAGCGAGTCTGATCTATCTTCCGGCCAGTTCCACACCCATTCTCTGTTCCCGCTATCGTCAATTGCGACAACATCTGGAGCGGAAGATTGCACTGTCGGGTGTGACTTCACACCAGCCACCACTAGTGCCCCATTGGGAAGTCTGGACGAGTCTCCGAATTCCCGTGATTCGATGATCGTCTTGTTCCATACCGACTCGAAAGTTGGCTGTGGCCGTGCTTGGGTTGTGGAGACGCCACCCACAACTGAAAGCCCGACCAATGAACCGAGAATTGAGCGACGTGTATGGGAGGACATAACAGGGATAGCAAGGTTCGGGGTAAATTCTTTGTGTAACGGTAATTACGCACGTCTACGGAACACCCGTTTCGAACGAGTGTGCGACGGAACCGCTCCCGCTCGACGACCGCGAGGAACCCCTCGGCGTAGCGCTCCTCGACCACCACGTCGGCGGCCGCGCGGGCGACGTCGTCGGCGTTCCCGACCGCGAACGACCGCCCGGCCACCTCGAAGGTGGAGGCGTCGTTGACCGAGTCCCCCACCGCCACGAACTCCTCGGTCTCGCGCCCGAGTCGCTCGGCGACGTTCGACAGCGCCTGCCCCTTGCTCACCTCGGCGGACTTGACGTGGTACGCAAAGCCGGTGTCGACGACCTCCAGGCCGTGCTGAGCGGCGATCCGCTCCAGCGGTTCGAGGGGGGAGTCGCGGCTGACCGCTACCTCGGTCTCGCGCCAGCGGTTGACCATGTCGTGGGTCCCCCACCCGAGGCCGTGACCCGCGGCCCGGTACTCCTCGACGACCGCCTGCGAGGCCGCGCGGTCGCCGAGAAAGAGCAGGTCGTCGGTCCGGTCGACGTACGCCACCCCGCCGTTCTCCGCGATGACGCTCGCCGGGATCCCGACGAACTGGCAGAGCGCGACCGGATAGGGCAGGGCCTTCCCCGTCGCGACGACCACCTCGGCGTCCCACTCCCGGAGGACGTCGAAGACCCGCGGCGCGACGGCGCTCTGTTCGTCGGTCAGCGTTCCGTCGATGTCGACGGCCAGCGGCGGTGTCACGTCCCCCACTGGCGGGGTGACGGTCATCAGTATTCGGATCGCCGCCGGACAGCCAGGGGGACGGTATCGGAGCGGCCCGGATCAGTCCTCGCTCAGGCGCTCGTAGGCGTCCTTGACGCGCTTGAACTCGTCCTCGTCGCCGCCGTCGGTGTCGGGGTGGACCTCCTTGACCCGCTCGCGGTAGGCGCTCCTGACGGCGTCGGCGTCGGCACCGGGGTCGAGTCCGAGGCGGTCGTAAGCCTCCCGGGTCGTGATCCCGTCGTTCGGCGGGACGCCCGCCCGGGCGCCGTCGGCGCGAGCGTTCCCTCGACCCGGCCCGCGTCGCCTGTTCCGGGCGCTCGCTCGCCGCTGTCTTCCGGCAGCCTCGCGGGCGGTCTGCCCGTCGCGGGGTGGCACCCACTCCTCGCGCGGGCCGGCGCCTGCCCCCTCGGCCTGGGCCTGGCTCTCGACGCCCCGGTAGAGGCGGCGGGCGAAGCGCCCGGAGGCGTGGTACCAGACGAAGTACGCCGCCGCGCCGAACACCGCGGCAACGCCGAGAAACACCGGGTTGTACGCGACCGCGAGGGCGACGAACACCGCGGCCATTCCCCCGAACACGACCGCCAGTCCGGAGACGATGCGCGACCCGTACACGACCCGGCCTTCGGCCCGCCGGCCCCTAAACGTCTCGCTCCGCCGGTCACGACAGCCCGTAGACGCGGCCGTTCTCCCCGCCCGCGACGGCGAGGCCGTCCCCGACGGCGAGGTCGGTCAGTTCAGTACCGTCCTCGAAGGCCCACCGCTGCTCGCCGGTCGCGGCGTCGACGGCGAACTTGTACTGGTTGCGGGGGTCGGCGTCGTGGTAGGCGTCGAGGTAGAGGGTCCCACCGGTTCGACCCGCCACCTGGACGCCGCCCTGCGCGGGGTCGGGTGCGAACGTCCACGCGCCCTCGCCACTCGCCCGGTCGAGCGCGGCGACGCCGTCGCCGCCGGCGTAGACGCGGTCGTCGTCGACGCTGGCGTCGGTGAGGAACCCGCCCTCCTCGAACGTCCACTCGGTCGTTCCGTCGACGGGATCGACCGCGACGACCCGCTCGCCGCCGACGTAGAGGTCGCCGTCGCGAGCGGCGGTCGATGTGACGAACCAGTCGTCGAGCCGCCACAGTTCCTCGCCGGTGTCGGCGTCGAACCCCGCGAGCAGGCCGAACACGTCGGCGTCCTCCGGGTCGAACCCCTGGACGACGGTCCCGCCGGCGACGGCCAGCGTCGTGAACGTCGGGTCCGGCGTCGCGGCGTGCCACCGCTCGGTCCCGTCGTCGGTCGCGAAGGCGTCGACCCGGTCCGTCGTCGACAGGTAGAGCGTCTCGTCGTCGAACACGGCCTCGCGCGGGTCGCCGGTCGTGGCCTCCCACGCCGGTTCGCCCGCTTCGAGTCCGACGGCGTACAGCGTCTCGTTGCGCTCCCCGACGACGTCGTCCTCGGTCCCGACGTAGACCCGCCCCTCGTGCACCGCGAGCGGGTCGAGCCACCAGCCTGTCGGGCTGAACGTCCACCGCTCGTCGCCGGTCGCGGCGTCGAGCGCGTACAGTTCCTGGCCGGCGGACAGTTCCGTCGTCCCGCTCACGGCCAGGACGTGCCCCTCCCCGACCGTCAGTTCCTGGACCGGGGCGCCGGTCTCGTACTCCCAGGTCGTCTCCCCGGTGTCGCTGGCGTGTGCCGAGACGGTCCCGTCCTCGGTGCCGGCATAGACCGTCCCGTCCGCGACGGCCGGCGTGGCCGTCACCGGCGCCCCGCGGTCGACCCACCACTCCAGCCCCTCGACATCCGATGGCGTCGGAGGGTCTGTCGGCGTCGGCGTGTCGTGGCCCGTCGTCGTCACCGGTCCCGAGGTCGTGGGTGTCGGTTCCCGGGTCCCGCCGGCGTCCGTCTCGGTCGGCGTCTCCTCGGCGAGACATCCGCCCAGCATCGCGGCCCCGACGAGCAGCGACCGGCGGAGGTGCTGTCGACGGGAGGCGTCGTCCATGCCCGGGTTGTCACCCGAGCCGGGTAAGTGCCTTCTGCCCCCTCAAAGGTGCGTTTGACCCAACGTTAAAACGTCCCAGCGGCGTAGGTGGGGCATGAGCGTCTCCGGCCTCTGTGAGGTCTGCCAGCAACCGGACGTCGATTACACCTGTGACCGCTGTGGCCAGCTGGTCTGTGACCGCCACTACGACGAGGAAGCGGGCGTCTGCGTCGAGTGCACGGCCGAACTCGGCCGGTCCGGCGGCGCGGGCGAGGGGTCGGACGAGGACCTCCCCGACGGCGTGGACACGTACGAACTCTGATACGGTCGGCTGTCAGTCAGTTCCGGGATTCACCCGCCCGGCGAATCACCGGAACACAGTTACCGGTACTCGTTGAGTCGCCGCTTGAGTCGCCCGGCGGCCTGCCCCGCAGCGGCCGCGAAGTCCTCGCCCCGGTCTTCACCTGCGAAAATGATCCCCCGCGAGGAGTTGACGAGTCCGACGCCGTCGGCGAGACCGTACTCGACGGCCGCCTCGGCATCACCGCCCTGTGTGCCGACGCCGGGCACGAGGAAGGGGAGATCCGGGACCGTTTCGCGGATCGCTTCGAGTTCCTCGGGGGCCGTGGCGCCGACGACGAGGCCGACGTTGCCGCGTTCGTTCCAGTCGGCGGCCAGCGCCGCGACGCGCTCGTAAACGGGTTCGCCCGAGGCGAGTTCGAGGTCCTGGATGTCGCTCCCGCCGGCGTTCGAGGTCCGGGCGAGGACGAACACGCCCGTCCCGGTCCGGGAGAGGAACGGTTCCAGCGAGTCCCGGCCCAGGTACGGGTTGACGGTGATGGCGTCGGCACCGGTCTCGTCCAGGAGGGTCGCGTACTGGCGGGCGGTGTTGCCGATGTCGGCGCGCTTGGCGTCCAGCAGGACGGGGACGTCCTTCCCGCGGGCGTAGGCGACCGTCTCGCGGAGCGCGCGCCAGCCGTCGGCGTCCTCGTAGAAGGCGGCGTTGGGTTTGAACGCGGCGGCGTGTTCGTGGGTCGCGTCGATGATCCGGCGGTTGAACGCCCATCGCGGGAGGTCGGCGTCCGCAAGGTGGTCGGGGATGCGGTCGGGATCGGGGTCCAGCCCCACGGAGACGACGCTGTCGACGACGTCGATGCGCGCCGAAAGTCGCTCGAAAAAGCCCATACCCCACCCTCCGCGAGACACCTATTGGGGTTTCCCATCTCGACCGGGCGCCCTGGAGCTTTCGACTTACCTACGTGTCGACGCCCGCGACCAGCGCGTCGACCGCCCGCTTGACGGCTGCGCTGTACTCGATTCGCACGATGGTCTCGCCGGTCGATTCGGTCGAGAGGCCGTCTCCCCGGACGCCCTCGACGACGCGACCGGCGTCGAACGAGTGGTGCCCGGACTCGTCACCCCCATCCCCGACGCGGACCTCGGCACCGTCCGGGTAGATGTGGACCTCGCCGGTCCGGTCGCCGTCGACCGCGATGCGGTAGGCGACGGTCCCCTCCGGCGTGGGTTCGGCATCGGGGTCGGCGTCGACCACGGAGAAGCGGTCGAGTTCGCCATCGGAGCGACCCGAGAGTTCGGAGGCGAGCAACTGCGCGACGCGCTCGCCGTCGGTGACGCGGTCCTCGACCATCAGAGTTTCCCGCGTGCCCGTTCGGCGAGGTCGCCGATGGCGACGCCCTGGCGGCGGGCGTAGACGACCGCGGCGGCCTCGACTGTCACGCCCAGTTCCGCCTGCAGGCGGTTGATGCTCGCGACGGCGTCCTGTTTCTCGATGCCGGCCTCGACGAGCGTCTGCAATGCCCGCTCGAACGTCGAGCGCTGGCGGAGGAGGTCCTCGTCGGGGGTGAACCCGTCGGGGATGGCCACCTCGCGGCGGTCGAAGGTCATGGCAAGGTTTCCGTCGACCCGTTCGAGCAGTCCCTCGGTGGTCGCGACGTCGACCAGTCGCTTTGCCTGTTCGGCCGTGAACCACTCCCGGTCCAGCGAGAGCACGACGACGAACTCGCTGTCGGTCAGCGTCTCGCGGCCCTTCGCGCGGAACGGTTCCGCGACTGCTCGACGGAGACTCATCCACCGTGTGTGCGTCGACTCGCCCCGTAAAGATGTCGGGTCGAGTCCCGGGGACCGTCAGCCGGCTCGTGGGGCCTGTCGGGCGTGGTCGTTTCGAGAGGTTCAAGTACGCGCTCGGACACGACACGGGTATGAAGTACCAGGGACGCTCCCCGCGCAAGCGGACCGGCGGCCGCCGCCGGAACTTCCGGAACAAGCGAAAGCACGAGCTCGGTCGGGAGTCGACCGAGACGCAGGTCGGCGAGGACAAGCGCAAGACCGTCGACACGCGCGGCAACACGCGGAAAGTGCGGGCCATCGACGTCGAGACAGCCACCGTCGCGACCGACGACGGCGCCGTCGCCGCCGAGATCGAGAACGTCGCCGAGAACCCCTCGAACCCCAACTACGCCCGACGGAACATCATCACGAAGGGCGCCATCCTCGACACTAGCGAGGGCCGGGTCCGCGTGACCTCCCGACCCGGCCAGGACGGCCAGGTCAACGGCGTCCTCGTCGACTGATAGTGTTTATCACGAACATTTACCGGTGAGTCGGTCGGGTCACCGGGTGAGAGCGTTTCTCCGGACCGGACTGGCGGGGTATCGTCGAATCTCTCGTGATAGACACTATGATACGGTCGGTTGTGCCGATGTACCGGTATTTCGCCGACCGGTTCGACGAAATCCGGAACTGATCGACGACCGACCGCATGACGCCGGTCGACCCTCTCGGTTCTCCCGGTCGGCCACTGCCCCGACACCGCCGGCTACGTTCGGCTATGTACCGCTGGTGGCACCCACGGACGGTTCATAGCGAGGTTTTTGTGGAAGTCGAGCGCAGTCACGGTCGCGTGCGAGCGATGGTCCGCCGTACGGTCGGTTGTCAGTCAGTTCCGGGATTCGCCCGCCCGGCGAATCACCGGGACACAGTGACAACCGACCGTATCAGACCACCTGAGCACCACCCGTCCGTCGTCGCACGCTCCGCCAGTCTCCCACCGGCGCCCGCGGCGTCCACCAGACCCTCGGATCCGCCATCCGTCCCCGCGGTCGTCGGTGCCTCTCTTTGTCGTTGATACTGCCGGCTGTAACTTCGTAAAGATATCCGCCGCCCCGGGGCGGCGACATTCTTGACAGACTTACAGCCGGCAGTATGACCCTTCCGACTCCGCTCCCCTCGGTCGTTCTAACCGATCTGCTCCCACTCGGTTCCACACTCGGGACAGGCCCTGATCGTCCCGATCTCGTCGGGGTCGTTCTCGGTCGTCAATTCCTCCTCACACCGGGCGCAGGTGAGGCGCTCGTAGACGTCTTTCTCCAGTTCGCCCGCGCGGAGCCCCTTGCGAACCGATTTCATAGACGGCGCTATGCGACCGAGTGTCAAAAACCCCGTGCATACCGGCGGTTTGCACCCGCGACGATCCCCGGCGACCGCCCCGATGCCCGTCCGGCATCTCCCGGCGACAGTTCGACCGGTGCGTCGACGGGAGACCCGGCGGCACCGACCGCTTCCGGAACGCTTGTCCTCGGCGCCCGTGGAGCGGTCGACGTGTCCCGGCGACGGCTGTTCGGCTCGCTCTGTGCGATGGTGCTGGTCGTCAACCTCGGTCGCGTCGTCTACGCGCCCCTCCTGGAACCGCTCCGGCGGGCGCTGTCCGTCGACGCGGCCGCGGTCGGCCTGCTGGCGTCGCTGGTCTGGGTCGGCAGCGCAGTCCCGCGGATCCCGACGGGTTACCTGCTGACGAAGGTGCCCCGCCACTACGTCGTCCTCGGGACGGGCCTGACGCTTGCGGCCGCGACCGGCCTCGCGTCGGTCGCGCCCGGCATCCGCGCGCTCCAGGTCGCCGCCCTCCTGATGGGCGTGACCGGCGGCGCCTACTTCATCGCCGCCAACCCCCTCGTCAGCGAACTGTTCCCCGCGAAGGTGGGGCTGGCGCTGGGCGTCCACGGGATGGCCGCCCAGACCGCCGCCGTCGGCGCCCCGCTGTTCGTCACCTGGGCGCTCGGCGTCGGCACCTGGGAGACCGTCTTCCAGGTGATGGCCGCCGGGGTCCTCGCCGCGACGGTCGCGTTCACCGTCCTCGCCTGGCGGACCGACCTCCCCGAGGCCGGCACCGAGGACCGCGAAATGCTCACGGCCGTCCACCACCAGTGGCGGATAATCGCGGCCGGGGTCGTCCTCCTGGGGCTGACCGGCTTCGTCTGGCAGGGCGTGTTCAACTTCTACGTCGGCTATCTCACCGCCGCGAAGGACCTCGCCGAACCGGCGGCCAATCGCGTCCTCTCGGTCACCTTCGCCGCCGGCCTGCCCGCCTTCGGGATCTCCGGGCGACTCGCCGACCGGCTGCCGGTCGTCCCGTACATCCTCGTCCTCCTGGGCGGGTTCGTGGCCGCCCTGTTCGCCCTGACCGCCGCGAGCGGCGTTCTGGCTGTCGTCGCTGTGAGCCTCCTCCTGGGGTACGTCATCCACAGCCTCTTCCCGGCGATTGACACCTACCTGCTGGGGTCGCTCCCGGACCGCCACCGCGCGAGCGCCTACGCCGCCTTCTCGGGAACGATCATGTTCGTCCAGGCCGGCGGCTCCTGGGCCGTCGGCGGCCTCCGCGACGCTGGCGTCCCCTTCGACACCCTCTTCGGCGGGGCCGCCGCGGCGCTGGGGGTCGTCCTCCTCGTCCTGGTCGCGGGCTACGTCGCCGGGTTGTTCCCGACGAGCGCGCGGGAGTGAGTGCGGTCGGACTCCCCGTTGTCGGGTAGCGCTTGATTCGCACCGACCGGAACCGCAGACAGCATGAAAGCCCCTGAGCGCTGCGGTCCCAGGCCTTGCTGCGCTCCTCGGCCTTCGGCCTGCGGTGCTTGTGTCAGCCGGGTTCCCGCAGTACTCAGCCCCTTTCATTCCCACCCGAGCCGGTAGGTCGAAGCGCCGATCCGGGCGGGACTGAAAGGGGCGAGCAGTTCGACTCGGGCGACTCGCTGCGCTCCTCACTGTGTTGCGGTGCTTGCGTCGTCGGCCGTCGTCGAACTGCTCGGGGCTTTCATGCTGTTCAAACTGGTGCAGTTCACCTCTTGGTTGAGAAGTGTCATCGGCTTCGAACTCCCGAGCGGGGGGTCTATGTGAGTGTAGTCGTAAGCCGGGATGAATGGAGTACGTCCAGGAGCGGGTGGCGACGCTGCACGACTTCGGCGGGGCGGCGCCGGCGGCGCCGCTCTCCCGGACGGCGGTGGTCGTGCCGCTGACCGCCCGCGACCACGCGAGTCTCGCCGCCGAGCACGTCCTGACGACGCTGTCCGACGTCGCGCCGGGGTCGGTCGTCGTCGCGCTGCGGGCCGACCCCGACCGCGTCGCCGAGGTCAGCGAGTGGGTCGCGTCGCTCGGCCTCGACGCCGAACTGCTGTGGTGTAACGCGCCGCCGGTCGAGTCGCTCCTCGCCGAGCACGACCTCGACGGCTCCGCGGGCAAGGGCCGGGACGTCTGGCTGGCGCTGGGCGTCGCCGCGACGCTCGGCGAGTTCGTCGTCGTCCACGACGCCGACGCGACGACCTACGGCCCCGAACACGTTTCGCGGCTCTGTTTCCCCCTCGCGCACGAGTACTCGTTCGTCAAGGGCTACTACGCCCGCGTCGAGAACGACCGGCTCTACGGCCGGCTCTGCAGACTGTGCTACGAACCGGTCGTCGCCGCCCTGACGGAGGTCACGGACGCACCGGTCGTCGACTACCTGGGCGCGTTCCGCTACGGGCTGGCGGGGGAGTTCGCGATGACCGCCGACGTCGCCCGGCGGGTGCGCGCCCAGCGCGGGTGGGGACTCGAAGTCGGGACGCTCGGCGGAGCGTTCGCCGCCGCCGGGTTCGACGGGACCGCGCAGGTCGACCTCGGCGTCCACGAACACGACCACCGCGCCGTCAGCGGCCCCGCGGGGCTGTCGGACATGGCCGACGAGGTAGCCGACGCGCTCTTTCGCGTCCTCGCAGACGCGGGCGTGACCGTCGAGTACGACGCGCTCCGCGAGCGCTACCGCGAGACGGCCCGACGGTACGTCGACCAGTACGCGCTGGACGCGGCGTTCAACGGCCTGGCGTTCGACCGGGCGGGCGAGCGCGACCAGGTCGACGCCTACGCCGAAGCGGTCGGCCCGCCCGGCCCCGACGAGCGCCTGCCCGGGTGGGTCGACGCGGACCTCTCCGCACAGGCGGTCCGGGCGACCGCCCGCGACGCCCTCGACGACGCCACCGGGTGACCGTCGGGCGATACTGGTCGACAGAACGGTTGATAGAATTCGCCCCCGCCACGTCTCGGCGAACATCTATCAGGGCCTCTGTCGACCAGTAGAAGCCGGCACGACGGGCCCGAACGGCAACCCTTTTGCGGGCCGCTACCCAGGACACGGACAGATGTTACAGGGCGTGTCGCTGGCCGAGACGGGTGTCGACGCCGTCGCGGTCAAGCCGACGGAGGCCGACGTCGAACGGGCCGCCGACCTGGACGTCGACTGCGTGACCATCGACTACGAGGGTCGAGCGGCGTTCCCGTCCCGGGAGACGCTGGCGTCGCTCGCCGAAACGGTCGACGTGCGCGTCACGACTCCCGTGCGAGCCGACGGGTTCGACCCGCTCGGCGACGACGGACTCGTCGCCGGACTCCCGCCGGCGGTCGGGCGGGTACTGGTCGCCGGCCACTCCGCGTATCTCGACGACCGGGAGCGGCGGCGGGCTGTCGCGCCGCGATTGCGCGAGGGCGTTGCGGCCTGCCGCGACCCCTGGGTCGGCACCGAGGGCGTCGAGCGCCTGGCGCTGGCCGTCGGCGGCACCCAGTACGAGTTGCTCGCGCCGGGCGTCGAGCGCCGGGTCCGCGCGCTCCGGGCCGCCGGCTTCGACGGCGGTGTCGCCGTGTACGCGCCGATAGTGCTCGCCGACGACGAAGACACGATCCTCGACGCGCTCGGCGCCTACGCCGCCCGTCGCGGCCCCGTCGCCGAGCGCCTCCCCGAGGGCGGAAGTACGACATCGTCGGGGACGGCGAAACCGTGCGCGACCGCGTCGACGCCCTCCACGAGGCCGGCGTCGACAGCGTCGTCGCCTACCCGGCCCGCGGGCTGGGTCCCTTCCTGTGACAACGGTCACGATGGTGCCGGCAAGCGCCGCGAACGGCGCCCCCTCGCGGTCGAGCCAACTCATGTTGTAACGATTTACCGGTACAACACACGACCGCGTGCGATCGATCCGGAAGGGGCCGACAGTACTCCGTGTCAGCCTGGCACGAACCGCGATTCGTACTTCCGGCGGAAGTAGACCAGCAGCGGCGTCCCGAGCAGCGTGGGCCACAGCCACCGGAGCACCGGCGGCAGGAACAGGAAGTTCACCGCGGAGAAGGCGCTGACCGTCGCGATGTAGCCCGCGCCCGTCCGGACGACGTGCTGGCCGACCCACGCCCCCGGGTCGGTCTCCCCGCGGAATGACCGCAGGTCCGACCCCGCGAAGACGACGCCGATCCCCCCGAACACGAGCAGGACGGGCGCGAACCCGTTGCCCGAGCGAAGCAGTATCCCGCCCATCGCGACCAGTCCGGCGCTGGCGACCCCGAAGAGGCCGACGGCCCCCCAGTCGACGCCCGTGGGCTCGTCGGCCGGGCGCTTGCGTGAGAGCACCCGGTAGCCCGAGAACGCGAAGTAGAAGCTGAATATCGCCACCAGTCCGAGAAAGAGCCGCCAGAACCCCGGCCGGAGCGGATAGAGGACCAGCGCCGTCCCCGAGACGACCGCCATCGAGTGGACGTACGTCCGGCCGAATCGCCGGTGGCGCCGCCCGCCTTTCTCCGTCGCGAGCGCACCCGCTCCCGCGGCGAGCGCCAGAAACCCCGTCGCGACGTGGACCCACAGCATGACCTCCTCGACGGTCGTCACGGCTGACCCCTCCCCGCGCTCGGACGCCCGGTCATGCTCGACCGTTCGACGAGCCGATACTTAAGTTTACTGAGTGAGTGCTTACTTATTCTCCGAAGGTCGAGACCTGAGCGCGTCGGTTGGTCCGTTCAGCCGTCGGCGAGCAGGCTGTCGACGTAGGCCGA
>PXRS01000054.1:13359-46072 GCA_003023785.1 Halobacteriales archaeon QS_5_68_33 | reverse complement strand
GAACAGTTCCACCTGGTCGAAGATAGCGCCGGTCACGACGAGGCCGAGCAGCAGGAAGGGGATCGCCACAGCCGACCAGAAGCCGGCCGCGCGAACGGGTCGTGCGACGAGGTTGCGCCACTGTGCACCGGGGGTCGGGGCGGCCGGCGAGCGCCGGAACGGGGAAGCACTGGACATCGGGTGTCACCCGTCCCCACCATCCACCGGAGACATCATATAAAGGGCCGAACGCTAGCGTGATTTCGCTCCGGTTAGCCCGATTAAACGTTCCGGGCCGGATCTGCCCGGACCTTTCACCGGTTTTTCCGACGATTTACGACGGCTCAGAGACGGTTAGAGGTTTTAAGATCACGTTTGGATCGGTCTTGACCGATCCTGGCGTCCGGGCGCGGCGAGGTGTCCATCGGGCGCGACAGGGGGTTCCTCGGGATGTCGCTATGCTCGCCAGGGGCGGGTGTGGTCATACGGTCGGTTGTAAATCAGTTCCGGATTTCGTCGAACCGGTCGGCGAAATACCGGTAAATCGTTACAACCGACCGTATCACGCGACCCGGACGGTGCGTTCCGCGACGACGAGCTGGAGGGGGAGTTCGGGGAAGGCGACCTCGACGGCGTAGATGAGTTCGTCGGCGTCGCCGCCGAAGACGCCGACGGGGACCGTCGACTCGCCGAGGTAGGCGTTCTTGCCGGTCATCTCGACACCGTTGACGGTGACGCGGATCCCCGCGCGGGCGTCGCCGCCGACGTTGCGCACCCGGACCTCCCGCATCGCGTTCTCGCCGCGGGCGACGGCTTCGGGGAACTCCCCCCACTCGACGACGACGTTGGGCAGGTCGGCCGCGCTCTCGTGAACGCGCTCGGCGACGCCCTCGGGGAGGCCGGCGGCGACGAGCCCGGAGACGCCGGCCTCGCGGACGTCGGCGGGGGTGCGGAGGCCGTCGGCGGCCAGCTGGCTCGCGCGCCCGGAGCCGACGCCGTCGACGGCCGTGAGGCCGACCGCGTCGTCGCTGATGCCGTTCTCGATGCGAGCCTCGATGCGGGTCGCGAGGTTCGCGGCGCGCGCCCCGGCGAAGCGGTCGAGAAAGGCCCGCAACGCCGCGAGCAACCGCAGGGCGTTCTGGCGGATGACCCAGGCGTCGCTGCGCAACTCCGTGGGCGTGGTCCCACGCATGCTCGATTCGAGGATGGCGAGCACCTTCCGCGCCCCCGGGTCGAGGTCCGGCGTCGACCCGAGCACCGCGGCGACGGCGTCCTCCTCGTCGGAGCGGGCGCTGACGCTGTCGAACTCGGCTGCGGTCGCCACCGCGCGGAGGACGTCCCGCTCGCCGATGGGGTCCGCCGCGGCGTCTCCGCCGTCGCTATCGGGGGCGTCCGCCGCCCGCTCGGCGAGGTCGGCGAACTCGCGGGCAGTGTCGAGGCCGAGGTAGAACTTCGAGGCGAGGCGGCCCACCGCGGTGGGGGCGAGCGACATCTCCTCGCGCTCGACGAACCCGCGGTCGACGAGCGAGCGCAGGCGCTCGCTGACCTGCTCGCGCAGGTCGCCCCGGGAGGCGTACTCCTCGGGGGCGCTCCGTGCCCGGACGTAGTAGAAGGTCGTCTCCAGCCAGTCCATCACGTCGTCGATGTCCCGAACCGTCCCGAGGACGATCTCGGCGTTGAGGTGGGCGTCCAGGTCCGCCGCGAGCCGGGACTCGATGTCTTTCCCCTCCGTGAGGAGCCGTCGGTACTTGTCGGCCTCCGAGCGGTCACAGACCACCCAGGCGTAGCCCTGGTCGTCGTAGCCGGGCCGGCCCGCCCGCCCGAGCATCTGCAACACGTCGAGGGGGCTCATGTCCACCTCGCCCTCCAGCGGGTCGTGAAGCTTGGTGTCGCGGATGACGACACAGCGGGCGGGGAGGTTCACGCCCCAGGCCAGCGTCGACGTCGAAAAGAGGAGCTGTATCGTCCCCTCGCGGAACCACTCCTCGACGAGTTCCTTGTCGGCCTTCGAGAGGCCCGCGTGGTGGAATCCGACGCCGTCCAGGACGGACTGGCGGAGCGTGTCGTTCGAGAGTTCCGAGGCCTCGTTGTGGAAGTCGTAGTCCCCTCGCGCGCCCACGGGAACGTCCCGCTCGACGAGTTCGTCACGGGCCTTCGTGGCGGCCTGGACGGTGTCCTGGCGCGAGGAGACGAACACCAGGGCCTGGCCCCCGTCGCGGATGTGGGGTTCGGCGATGTCGAGCGCGCGGTAGAGCCGGCGGTACTTGTCGGCGAAGGCGTTCTCGCCGTGGCTGTACGTGCGGACGTCGGCGTGCAGCGGCACCGGCCGGTACTCCTCGCCGAAGGTGAACGTACACTCGGGCGGGGCGTCCAGCCACTCGGCGACGTCCCCGGCGTTCGGCATCGTTGCAGATAACGCGACCACGCGGGGGGCACAGAGCCGCCGCAACCGGGAGATGGTGACCTCCAGAACCGACCCCCGGCGGTCCGAATCCAGCAGGTGGACCTCGTCGATGACACAGCAGTCGACGTCGGTCACGAACGAGTATCGCGGGGAGTCGTGTTTTCTGGTGGCCGAATCGGCCTTCTCCGGGGTCATCACGAGGATGTCGGCCCGCTCGGCCCGCCGGGGGTTCAGGTCGCGCTCGCCGGTGACGACGTACACCGAATACCCGAGGTCCTCGAAGCGCTCCCACTCGCGCTCCTTCTCGTTGGTGAGCGCCCGGAGGGGGGCGAGAAAGAGCGCGGTCCCCCCCGCGTCGAGGGTCCGACAGATCGCGGCCTCCGCGAGGGCGGTCTTGCCGCTGGCGGTCGGCGCGCTGACGACGACGTCGTCCTCGCGTTCGAGGATGGCGGGCAGGGCCTCGGCCTGCATCGCGTTGAACCGCTCGAACGGGAAGGCGTCGGCGTAGTCGGGCAGGACGTCGGCCACCGCCAGTCCCCCCTCGCCGTCGGCGTGCTGTGACACGACAGGAGCCGGGGGCGCCGTCGGCAAAGGTGTTACTATACCGGCCCCAACCCTTTTCAACTGATCCGGTGACAGCCACATATGCTCACGACGACCGCACGGCTCGCCCGCACCGGCACGCGGCGGGTCGCCGCGACCGGTAGAGCCCTCGCCTGGCGACTCGTCGCCGTCCTCCTCGCCGCCCGCCGCCGGCTGACGGCGGTCCGGGTCCGGGCGCACCTCCGGCGGACCGAACGGGCCCTCCGGGCGGCCGACACCGACCACCTCAACGCCGAGCAGCGGCGGCGCCGCGAGCAGGCGCTTGACGCCCTCCGGGAGTACCGCCGGCGCGGCGCCGTCCCGACGAACGAAGGGACGCCCGAACGCGCCCCGCGGTTCGTCGGCGCGAACGGCGTCCCCTGTGCCGTGGCGGCGCTCGCGCTCGCCCACGGCGAACGCGACCTGGTCGAACGGGTGGCGGCCAGCGAGAACGACCTCCGGGCGGAGGACCTGTGTGGGGGTGGCGAGCCCGCGGGCGGACACCGCGCGGCACTCTGCGAGTGGCTCGAAACGACGGGACTCACGCGAAACGAGGCGGCGCGGATCCAGCCGGCGTACCCGAGCGAGGTGCTGTTCGCGACCGACTGCGGCCCGGTGAGCTGTGTCGTGGCGCGGACGCTGGTCTCGGTCGTCGCGCTGGGCGTCTTCGCCGCCAGCGAGGTGGTGGGCTACCGCCTCGCCGGCGGGGTCTTTCCGGAGAACCCGTTCAAGCGCCGCGGGACGCTGGCGTACCTGACGGTCGTGAACTGCCTGCTGGCGCCGCTCGCCGGTCTCGTCCTGTACGCGCTGTTCCCATGAACCGGCGGGAGAGGCTCGCGGTCTATCTGGTCGTCCAGTTCGTCGCCGTGGCCGTCCTCGCCGCGGTGGTCGGCCGCATGCTCGGCCGCTTCCCGTTCGGTGACCCGTTCACCCGGCCCGTCGCGACGACGGTCCCGACGTGGGTCGCGATGCGCACGCTGGAGGCGGCCGGCGTCGTCCTCCTCCTGACCTATCTCGGCGCGCTCGTCGCCGTCGTCGGGTACGGCCGCTCGCTGGTCGACGGCGTCCGCTACTGGACTGCCGTGGGACTGACGCTCTGTTCGCTGCCGGCGCTCGCGGCGGCGCTGGTCGCCGGGTGGTATGTCACCGGGTTCACGGTCGGTCGCCTGCTGGCCGTCGCCGCGCTCGTCGGCGGCGTCGTGCTGTTCGCGCTCGCGGTCGCCGGGACGCTCGACCTCCTGGGCGACGGGACCGACGCGACGGACGGGAACGCCGCCGCGCGACTCGCGTTCGCGGGGGTCGTCTGTGTGGGCCTGACAGTCGGCGTGGTCGGCGTCGCCGGCGGTGCCGACCTGTTCGTCGACGAACGGTACGGCGGCGGGACGCCGCAGGCGGCCTTCACGACGACCTACGAACCGGTCAACGAAACGCACGGCGTGCTCACGATCAGACACGACGGCGGTGACGCGATCCCTCGCGAGGAACTGTACGTCGAGGGGTCCGGTATCACGGAGGTCGACGGGGTCGACCAGACCGCCGGTCCGTGGGCCGGCGAGACGCTGCGCCGGGACTCGGGCGACCGGGTCGTCGTCGCCGGCAACGCGACGACCGTGGGCGTCCGCGCCGACTGCGAGCTACTCGTCGTCTACCAGCGCGAGGGCGGTGGATCGCTGGGTGCGACGACGCTCGACGCCTACGACTGTCCGGCCAGCGACGCCGAGTGACGTCGGTTACCCTTCGAGGCGGTCACTCCGCGGGGTCGACGCCGGTGACCTCGAACCGTGCGCCGGGAGACGACGTCTCCCGAGCCCCGGACTCGCTTCGCTCGTCCGGGACGCCCCCGTCGGCGCTCTCGGTGACGGTCACGTCCCAGCCGTGGGCCTCGGCGATCTCGCGGACGATGGCGAGGCCGAACCCGGTGCCGCCCTCGGCGGTCGTGAACCCCGCCTCGAAGACCGACTCGCGGTTTTCGGGGGGGATGCCGGGCCCGTCGTCTTCGACGGCGAACCCGCCGTCGATGGCCTCGACGCGGACGGTGACCGACTCGTCGCCGTGCTCCACGGCGTCCTGCTGAGCCTGCGAAGCCGAAGGAGGGCTTGTTGAGCCGTGCTCAACAGCGTTGCGAAAGAGGTCGCCGAACAGTTCGACGAGGCGGCTGCGGTCGGCGAGAAAGCGGGCGTCGTCGCCGGTTTCCAGCGTCGCGTCGCCGGTGTCGGCGGTCGCCCAGGCCTCGTGCGCGGTGGCCACGAGACCCACCGGTTCGGGGTCGTCGACGGCCTATTCCTGTCGGGCCAACGTCAGGACATCGTCGACGATGACCGTCATTCGGTCGAGCGCGTTCTCGGCAGTGTCGAGGTGGTCGGAGTCGACTTCATCGGCGACCAGGTCCAGACGGCCCTGGGCGACGGTCAGCGGGTTGCGCAGGTCGTGGCTGATGAGTCCCGAGCCCAGTCCGGGTCGCCGCCCGGCAGGTCGGGAGCCAGTCAGTCGGCGGAACTGGCGGCGTCGTCGCTGGCGCGGGCGAGCATCTCCCGTGTGGTCGAGCGGTAGAAGTAGACCGCGAGCCAGCCCGCGGCGGCGACGTTCGAGAGGGTGACCGCCCAGAAGGGGGCGGCGACGCCGGCCGCGAGCACGAACCCGCCGACCGCCGCGACGGGCAACCGCACCAGCCAGTACTGACACAGCGTCGAGTACATGCTGACGGTGGTCCGGCGGGCGCCGTTGAACCCGGCCTCCAGCGTGTAGATGGCGCCCAGCGCCGGGTAGCCGACGGCCAGGATCTGGAGGTACAGGACCGCGTCCGACAGGCTCGCGCCGGACAGGTCGGGGACGAACACGCGGGCGATGGGGCCGGGGGCGACCCACTGGAGGGCGCCGAAGACCGCGAGCGCGACGGCCGCGAGTCCGACTGCGGTCCAGGTGGCCCGCTTGGCGCGGGCGGGCTGGTCGGCCCCGAGGTTCTGCCCGACGACGCTCGTAGCGGCGCCAGCGACCCCCTGTGCGGGGACGAACGCCACCGTCGCGACCTGTGCGCCGATGTGATATGCGGCGAGGCCGGCCGGCCCGCCGACCGTCGAGACGACCCAGATCATCCCGAGGCGGGCCAGCTGTCGCCCGCCGTTTTGCCCGGCGACCGGCAGCCCCACCTCGACCACCTCGCGTGCGGTATCGAGGTGGGGCCACACCGCCGTGTGGGTGAGGACGAACCCCTCTCGGCCGCGGGCGGCAAGTCCGAGTGCGAGGGCCGCACCGACGCCGTAGCCGATGGCCGTCGCCAGCGCCGCGCCGAACAGCTCCAGCCGGGGAAACGGCCCCCACCCGAGGATCAACAGCGGGTCGGCGACGACGTTGACGACGATGGCGGTGAGGTTGATGTACAGCGCCGCGCGGGTGTCGCCCCACCCGGTGAACCCGCCCTCCAGCGTGTCGCTGGCGGCGATCGTGACGACCGCGAGCGCGTAGGCGGTGAGATAGTTCGCGCCGAGCGTCGCGACCGTCGCGTCGCCGGTGAACAGGGCCACGACCGGATCCGCGACGAGGACGAGGGCGGCCCCGACGACGACCGCGAGGGCGACAGCCATCGCGGCGGCGGTGAACGGGACCCGTCGGGCCGCCGCCGGGTCGTCGGCGCCGACACGCTGGGACGTGACGACCTGCGTTCCCGTAAAGAAGGCGTAGAAGGGCACCAGCGCCAGCGCGCCGACGACCGACGCCAGACCGACCGCCGCGACCGCGGTCGAGCCGAGCCGTCCCACCCAGAACAGGTCGACCACCGACTGGGCCACCAGCGCGAAGTTCTGGGCCACCAGCGGCGCCGCCAGCACGACGAGCACCCGCGGGACCGACCCGCTGACGATCTCCTCCGACGAGACGTCACGCATTACTCCCACTCCGGCCCCACACGTGTTAATCATTTGTCCCTGACCGAGAACTGTCGGCCCGACTGTTTTTTCAGGCGTCAGGTGGAGTGAGGTTGTCCGACAGCCACGAGGTCGAGGGCAGGGACCGCTTCCGGTGCCGACCGTCCGACCGGAACGGAAAACGCCTCCGGGGTAGCCCGTCGGCGAGCGGATCGCGTGGCTGCGCGGGTCGCCGGCATGAGCGGCCATCGTTCGGCCCGCCGTGAACCTCACGGCCGCGGCGGGGGAAACTATATCAACTAGCCAACAGACGGAACGGCCGTGCCGGTCGACGACCCGGAGACATACTACGACGAGCACGACGTCGCGGAGTGGGAGCGCCTGGACTCGTCGCTGGTCACCCGCCTGGAGTGGGAGGGGACCGTCGAGTACCTGCGCCGGACCCTGCCGCCGGGCGGGCACGTCCTGGACGTCGGCGGCGGGGCCGGCCGCTACGCCGTCTGGCTGGCCGAGCGGGGCTACGAGGTGACGCTCGTCGACCCGAGCGAGGGCCAGCGCGAACTCGCCCGCGAGAAGGTCGCGAAACACGGCGTCGCCGACCGCGTCACCGTCCGCGCGGGCGACGTCCGGGACCTGGGGTTCCCGGCGGGGACCTTCGATGCGACGCTGTGTCTGGGCGGGCCGCTCTCGCACGTCCTCGACGCCGAGGAGCGGTCCAAGGGGGCTCGGGAACTCCGGCGGGCCACCGCCGTCGGGGGCCCGGTGTTCGTCTCCGTGATGGGGCGGCTCAACGTCGTCCTCCTCACCCTCATGCTGCCCGACCGCGACTCGAAGCGGTCCGACCTGCTGCCCGAGCTGGCGCTCTCGGGCGACTACGACCGCGACCTGCTCGGCGCGCGGGAGTCGGAGTTCGTCGAGACGCACTTCTTCAGGGCCGGCGAACTTGAGGTCCTGCTGACAGAGGTGGGCCTCGTCGTCGAGGAACTGGTCGGCCTAGAAGGGCTGGCCTCGGTGTACGCGTCCGGGCGACTGGAGGAGTCGCCCGGTGACCTTTCGGCCGAGCAGCGCAGACACGTCCGGGACCTGGTCGACACGCTCCGGGACGACCGTTCCGTCGCCGACCTGTCGGCGCACATGCTCGCCGTGTGTCGGGTCGGCAGCTGAGGCCGTCGGGTCGTTCGTCGCGCTGGCGCTCGCGGGCATCTGGGTGGGCGAGTCGGCGCTGGACGCCGCCTCCGACAGCCGCATCAGACGGGAGTTGACGCACATGCAGACACAGCGCGCCATCGACGACCTCGCGGGACACGTCGTCGTCGAGTCGGACCCCGAGGAGCGCGACCGCATCGACGAGGACGTGCTCGTCGTCGGCGTCAGCGCGGGCATCGACGACTCGAATGCGAACATCCAGATCGGCGTCTCCACCAGCCAGATCACGCCCGAGG
Organism: Halobacteriales archaeon QS_5_68_33; assembly: GCA_003023785.1. Taxonomy (GTDB): domain Archaea; phylum Halobacteriota; class Halobacteria; order Halobacteriales; family Haloarculaceae; genus QS-5-68-33. The sequence continues at coordinate 37,805 of PXRS01000054.1, read as the reverse complement.
CCCGCCTCGTGGTCCGGATCGGCGACGAGATGTACGAGTCGACCGCCCGACAGGTGGGCGCCGACTCCGTCGTCATCCCGGAGGTGGTCAGCGGCACCGACGTCGTCAAGGAACTGTGACGACCGCGTGCCCGCCATCGATGGGCCGGGTGACCCCCGACCGGCCCCCGCCGGGCGATGAGCGGCGCTGTCCGGACCGACAGATCGGGCCGGTCGAGCCCGGACCATCGAGGCGACCAGGGAGCGCCACCCCGGGATCCTGGTCGAGGCGCTGACCCCGAACTTTCAGGGGGAACCGGACCTCGTCCGCCAGGTGCTGGACGCCGAGCCGAACGTGTTCGCGCGCAACGTCGAGACCGTCGAGGGGGGTCTGACAGGGAAGACCCGCCGTATGGCTTTTCTCCGGGGGCGCCGAGTGGCGTGCCATGGAGTTCACGGAGTTCGACGAGGGCGGCGACGAGCGGGTGCTGTTCGTGCTCGGGTGGGGCAACCGGACCGACCACGAGAACGTCCGGTGGCTGGTCGAGAAACTCACCGACGCGGGCTACGTCGTCGACGTCGGACAGATACCGCTGCACATCTCGGAGTTCGACCGGGAGTACCTCGCGCCGACACAGGAGCGGTACGCCGCCACGGACCCGGACCGGATCCTCTCGCACAGCACCGGCGGACTGATCACCGCACACCTCGACGCCGACGTCCCGCGGGTGTCCCTGAGCCCCTGGTGGGGGCTGGCCGACGAGGGGTCGCCCCTCCAGCGTTTGCTGGTGGCGCTCCCGACGAGTCGGCCGATCATCCCGGTCCCCGACGACCCCGACGCTATCGGTGACCTCGTGACCGAGCGACAACTGGCCGACGGAGCCGACTACGCCGCGCCGGCGTTCCTCCGGACCATCGTCGATGCACAGGAGCGGTTGCCACCGATCCGGGCGGACGCCGTCGTCTTCTGTAGCCTGCAGGACCGCGTCGTCGGCGTCGACGCCATCGGCGCCCGCACGCCCGCCGCCCGCACGGTACTCTACGACGGCGGCCACGAGTTCTTCTCCTCGTCGGGGCGCGAGGAGACCGTCGAGGCCGTTCTCGCGGCGCTCGCCGAGGGGCCCGACGCCGTCCCGACAGCGCCGGCGTAGCGCGGCGCTCGACGGGCCGCCGACCCCGCGACAAACCCCGTCTCGACGCGTAAACCCTCTTGTCGGGAGGCGTCCAAACGCCGGTATGGACGAACGTGCAGGTCGACGACGGATCGAGGGGGGCACGACCGGCGGCGACCGAGCGGGAGGGACGACCGACGGATGACGGGGGTCTACGAGCACGCGCTGGGCGACGCGGCGGACGACCTCCACCCCAGGGTCCGGGAGCGGTACGGCATCGGGCCCGACGACGGCGTCGCCTGCGTCGGCCGGGGACGGATGGACATCGACAACGGGACGCTCGCGCTACCGGCCCTCTACGCGATGCCCGCCCGCGACCTGCTCTTTCCCGAGACGGGGACGGACGTGCCCTTCACCGTGACGACCGTCGGCTACCGGATCGACGGCTACGAGGCGCTCACCACCCGCCGGACGTTCGACTTCGGCGACAGACAGCGGCGTTTCGACTCGGTGACCGTCCGGGACCACGAGAACGAGCGCCTCCTCGATTTCCTCGGACGGGGCGGCCTCATCGCGAGCGAACTCCGCCCCCGCGTCGAGGACGGCGCCCTGGTCGTCGGCGGCGGGCGCCAGTGGACCCGCCTCGGGAGCCGGTATCTCGGCCTGCCGGGGCCGCTCGCGGCCGACGTGGAGGTCCGGGACCGCTACGACGAGGGCGACGAGCGGTTCCACGTGACGGCGACGGTAACCAATCCGCTGACCGGGCGGATCCTCCGGTACCGGGGGACGTTCACCCAGGAGTTCGAGGACTGGGAGACGGTGCCCGAGGAGTACCGGCCGACCGGGCTCACCTCGCTCCCGCCACGATGAGCGCGAGCGACCGGGACTCCGGGTGGATCGGGACCAGCGTCGACCCGACGGCCACGCCGCGGGCCGAGACACCGCGCTGGACGGTCCGGGGGGTCGCGCTCGGTGACATCAGCGCCGCCGGGAGCGCGCTCGTCTGGACCGGGGTGAGCCTCGCGGAACTGTTCACGCCGGTCGAGCAGGCGCTGGCGCTCGCGCCGCTGGTGCTGGTGCCCCTCGGGGCGCGGATGGCCGCCCGCCCGCGCTTCCGGGGGCTCGCGGACCGGGCCCACGCCGCGGCGACGCTCTGTCAGCCCGTCGGCGCGCTGCTCGTGACGCTCTCGCTCGTGGTCGAGTCGGGGGTCGGGGCCGCCGCGCTGGCCGCGCCGTGGGTGGTCGTGACCGCGCTGTTCGGCCTCGCGGGACTCGCGCGGTTTCGCGACCGCCTGCTGGCCGCGAGCGATGACGGGACCGACGACGGAAGTAGCGTGCTGCGAGCCCTCCTCGCGCCCGAGACGCTGATAGACGCCGGCCTGGGCTACGCGACGGTCGGGAGCGTCGCGCTGGTGCTCTGGCACCTCGGCGCGACGTTCCGGTTCGAGCCCGTGATAATCCTCCTGACGGCGGTACACTTCCACTACGCGGGGTTCGTGCTGCCGGTCTTCACGGGGCTGGCGGGGCGGTGTATCGGCCCGGCGGGCGACCGGGTCTACCGGCCGCTGGCCGGCGTGGTGCTGGTCGGGCCGGCGTTCATCGCCGTCGGGATATCGTTCTCGCCGCTGGTCGAGATCGCCGCCGTCGGGGCCTTCACAACCGCGGTCGCGGCGCTCGGCGGGTACGTCGCGTTGCGGGTCGCCGCGGGGCGGCCGCGGTTCCAGCGGTTCCTCGTGCGCGTGGCGGCGCTCGCGCTCCCCGTCTCGATGGCGATGGCGCTCGGCTACGGCGTCGGCGCGTTCACCGGGAACCCGCCGCTGGGGCTCACCCTCGATACGATGGTGGCGCTCCACGGGTCGCTGAACGCCTACGGCTTCGGCTTTTTCGGGGTAGCGGGCTGGCGGCTGTCGGTCCCCGTCGGCCCCGGCCGGGTGGAGTGACCGAACTTATAGACGGAGCCGCGCGTATCGGTTCTCGATGACCGACCCGCCCGTCGTTACCGCCGGCGAACAGGACGCCGACGAACTCCTGGAGACGCTCAAACGCGAGGAGCGCGTCGTCGTCCGGACGGAGTTTCTCGGGTCCGAGCACGAGGTGACGCTGCGGTGGGACGGCGAGACGTTCTACTGTGACACGCCGACCCGACTGCACAAACACGAGGACGAGGGGGAGATGCGGGCCTGTCTGGAGAACCAGGGATACGGTCGGTAAGCCGTCAGGAGGACGAGACCTGGTGACCTCCACGGAACCGGGCGAGACGCGGGTAACGTATCCGTTTATGCGTCGGGGGTCCCAACGTGGGCCTACGATGGTCGAGGCGGACCCCTCACCCCGGCGGTTTCGCGAGCTCATGCTCGACGAGGAACCGACGTTCGCGGACGTACTCGCCTGCGTGTTCGGCATCCAGGACCACGAGGTGCGCACGTACCTGACGCTGCTCGACAGCCCCGGGAGCACGGTCGAGGAACTCGCCGGGGAGCTCGAACGCGACCGCAGCAACGTCAACCGCTCGCTGTCGACGCTCCGCGAGAAGGGCCTCGCGGAGCGCGAGCGGCGCCTCCTCGACGGCGGCGGCCACGTCTACCAGTACGCCGCGACCCCCCTCCCCGAGGCCCGGGAGCTGATGCACGAGACGCTCGACGAGTGGACCGCCTACGTCCACGACCGCATCGACGATTTCGGCGAAGACGACGTCTGAGCGGCCGGGTACGAGGGGTACGGCTGGACCGCCTGTGACCCCATAGAACGAACAGACGGCACGACGGCGAACGCGGGACGGCGTGCCGTGCTCCCGCTGCCCGTCCCGCGGCAGTGGTCAGGTCACGAGCGCGGCTGGTCGACCCATCGCTGATAAATTCTCGCCGTCGAGGCCGACGCCCGGAGGACACACCGGGAAACCACGCCGTTTTTTCCCTGGCGCGACGACCCATCGAGTAATGAGCACATACCTCGACCTGGACGAGGCGGAACCCGCGATCGCCGACGGCGGGGTCTGGCTGACCTGCATCGAGTGCGGGGAGAGCTTCCCCCCGTTCGACGCGGTCCGGTACACCTGCGACGAGTGTGACGGCCTGCTGGAGGTGCGGTACGCCGACCTGCCGACCTGGGACGACTTCCGCGCCACCGGCGGCCCGGAGAACGACGGCTACGGCGTCTGGCGCTACAGCGACGCGCTCCCCTTCGATTCGGGCGTCTCGCTGCCCGAGGGGGGGACGCCGCTGCACCGCGTCCCCCGCCTGGAGGCAGCGGTCGACGTCGCGACCCTGCGGGTCAAACACGAGGGGATGAACCCGACCGGGTCGTTCAAGGACCGCGGGATGACCGTGGGCGTCCGGGTCGCCCGGGAAGTGGGCGTCGACCGCCTGGCGTGTGCGTCGACAGGCAATACGTCGGCGGCGCTGGCGGCCTACGGCGCCCGCGGCGGAATGGAGACGCTCGTCCTCCTGCCCGCGGGGAAGGTAGCCGCGGGGAAGGTCGCCCAGGCCAGCCTCCACGGCGCCCGCATCCTCGAAGTCGACGGCAACTTCGACCGCTGTCTCGACATCGTCCAGGACCTGGCGGCCCGCGGCGAGGTCTACCTCCTCAACTCGCTCAATCCGTTCCGCCTGGAGGGCCAGAAGACCATCGGCCTGGAGATCATGGAACGCTTTTTCGCCGACGAGGGGACCTATCCCGACCGGATCGTCCTGCCGGTGGGCAACGCCGGCAACACCTCGGCGCTGTACAAATGCTTCCGCGAGTTGCGGCGGGCGGGCGCCATCGACGCCGACGAGGTGCCGAAACTCACCGGCGTCCAGGCCGAGGGCGCGGCGCCGATGGTCGAGGCCATCGAGGACGGCGCCGAGGAGATCCGCCGCTGGGAGGACGTCGAGACGCGCGCGACCGCCATCCGCATCGGCAACCCCGTCAACGCGCCGAAGGCCCTGCCCGGCATTCGGGAGACGGGCGGGACCGCCGTCGCGGTGTCCGACGAGGAGATCACGGACGCCCAGCGCTCGCTCGCCGAGGAGGGGGTCGGCGTCGAACCCGCCTCGGCGGCCTGGTCTGCCTGACGACCGGGCACCTCCTCAAGGACCCGGACGCCGCCTACGAGGCCGGCAGCGACCCGGAACCCGTCCCCGCCGATACCGACGCCGTGCTGGAGCACCTCGCGGAGTGACCGTGAGCCAGTCCGTCCGCGACAGGAGGTTCGACCTCGGCGTCCTGGCGCTGGCCGCGGTCGGCGGCGCCCTCGGGTACGTCACCTGGAGCCGCTCGCGACGTTCGGAACGTTTTCCCCCCGACGCGCGGTCAGAGCAGACATGGAACTGAGAGGACCCGACGACCGCGTGGCGGTCGTTTACGAGTCGGCCCTCCAACACTTCGCCGACGGGATCGACGAGTACGCCGCCCGGCCGGCCGCCGAGGCGTTTCCCGAAACCGTCCCCGCGGCGTGGGCCGAGACGCGCTTCGTGAGCGGCCACCCCGGGACCGAGGCGACGGTCGCCCGGCGGGTGCGGGACGACCACGCCGAGTGGTTCCTCGGGTCGATCACGGCGGGCCCCCCAGCGGATCGTGACCGCGGACTGCTCGTTCCTCGGGGACGACACCGGGGAGTGGACCGCGCATGTCGTGCGCGATGCCGAGCGTAGCGAGGCATCGGAACGAGCGAGCGGGGAGAGACGACCCGCGAGCAGAGACGACGGGAACGACGGACTGGAAAGCGAGGAGTGGACGGTCACGGGACGGGAGGCGATAGACGTGGTCGTGGCGCCCAACGGCGGATTCGTCGCGCGATTCGAACGAGAGTGAGGACTCCCGGTCCGGGGACGTACCGCTTTCAGAGCCACTCGCGGCCGACCTTCTGTAGCCCCTCGACCTGCTCGTACGGATAGACATCTGACATGGCATCGATGATGGCCGCGACATCCGCTGCCGGGAGCGTATCGGCCTCGAAGAAGAGAACCGCCCGGTACTGGTCCGGAGGAACATCGCCGATGAAATCGTCGTCGTAGGTCACGATCGCCCGGTCGGTTTCGACTGAGTAGCGCGCGAGCGCCTCGTCATTCGAACCCTTTCCGAGTTCGGGGGCGAGATCGACGTGTTCGACGTCGTGGCGCCCATCGAGTCGATCGAGCACCTCGTGTTCGAGGTTCTCGTCGAGCAGCAACCGGTACGCCATCCTACCGTTCGTCGGGCGGTGTCAGCGTCGTCCGCTCGGCCGCCTCATCGGCGAGTTCGGTACGGCGGGTCTCGACGCGCTCCATCTCACCCGGATTGCGGTGATAGTAAGTGAGCGCGGCGTACACGTCGGCGACGTCGAGGCCGTGACCCTCGGCCACCTCCTCGGGCGGGCGACCGCGCTCTTCGACCTGCCGCTGGAGGTACCGGACCGTGATCCGTGAACCGGCAACGTGTGGTTCGTCGTGTATCTCCGATTCGTCGCCGGGCACGATCCCGGTCACCCGCTGTGTCGCCATCTCGTTCGGAAGTGGGGCAGTTTCGGATTTAAACCTTCGCCGGGTCAGAACGGGCTGATTCCGGAGTGCGAGTGCGGTTGGATCGTTGATCGAGTACTGTGCGAGCGCTGACCGGGCGCCGGTCCGGGTCGGCAGTCACTCGTCGCCCCCGCCGAGGACGAGCGCGGTCGGTGTCGCGGGGAGCGACGCGAGCGCGCCGGCGACGACGAACATCGACTCGTACCCGACGACGGTGAGGACTCGCCCGACTCGGCGGCCATGCGTCCTGACTGTGCTGTCAGCCCGTTACCGATTGGGGTTGCGGCAGGCGGGCACAAGACTGATCCCCGCCGAACCGGAACGCGATCCCGTGACGGACATTGAGGAGCGCACCCGGCGGGAGATCGGGGGCCGACTTGACCGCATCGAACGCGAGTACGGCGCGTTCCCGGTGGTCGAGGAGACGGTCACGAACGACCCGGACTACTTCGCGTGGGGCGTCGAGCGTGCCGCGAACGGGTGGGTCGGCGACGCGGGCGCGTGGGTGACCGACGCCGACGGTCGGGCGCTGTTGATCCGCCACGAGGGCGCGCCCGACCGCTGGGGGACGCCGGGCGGGGGCCACGAGCCGGGCGAGACGCTCGCCGAGACCGCCCGCCGCGAGGTGCGCGAGGAGACCGGCGTCGACCCGGAGTTTGCGGGTGTCTTCCGGGCGCGCCGGAAGACGGTCGTCGACGAGTCCAACCCCGAGCGGCGTTTCCTGCTGCTCACCGTGTGGTTCGAGGGGGCGGTGACGGAGTCCGAGCCCCAACTCGACGTCGGCGACGAGGAGGTCGTCGCGGCGCGCTGGTTCGCCGACCCGCCCGACGCGGTCCACGGGTTTCTGGAGGACAGAATCGAGCACTGGGGCGGCGCGGACGGGGCGGCCGAGTGACGCGCCGGCGGGCAGTCAGACGCGCGTCTGCCCGGGGTTTTAGATACGACGACGCCAACGTGCGGGAGCATGGCACACGACGGCCACGCGCCCGGCGGGCCGCCCGAGGGCGGGCCGACGGGAGACGCACGCACCGACCGCAGGCCGCGGTCGGTCGAGACGACGCCCCAGGCGCTGTATCTCTGGCAGATAGCCGTGCTGGAGGCGCGGCTCGACATCGAGGCGGCACGTGCCGAGCGCGCGGAGCGCGACCGTCAGCACGTCATCGACCGCTACGAGGCGCTCCTCGACGACCGACCGGCCAGCGGACTGCACACCGACGGGGGACGACCGCCGAGCGACCGCGGCGACGAGGCGAACGCCGCCGAGCGAACCGTCGACCGGGTCCGCTCGCTGTTCTGAGGACCTGATACGGTCGGTTGTACCGATTGACCGGTATTTCGCCGACCGTATCAGGTCCCGTTGAGCGAGATGTAGGTCGTCTTGATGATCCGCTCGTCGGCCTGGAGGCGTTCCAGCACCGACTCGGGGACGGGGTCGTCGAGGTTGTACACGGTGAGGGCCTCGCCGCCGATGGTCCCGCGGCCGTTGAACATCCCCGCGATGTTGACGTCGGACTCGCCCAGGACGGTGCCGATGAAGCCGATGACGCCGGGGACGTCCTCGTTGCGTGCGACGAGCATGTGCCCGCTCGGGACGGCGTCGACGCGGTAGCCGTCGATGCGGACGATACGGGCCTCGCCGCCCGCGAACTCCGTCCCGCTGACGGCGATGGCGTCGTCGCCGTCGGTCACCCGTACCGTCACGAGGCTCCGGAAGTCCTCGGACTGGCGGGTCTTCGATTCGGTCACGTCGACGCCGCGGTTCTCGGCGATGGTGGGGGCGTTGACCGGGTTGACCGACCCGACGAGCGGTTCGAACACGCCCTGGAGCGCGCTCGCCGTCACGAGGTCGACCTCCTCGTCGGCGATCTCGCCGGCGTAGACGACCTCGACCTCGGAGACGCGCCCGTCGAACAGCTGGACTGCGACGGTGCCGGCGGTCTCCGCCAGGTCGAGGTACGGGCGGATGCGCCGGAAGACGGACTCGTCGACCGAAGGGGCGTTCAGGGCGTTGACGACCGGTTCGCCCGCGAACGCGGCGAGGATCTGGTCGGTGATGGAGGTGGCGACGTTCTCCTGGGCGGCCTCGGTCGACGCCCCGAGGTGGGGCGTGACGATGACGTCCTCCACGTCGAGCAAGGGGTTGTCGAGATCGACCGGTTCCTCGGCAAAGACGTCGACCGCGGCGCCCTCGAGGACGCCGTCCTCGACGGCCTCGGCCAGCGCGGGTTCGTCGACGATGCCGCCGCGGGCGCAGTTGACCACGTACCCGCCCTCCAGTTCGGCGAGTTCGGCCTCGCCGATCATGTTCTCGGTCTCGTCGGTGAGCGGCGTGTGGACCGTGATGAAGTCGGCCCGCGAGAGGCACGCTTCGAGGGACTCGACGAGTTCGGCCCCGAACTGGTCGGCGCGCTCCTCGCTGATGTAGGGGTCGTAGGTGACGAGATCCATCCCGAGGTTGCTCAGGCGCTTGCCGACCTCCTGGCCGACGCGGCCAAAGCCCACGATACCCAGGGTCTTGCCGGTGAGTTCCGTCCCGAGGAACTCGCCTTTGGCCCACTCGCCCGCCCGCAGGCGCTGGTGGGCCTGGGGGATGGACCGGGCGGTGGCGAAGGCCATCGCGACCGAGTGTTCGGCGGCGGCGCGGACGTTGCCCTGTGGGGCGTTCGCGACGATGACCCCGTGGTCGGTCGCGGCGTCGATATCGATGTTGTCGACACCGATGCCGGCCCGGCCGACGATCTCGAGGTCGGGCGCGGCCTCGAAGACCGCCTCCGTCACGTCGGTCCCCGAGCGCACGACCAGCGCGTTCGCGTCGGCGACCGCCTCCAGGAGCGCGTCGCCCTCGACGTCGTAGGCCGTTTCGACCGTGTGACCCGCCTCGCGAAGGTAGTCGAGACCCGCCTCTGCGATGGGGTCCGTCACGAGTATCTTCATGGCCGTCACATCCGAGTCACCGGGTATAACCCTTGTTTTCTGCCCCCGTCGCGCCGAACATGGTCGACAGCTTCGACGCTATCGGCACGCGCACCGTGGGCGCTGTCGGTCACCCGGCAGAGGGACGCCCCGACCGCGATAGCCCGGAGAGAACGAGACGGAACGCGAGCGCGACCGGCAGTTACCGCCAGGCCGGCAGCGACGCGGCGTCCTCGAGCGGTGTCGTGAGATAGGCGTCGTCGCGGCTGATGTCCGCGATGACGAACGTCTCGCTGGGGCCGTCCTCGACCGAGGCCATGACCTCGGCGCCCGCTGCCACCTCCGCTTCGGCGACTCCCTTCGGCGCCATGTATGTGAATGAGTAACAACGGAATATAAACCTGCCGGAGAATTTTCATTGATTGAAACCGCGGTGTCCACCCGCGTCGGACGCACGGGGCCGGTGACCGCAAAGTGCAAAGTCTTAGTGTATGCGGAGAGGAAGTATGTGCACAATGAACGTCGCAGACGCCATGACGGCCCGCGAGGACCTCGTCACCGTGGAACTGCCGGGTACCCGGGACGACGTCCTCGAGTATCTTCAGGAGCGGGCCTTCTCGTCGGTCCCGGTCGTCAAGGAGACCGACGACGGCGAGGAGTTCCGCGGCCTGGTCACCCGGACCGCGCTCATCGACAACCCCGACGAGGACCAGCTCGCGCTGCTCGTCGAGGAGGTCCCCGCGATCAGGGGGGGCACCAGCATCGAGTCGCTGGCCGAGTTGATGCTCAGCGAGGGTGCCCGCCGGGTGCCCGTCGTCGACGGTCGCCTCGAAGGCATCGTCACGATCACCGACGTCGTCAGGGCTATCGCCGCGGGCGACGCCGCCGGCGACGCGGCGGTCGGCGACCTCGCGAAGGAGGCGGTCAACTGCGTCTACGAGGGGATCCCCCTGCCGGTCGCCGAGCGGGAGCTCTCCCACGCCGCGGTCCCCTACGCGGTCGTGCTCGGCGACGAGGGCGACCACGTCGGCATGCTGACCGAGGTGGACGTCATCGACGTCGCCCGCGTCGTCGAAGGCGAGGAGGACACCGGGGGATCGATCGCCAGCGACGACGACGACTGGAAGTGGGAGAGCGTCCGGACCGTCGGCAACAGCTACATGCCCACCCGGAACGTCGAACTCCCGAGCGGTCCCGTCTCGGAGTTCATGACGGGGGACCTCGTCGCGGTCAGCGGCCGCCGCAGTGCCCGCGAGGTCGCCCGGACCATGATCGAACACGACATCGAACAGGTCCCGCTGGTCTCCGGCGACGACCTCGCGGGCGTCGTCCGGGACATGGACCTGCTGGAGGCGCTGGTATGACCGAGTCGGACGAACGCCCGGAGAGACCGGCATGACGGACCTGACCGAACTCGCCAAACGCCGCGGCTTTTTCCTCCAGACCGCCGGCGCCTACGGCGGTACCGCTGGATTCTACACGTTCGGCCCGCAGGGCGCCGCGCTCAAGGACAACATCGAGAACGCCTGGCGCGACCGCTTCACCGTCCGGGAGGGCAACATGGCGGTCGACGCCCCCACGGTCCTGCCCGAACCCGTCTTCGAGGCCTCGGGCCACCTCGACACCTTCGACGACATGCTCGTCGAGTGCCCCGACTGCGGGGAGTCTCACCGCGCCGACCACGTCGTCGAGGACGAGACCGACTACGAGGAAGCCGAGAGCCTCGGCCCCGAGCGCGTCGGCGAGATCATCGCCGAGTACGAAATCGTCTGTCCGACCTGCGGTGCCGGCCTCGCCGGCCAGGCCATCGAGGACTTCAACCTCATGTTCGAGACGAACATCGGGCCGGGGTCGTCGTCGCCGGGCTACCTCCGGCCGGAGACCGCCCAGGGCATCTTCGTCGAGTTCCCGCAACTGGCCGAGTACGCCCGCCACCAGCTCCCTTTCGGCGTCACCCAGATCGGTCGGGCCTATCGCAACGAAATCAGCCCGCGACAGTCGCTCATGCGCGTCCGGGAGTTCACCCAGGCCGAACTCGAACTGTTCATCGACCCCGAGGAGGACGAACCGGACCTCTCGCCCGTCGCGGACGTGACCGCGCCGTTCTACTCCGCGGCGGCTCAGGACGCCGACGACGGCACCGCCACGGAGATGACGGTCCGCGAGGCCGTCGACGAGGGCGTCGTCGCCGACCCGTGGATCGCCTACTACCTGGGCGTCGCCACGGAGTGGTACGAGCGCATCGGCGTCGACATGGACCGGTTCCGGTTCCGCCAGCACCTCGCCGGGGAGCGGGCTCACTACGCCGCCGACTGCTGGGACGCCGAATCGAACCTCGGCGATCCCGACGGCGAGGACGACTGGCACGAGATCGCCGGCTTCGCCTACCGCTCGGACTACGACCTCTCGAAGCACCACGAACACTCCGACGAGGCCTACACCGTCTTCAAGCAGTACGACGAGCCCGTCACCGTTGAGCGCCCGACCGTCGACCCGGACATGAGCGCGCTCGGCCCCGAGTTCGGCGGCCGCGAGGTCGAGGGCAGCGAGGGCTCGAGGGGAGCGAGCGGTGAAACCGCGAGCCGCGCGGCCGGCGCGAACGACGACGGGACTGTCGACGAGGACGGGACCGTCACCGTCGAGGTGGACGGCGAGCCCTACGACGTGCCCGTCAGCGACACCGGCTTCGCCGTCAAAGAGGTGACGGAGTCCGGCGAGCACATCGTTCCGCACGTGGTCGAACCGTCGCTGGGCATCGACCGCGCGCTGTACACGGTGCTGGACCACTCGTATCGTGAAGACGAGGTCGACGGCGAGGAGCGGACCTACCTGGAACTCCCGCCGGAGGTCGCGCCGACGACGGTGGGCGTCTTCCCGCTGATGGACCGGGACGGCCTCGACGAGGAGGCGCGGGCGATCGCCGCCGACCTGCGGGAGCGGGGCCTCTCGGTCACCTACGACGACTCGGGCGCCATCGGCCGGCGCTACCGCCGCCAGGACGAGGTCGGCACCCCCTTCTGTGTCACCGTCGACTACGCCACCATCGGCGAGGCCGAGGACCCGGAGGAAGGCGAACCGCGCGAGGGCGACCGGGAGGAGACCTCGACGCGAACGGCGGCCGGAGGGAGCCGTGAGCGAAGCGACCCGCGAGAGGACACCGTCACCGTCCGCGAGCGGGACACCACCGCACAGAAGCGCGTCCCCATCGAGGAACTGGGCGAGACGCTCGAAGCCCTGCGGGACGGCGACCTGGCGTTCGCCGACCTGTGAATGGCCGACGACGGCGGGGGTTCGGGGAGTGCCGACGCCGACCACGGCGGCGGGTCCGGGTACGCTGACGCCGACCGCGCCGAGAAGCGCCCCCCGGACGGTTCTGTGGCTGACGGGACGGCCTCGGACACCCCCCTGACCGACGAGGTGACGCGGCGACTCGTCCACGCGAGCACGAGCGTCGTCCCGCTGTCGTACGTCGCCTTCGAGTTCGTCACCTGGCGGCGCCTCCAGGCCTTTCTGCTCGCCGCCGTCCTCGGGGGGCTCTGCCTGGAAGCGGTCAGGCTCCGGGCGGGCATCGACTGGCGGGTGTTCGACCGGCTGACCCGGGAGTACGAGCAGGACAACCTCGCGGGCTACTACCTGGGTGCCATCGGGATGGCGGCCGTCGCGCTCGCCGTTCCGCCGGCGGAAGCCGACCCGCTCGTCGCGCTGGCCGACCCGACGCCGGTGGCCGTCCCCGCGATGCTGATGCTGACGGTGGCCGACCCTGTTAGCGGATTGCTGGGGTCGGGAACGCTGCGTTCGACCAAGCAGGCGTGGGTCCTGCTGGCGACGTTCGGCGTCGCGACGCTGCTGGCGGCGCCGTTCGTCCCCCCGACCGCGGCCGTCCTCGGCGGCGTCGCCGCGACGGTCGCCGACGGCGTCAAGCCCGTCGTCCGGGGCTACGTCATCGACGACAACCTCACCATCCCCGTGGCGGCGGCGGCCGCGATGTACATCGCCGTCCGGTACCTGCCCGCGCTCGGATGACGGCGACCGGGAGTCTCGCACGCCCTATCAGTTCACCGGAAACCGGAGGAGCGCGCCGACTTCGAACCGGTGGCGGGTTTCACTTCCACCACGCTACCTGAACCCTTAACCGCGGGCGCGGCCAACCGGGGGTAATGGCAGCGACTGACGAGGGCGACGAGGACGGGGAGTTTGTCTCCGGGCCGCTCCTCGTGGACGGCGTTCTGGAGGACCGGCGCTACCAGCGCCGGCTAGTCGACGCCGCGCTGGAAGGGCACACGCTGGTCTGTCTCCCCACGGGCCTGGGGAAGACGACCGTGAGTCTGCTGGTGACCGCGGAGCGACTGGCCGGTGACGTCGTCAACAAGTCCCTGTTGCTGGCGCCGACCAAGCCGCTGGTCACCCAGCACGCCGAGTTCTACCGCGCGGCGCTGGACGTCCCGGACGACGAGGTCGTCGTCTACACGGGCGAAACCCGCCCGGACGACCGCGCCGACCTCTGGACGAGCGCGCGGGTCGTCGTCGCCACCCCCGAGGTGGTCGAGAACGACCTCGTGGGCTCGCGCATCGACCTCGGAGACGTGGTCCACTGCACCTTCGACGAGTGCCACCGCGCGACCGGCGACTACGCCTACACCTACATCGCCGAGCGCTACCACGAGCAGGCACGGGACCCCCTCGCGACGGGGATGTCGGCCTCCCCCGGCGACGACGAGGAGTCGATCCTGACGGTGTGTGCCAACCTCGGCATCGAGGGCGTCGAGGTGATGACCGAGGACGACGCCGACGTCGCCGACCACACCCACGAGACCAGCGTCGAGTACGAACGCATCGAACTCCCCGAGACGGTGCTGGCGGTCCGGGATGCCCTCCAGGCGGTCGTCCGCGACCGCCTGACCGAACTCAAGAAACTGGGGGTGACGAACAAGACCGCGCCGGACGTCTCCGAGCGGGAGATCCAGCGCATCCAGGGTCGCCTGCGCGAGTTGATGGACAACGACCAGTCGGAGGGCTACGAGGGGATGAGCCTGCTGGCGGAGGTCCGCAAGCTGCGAACGGCGGTGACCTACGCCGAGACCCAGAGCGTCGAATCGCTACGGCGCTATCTCGACCGCCAGCAGGAGGCCGCCCGCACCTCCGGGGCGTCGAAGGCCGACCAGCGGATGGTCTCCGACCCGAAGGTCCGGGAGGCCATCCGGAAGGCCGAGGAGTACGACGACCTCCACCCGAAGTTCCGGCGGGCCCGGATGCTGGTCGCCCAGCGGCTGGGCATCGAGGGGGGCGAACGGGTCATCGTCTTCACGGAGTCCCGGGACACGGCCGAGACGCTGACGGACTTCCTGGGCAAACACTTCGAGACGCGGAAGTTCGTCGGCCAGTCCGACACGGACGGCAGCGACGGGATGACCCAGCGCCAGCAACAGGACGCGCTCGACGCCTTCCGCGACGGCGAGTTCGAGGTGCTGGTCTCCACGTCGGTCGCCGAGGAGGGCCTGGACGTCCCCGAGGTCGACCTGGTGCTCTTTTACGAACCCGTCCCGACGGCGATCCGTGCCATCCAGCGCAAGGGCCGGACCGGCCGCCAGACCGAGGGCGCCGTGACCGTGCTGATGGCCGAGGACACCCGCGACGAGGCCTACTTCTGGAAGGCCCGTCGCGACCAGAAGCGGATGCGCGAGGAACTGCGCTCGCTCAAGTCCGTCGCCGAGCAGATCGAGGCCGCGATCGGCGGCGAACAGGCCGGCCTCGACGGTTTCGACGGGAACGCCGACGAGGACGACGGGGACGGCGACGAGGCGGCCTCGGACGACCAGGCCGGACTCGAAGCGTTCGTAGGCGACGACGCCGCGGAGCGCGCGGAACCGGCGGAAGACACTGTCGAAAAGGGGGCAAGCGACAGCGGCGAGCCGGGCGAACCCGGGACCGCACCGACGCCGAGCGCCGATGTCGAGGACGCAGTCGCGGTGGTCGTCGACCAGCGCGAATTGGACTCCTCCATCGCGAAGGACCTCTCGCGGCGCGAGGGCGTCGAGACGCGCCTGGAGACGCTGGCGGTCGGGGACTACGTGCTCTCGGACCGGGTGGTCGTCGAGCGCAAGACCGTCTCGGACTTCCTCGACACCCTGACCGGCGGCGACGAGCGGTCGATGTTCGAACAGGTCAAAGACGCT
The DNA here is from genome assembly GCA_003023785.1 of Halobacteriales archaeon QS_5_68_33. Lineage (GTDB taxonomy): Archaea > Halobacteriota > Halobacteria > Halobacteriales > Haloarculaceae > QS-5-68-33. The sequence continues at coordinate 22,152 of PXRS01000054.1, read as the reverse complement.
ACCCGCTACTACGCCCGACCGATTGTCGTCGTCGAGGGGACCGACCTCTACGGCGAGCGCAACGTCCACCCCAACGCCATCCGGGGTGCGCTGGCTTCGCTCGCGGTCGATTTCGGCACGAGCATCCTCCGGACGACCGACGAGGACGAGACGACGGACCTCCTGGAAGTCATCGCCACCCGCGAACAGGAAGAGGAGGACCGGACGGTCAGCGTCCACGGCGAGAAGAGTTCCAAGACCCTCGCCGAACAGCAGGAGTACGTCGTCGCCTCGGTCGCGGAGGTGGGGCCGGTCACCGCTCAGTCGCTCCTGGCCGAGTTCGGGAGCGTCGAGGCCGTGATGAGCGCCGACGCCGACGAACTTCAGGCCGCGGAGGGCGTCGGCGAAGTGACCGCCGAACGCTTCCGCGAGGTCGTCGGCAGCGACTACGACGGGTAGACTGCCCGTCTCCCTTCATACGGTCGGTTGTCAATCAGTTCCGGATTTCGTCGAACCGGTCGGCGAGATACCGGTACATCGGTACAACCGACCGTATGAGGGCGGGCCGATCCCTCCGTTTCGAATCGAGAAAGCGAGAGATCCAAACAACGAATACTGTGGGGATAAAAGGAGGTATCGAGACAGGGCCAGTATGAGCGACGGGATGCAGTGGATCGTCAGGTTCGAACTGCCCAATGGGGGGCCAGGGCCGGAGACGGTTGCGAGCGACGACCTCGCGGCGGAGTACGACGCCATCGCCGTACTGCTGTTTCGCGACCACTACTGTCAGGTCTCGCGGGACCGGGCCGCGGCCTACAGCGACGCGGTCGACGCCTTCCTCGATGAGGGCATCGCGCTCGTCGCCGGACTTCCCGACAGCGAGGACCGGGCCGACTACTGGCGCGAGCGCTACGACCTGGACTTCCCGGTGCTCGCCGACGCCGCCGACGCGACTCCCGACACCGAGGAGACGGCCGCCGGTCCCGGCGCGAGCGCGCCGGCCGCGATGGCCGACGGGACCCCCCGGTTCGACGCCTTCGCCGACGTCGAACTGGGCGTCGACTCCCTCCCCGCCGTCGGCGTCCTCGATACCTCCTCGAAGTTCCCACGGCTCGTCCACGCGGAAGGTGGGGACACCATCCAGGACTGCCCCTCCCCCGAGGGGGCGCTCGACGCCGCGACCGACGCCGTCGAGTAACCAGTCTTACTATCTCCCTGTCCGTAGCGCAGGTGTGCGACCTGCCGCGCTCGCGTTCGGCGTCGTCCTCATGGCGTTCGCCGCCTACACCGTCCGGGACCCGCGGTGGTGGGCCAGGTGGCGCGGATCCGAGTACAGGTTCGATCGGAGCAGGATTTTCGCCGAGGAGCAAGAGCGGTGGTGGGGTCACGTGTTCGCCTACATCTGCTGGTGGTCGGGACTGATTTTCGTCGTGGTCGGGTTCGCGCCGCGATAAGGTGCGACGGGCCGGGAGGGACTTGAACCCCCGGCCATCTGGTCTCTCTCACCGCCGCGCGGGTCGAACGCGCGACCGTGTTAAAAGCCAGACGCTCTGCCGAACTGAGCTACCGGCCCTCACCTTCCGTAGCGGCCGATGCAGTTTAAGAACTTACGATCGGGCCCCTACGGTCGTGAATCGTTGCCGGATTTCGCCGGAACGTCCGGCGAAAGACCGGTGGACAGGCACAGCCGACCGTATCACTCGAGCCGCCGTCCTAGCGCGTCGGCGACGATCTCCGAGGGGTCGACGCCCTCCAGCGCCGCGCGACGGCGGAGTTCCTGGTAGACGTCCGGGGGGAGTTCGAGTGTGATCTCCCCGAGCGTGACGCCCTCCTCCCGGAGCGCGTCGGCGACGGAGACGCCGTCTTTGACGGCACTGGCGACCGACCGGACCTGCCGGACCGTCAGGTCGGCATCGAGCGCGGCCCAAGCGATCTGGAGGCGCGCCTCGCCGCTGACGCGGGCGATGTGCTTGGCCGCGGTGGGCGCGATGTGGCCCATCGCGACCTGGGTGCGGATGGAGCGGGGGAGGTCGTGGACCCGCGACCATTTGCGGATGAACGCCACCGTCGCCTCGCCGTCGGCGCGGTCGGCCGCGGCCCGGTAGGAGCCCTCCCCCCGGACCAGCGCGGCACACGCGGCCGCACCGCGGAGCATATACACGGTATCGCCCTGGCCGGCGGTGTCGCCGGCGAACTGTCTGACCGTCTCGGCGGCCCGTTCGAGGCTCTCCGGGTCGTCCGGGTCGAACTCGACGGCCTCCTCGGGCCGCTGTCCGGTGACGCGCGGGTCACCCCTGATGACGGGCTCGCCGACCGGCGACTCCCGGTCTGTCGGTGGGTCCGGCCCCTCGTGACTCATCGGTTTCCGGTTCGCTCCCGTGTACAAAAAACACCCTGCCTGCGCCGGCACCGGTCACGACCGGGAGCCCGCTCCCCGGCAGTCACGACGGCCGGCGACGTTCATACGGTCCATTGTGCCGATGTACCGGTATCTCGCCGACCGGTTCGACGAAATCCGGAACTGATTTACGGCCGACCGTATCGGTGGAGTGGCGGCTCGGTATCCCGCGTCGTCACAAGGGGCTCGGAGGGGTAACCAGTCGTCATCGCCGCCACCCGGGTGCTCGTCCCCCGGCGGCATCAATCCCTCGGGCCCGCCCGGTCCGACGGCGGCGCAGCCCCTCACCGACCGTCGACGCCCGTCGGGTCGGCCGTACCCGGTCGGTCGGAATGACCCGACGTGGGCCGCGCTACACCGCGTCCCGAACGGTCGTCACCTCGACGTCGCGCTCGTGGGCGGCGTCGACGACGGCTGCGACGCGCTCGGACGGGACCGTCTCCCAGGCGGTGTGGCCGGCCAGGATCCCGAGGCCGCCGCACGCGGCGACTTCGTCTAAGTAGGCCTCGATCTCGACCATGCGCATGTGGCTGGTCTCCAAGTAGTACCGCGACAGCGACAGGGGCGGCGTCCCCGGCGGGTTCGGGAGCGACCGGACGCTGGCGTCGACGAGCGCGTCGTACTCGTCGGCGACCGCCCGCCAGACCCGTGCGTCGCCGGCGTCGTAGGGCAGCGCGAATGTCGTCGGCTCGTAGCCCAGGCCCTCGAACTTCCCGCGGACGCCGACGACCTCGTCGCGGATCTGTGCGGCCGTCGGCCGGACGACGGTCTCGTCGGCCGCGAACTCCGCCGAGAGCGGGTCGTCGAGTTCGACGACCGGTTCGTCGTCGTCCTTCCCGGCGAGCGCGCGGGTCTCGGTCCGCTCGCCGTCGGTCACCTCGAACGCGTCGCCGGGGTAGAGGCCGTGGTCCTCGCCGGGGAAGACGTGGCCGCCCGCCAGGCGGAGACGCCGGTCGCCAGCCGCGGCGTCCTCCGCGAGGCCGTGTGCCTGCATGTAGCGGTGACGCCGCCCGTGTGCGACGACCTCCCACCCGGCGTCCGCGAGTTCCCCGAGTTGCTCGGCGGTGAGGTGCCCGTCGTCGCCGAGCCACCCGGACACGATGGCCTGGCAGGCGGGTACGCCCCGCTCGTCCAGGACGGGATAGATATCCTCGTAGTCCTCGATGTAGCCGTCGTCGAACACCAGCGCGAGTCTGCCGTCGGACATGCCCAGTCGATCCTGCGTCGCGGCGTTAAGCGTTCGGTCCGGCGTGGAGAGCGTCAGGGCAGGGCAGCGCCGCGTCCACGACGGCGGCGTCGTCCACCCGTTCCAACCGCGAGAGGGGGAACGAGTACAGGCGCGGGTTCTCGGCCCCGACGTCGCCGAGGTAGGCGGCCTCGACGACGAGGTCGTCGTCGGGATAGCCCTCGTTGGTTCCGTAGTCGGCGACGGTCGTCCCGGTGGCCGCGATCTCTACCTCGTCGGCGCGGTCGGCCGTGACGCGGGCGACGACGAGGCGGTCGTCCGTCTCGCTGCTCGCGGTTTCACCGCTCGCTCGGTCCGAGGCCTCTCGACGGTCGGCCTCGCGGTCCCGCACGACATCGCCGGGTTCGAACCGGCAGGTGTCACAGAGCGCCGGGCCGGCCTCGCTGCTCGCGGTTTCACCGCTCCCGTCCGAGGCCTCCCGGTGGTCGGCCTCGCTGACGAACGTCTCGACGCCGCAGGCGGCGCAGTTCGCCCGCCGTTCGCCGGGTGGTGGGGCCCGCCGGGTCGAGACCTCGATGGCGACGCGGCGCATGTGCTTGCACGTCTCGCCGCGGATCCGGTGGTCGGGACAGGTACAGGAGCGGTCGACCAGGTCGACGACGTAGGTCGCGCCGCTCTCGCTCTCGACCTCGTAGGCGGCGTCTTCGAGCGGGGAGACGGCCATGCGCTCGGTCCAGGCGCGTGCGGCCCGGTCGTCCAGGCGGCGGAGGTCCGGTGCGAGTGCGGTCTTGCGGGCACGAGTCTGGGGGCGAATTTCGGTCATTGGTGGTCGGACGCGGCTGTTTTCCGGTCTGCGCCCACATGAAACGTAGGTCCCGAACGACCCTAAATCCGTCGCCCGCGTGGCGGGGAATGACACACACCGGCGGTGCGGAACGCCCTTCGAAGCCCTTTTGCCCGGGCCGCGGGAAGCGAATCGCATGGTAGAGCGGAGAACGGTTGCGGAACTGGCCATCGCCGCGCTGGCGATCGGCGTGTTCGTCGTGGGGTCGTACATCGTCAGTTCGGCCTACGCGGCGCCTGCCAACGCGACCAACAACGCCTCGGTGCCGCCGAGCCTCGTCCCCGAGGGCGGCCTGGCGCTCGTCGGCGTCATCGGCGCGTTCGTCCTGTTCGTCGCCGCTGCCGGCCTGCTCATGTACCGCCAGGACTTCGACGACGACGGGTGAACACGTTTTCCGCGGACAACTTGCCCCGGACTCACGCGCTCGATTCGGCCTCGTCCTCGTCACTCTCGCGCCAGTCCACGAGGTCGTCCTCGTCCTCCTGGTCCAACATGTGTTCGTAGTAGTTCAGCGGGTGTGACTCGTCGATGACGTCCTCGCAGACGTCGTCCTTGTTGTAGCAGTCGCCGTATGACTGCATCGTCGCGCACGACGGCGGCGAGTACTCCGTGGGGCTGGTCGCGCCGCGGATGTGGTCGACCTGGTAGCGGGTGGCCTCCTCGCCGAACCCGGGATTGACCTGGAACAGTTCGACGATCTCGTCGGTCGTCATGCCGATGCTCGTCAGGAACGAGGCGATCGCAAAGCGGGAGTGGTGTTCGAGGTGTTCGCCCTTCCGGACCTGGTCGAGCAGGTGTTTCATGCAGGGCGGGAACAGTTCGGGGACGACCGTGTCGATCTCGCGGGTGAGTTCGAGTTCCGAGAGCGTCTCTCTCGCCTGCGCGACCGCCTCGTCGAGTTCTGCGGCGACGGGGTCGGGCACGGAGAGGGGGAGGCCCTCGGCGACGCGGTGGCGCACCGCCTGCCGGAGCAGTTCGTGGAGTTCCTCCTCGGTGACGAGGACCTCGCCGTCGACGAGGACGCGGTTGACGAGACGCCACTCGTCGCCCCACTGGTCGGCGGCCAGGTCGAGGTACGCGCCGACATCGACCCGATAGCCGTCGGAGCCCTCGCGGACGTCGCCGGTGAGGTCGAACTCCGAGAGCAGGTCCGCCCGGGTCAGGCGCTCGGTGCGGGCGCTCCTGTACTCGGCCGTGGCGGCGAACTCCTCGATGAACCGCTCGTGGGCGGTGGCGGCCTCGGCGCGGGCGTACCTGCGGGTGAGGACGCGCTCGTCGACGAGCGAGACGAGTACCCGCGCCACCGGATAGGAGAGCAACTCGACGCGGGTCCGGCGGTGGGGTTCGCCTACCCCCCCTTCGGTGAGCGCCCGTTCCACGCGCTCGACGCCGCGGCCGACGACGCCGTCGTCGCTGGCGACGACCTCCGCGAGGTCGACGCCGGCCTCGTCGACGGCGCTCCGGGCCGCCGCCGTGAACGGATAGCGCGCGTGGATGGGCCGGATAGCCATCTGGGACCGGGTTGCACACGTATCCGAATAAAGCCCGTGGTCGGCGGGACGCTATCGGGTGACGAAAACCCGTGCAGGAACGGCGAAGTCAGTCCAGTCGGGATTCGAGTTCGCGCCGGACGGCGGTGTCGTCGCGGTCGTCGTCGCGGGCGGCGCGACGGTAGCGCCGGTATTCGTCGCGACTGACCTCGATCTCGCGGGTCTCGCCCTGGCGGACGACTTCGAGTGTGACGGTGCCGTGCGGGTTGTTCCGGAGTTTGAACGTCGCGACCGCCGAGAAGACGAACCACAGCGCGACCGACCCGCCGACGAAGTACAGCATGGCGGTCGGGAACGCCAGCGACTCGGCGCTGCTGACCCACCTCGTGGGGTAGGCGTACCGGAACAGGAAGACGCCGCCGACCGAGAGGCACGCGCCGGCGACGACGCCCAGTCGCTCGCGGCGACTCGCCGGCAGGACGACGACGACGCCCAGGAACATCGCGGGGATGCCCAGGCCGGCGAGCGTCCCCGCGAGACGACGCACCTCGGGTTCGGTCGTCGCGTCGGCCAGCGCCGCGAGGTCCGTCGTCGGCACGAGGATGGCGACGACGACGGCCAGCGCGCCCGAGACGAACAGCGCCGCCCCGGCCGAGACCCGCCGCGGGTCCCGCCCCTCCCACCCCCGGTCGTCGTAGGCCTCGGAGAGGCTCGTCATGGCCGCGAGTACGGCCCTGTCCCACAAAACTCCCCGTCAGACGCACGCACGACGCCCGATCGCCGTGACTGTCCGGGAGCCACGCCGGTCGGTCGCGACCGGACGGTTCGGCAGTCCCGACCGAACGGGTTCGGCGACCGGGACGGCGACGGCAAGGGCGGCCACGGGTGAAAAAGCGTAAGGCCGCCCCCGCGAATCGTCCTGTATGAGCCAGCAGGAAGCGCCACCCCGCGAAGACGACGAGAGCGAGGGGGGCAAACCCGACGACCTGCCGAGCGCGGAGGTCACGGAAGGGACCGACCGCGCGCCCCACCGCGCGATGTTCCGGGCGATGGGCTACGACGACGAGGACCTCGCGTCGCCGATGGTCGGCCTCGCCAACCCCGCCGCGGACATCACCCCCTGTAACGTCCACCTGGACGACGTCGCCGACGCCGCCTACGACGCCGTCGATTCGACCGGCGGGATGCCGATCGAGTTCGGCACGATCACCATCTCCGACGCCATCTCGATGGGCCACGAGGGCATGAAGGCCTCGCTCATCTCCCGGGAGCTTATCGCCGACTCCGTCGAACTCGTCTCCTTCGGCGAGCGCATGGACGGCCTCGTCACCATCGGCGGCTGTGACAAGAACATGCCCGGGATGATGATGGCCGCCATTCGGACGGACCTGCCCTCGGTATTCCTCTACGGCGGGTCGATCATGCCCGGCGAACACGGCGGCCGGGAGATCACCATCCAGAACATGTTCGAGGGCGTCGGCGCCGTCGCCACCGGCGACATGACCGAGGACGAACTCGAGGAGATGGAGCGCCACGCCTGCCCCGGCGCGGGCTCCTGTGGCGGCATGTTCACCGCGAACACGATGGCCGCCATCTCCGAGACCATCGGTTTCGCCCCCCTCGGGTCGGCCTCGCCCCCCGCCGAGGTCGAGAAGCGCTACGAGGAGGCCGAGCGCGCCGGCGAACTCGCCGTCGAGGTCGTCGAAGAGCGCCGTCGCCCCGCCGATTTCCTCACGCGGGAGTCCTTCGAGAACGCCATCGCGCTGCAGGTGTCGGTCGGCGGGTCGACCAACGCCGTCCTCCACCTGCTGGCGATGGCCGCCGAGGCCGGCATCGACCTGGACATCCAGGACTTCAACGAGATCAGCGCCCGCACACCCAAGATCGCCGACCTTCAGCCCGGCGGCGAGCGCTTCATGAACGACCTCCACGAGGTCGGCGGCGTCCCGGTCGTCCTCCGGGAACTCCTCGAAGCCGACATGCTCCACGGCGACGCGCTCACCGTCACCGGGAAGACCGTGGCCGAGGAGGTCGAGCGGACCAACCCGCCCGCCATCGCCGACCTTGACGTCGACTTCCTGTACACCGTCGAGGACCCGATCCACGAGCGCGGCGCCATCCGCATCCTGGCGGGCAACCTCGCGCCCGACGGCGCGGTCATCAAGATCACCGACGAGGACCACCTCCGCCACGAGGGCCCCGTCCGCGTCTTCGAGGAGGAAGAACCCGCCATGAAGTACGTCCAGGAAGGCAACGTCGAGTCCGGCGACGTCATCTGCATCCGCAACGAGGGCCCCCGCGGCGGCCCCGGGATGCGGGAGATGCTCGGCGTCACGAGCGCGGTGGCCGGCCAGGGCCACGCCGACGACGTCGCCCTCTTCACCGACGGCCGCTTCTCCGGCGCGACGCGCGGGTTCTCCATCGGCCACGTCGCGCCCGAGGCCTACGTCGGCGGCCCTATCGCCGCGCTCGAAGACGGCGATACCGTCGCCATCGACGTCGACGAACTGGAGCTCTCGGTCGGTCTCTCCGACGAGGAAATCGAGGCCCGCCTCGAAGACCACGACCCCGAACCCACCTACGAGGACGGCGTGTTCGCGAAGTACCACCGGGACTTCGGCTCCGCCGCCAACGGCGCGGTGACCAATCCCGGCGCACAGTGGGGCTGAGCGCGACAACCTGGTGAGCGCCACGGCTGGCCGAACGGCGACCGCGAGCGGACCGGAACAGTCCATCACCAGTCGTCGGGCCTCGGCTGTACGAAAACGACTCCGTCAGAACCTACGGGCGCAACCGTTCCCGGCGGTCCCGTTCGTGGTCCTCGCGGTCCCACTTCTCGGGGAGGTCGACCTCCTCGGGGGCGGGCATCCAGACGTAGTCGAAGGTGAGGCCGACG
>PXRS01000054.1:0-13269 GCA_003023785.1 Halobacteriales archaeon QS_5_68_33 | reverse complement strand
CGGGTCAGCAGGGCGACGATGGCGCTGTGGACGACGAGCATGAACCCGAGTCCGAACGCGTCCAGCAGGGTGACCATACCGACCGTTGGGCCGGTGGGACCTTTGAGGTGTCGATAACTCGACCGCTCGGGCCGATCCGGAGATGATTGACAACCGACCGTCTCATACGGATTATTGTAGATTATCTTCGGATAGCGCCGACCCCGGGGCCGGCGCGTACCGGTAAATCGCTACAATAATTCGTATCAGTCGAGACAGATGTAGGTCTTGGTGTCGGCGATGCCGTCGATGTCGCGCAGCTGTGTGGCGACGCCGTGCATGAGGTCGTACACCTCCTCGCCGACGGCCTCGACGATGATGTCGTACCGGCCGGCGACGGCACCGCAACGCAGTGAGGAGCGCAGCGAGCCCCCTCGACCGGAGCCAGCGGGGGCTTTCACGCTGTCTCGAAATATCGCTCTCATTCTGGCGGCTTATTTGAACACTACCACCAGCGGCCGCCGCCGCCCCCGACGGCGCGTCGCGAAACCGCAGGATACCGCCCAATCCGGAGAGGGCCGGTCCGGCCCCCGAAGCAACTTTATTCACCCCCCTCGTCGTAGGCAGTAGCATGCGATTCGTTATCGTGGGTGCCGGCCGCGTCGGTCTCCGGACCGCGCGGGCACTCGAAGAAAGCGGCCACGACGTCGTCCTCATCGAGCGCGACCCGACGAAGCTCGACCGGGCGCGCACGGAAGGCTACGAGGTGATAGACGGCGACGGGACCGACGAGGAGGTGCTGCTTTCGGCCGACCTGGAATCGGCCGACGCCCTGGGGGCGCTGACCGGCGATCTCTCGACGAACTTCATCGCCTGCATGGTCGCCACGCATCACGACTGCCGAACGGTCCTCCGGATCGACGAGGAGTACCGCGAGGACATCTACCGCAAGTACGCCTCCGACGTCGACGAGGTCATTTACCCCGAGCGCCTGGGCGCCATCGTCGCCAAGAACGCGCTGCTGGGCGGAGACATTCACGCCGTCGCCGACATCGCCCAGCGGCTCCAGCTCGTCGAATTCACCGTCACCGACGAGTCGCCGATGCGCGGCTACACGCTGAGCGAACTCGAACTCCCGGCCGACAGCGAGGTGCTCGCGTTCGGCAAGGCCGGCCAGTCGCTGACCATCCCGACCCCCGACGAGTCAATGGAGACCGGCGACCGGCTCGCCGTGCTGGCCGACTTCGAGCGCCTCGACGAGGTCCGACAGCTCGTCGTCGGGGACGCACAGGCCGTCCCGGGGGGTGCCTGAGATGGTCCGCGCCTACGTCATGATCAAGGCTCACACCGGCGAAGCCGACCGCCTCAGAAGCGAGGTCCGCGACATCGACGGCGTCGTCGACGCCTACATCGTCGCCGGCGACGTCGACTTCATCGCCACCGTCGAGGTCGACTCCCCCGCCGAGGTCAAGACCGCCGCCGCCACCCACATCCAGGGTATCGACGGCATCGAGGACACCCAGACCTACGTCGCGATGGACTGATACAATTCTTCGGTCGCGTGGCTCCTCATACGGTCGGTTGTAAGTCATTTCCGGATTTCGTCGAACCGGTCGACGAAATGCCGGTAAATCGTTACAACCGACCGTATCACTGTTCCGGGAGCCGCGGGAACCGAAAGCGACGGATTCCGGCGGAAAACCCCGGGAGGGATCCGAGGTGGGGCTCGCCCCCGTGCGGTTTCTGTCAGGTCGTTCGGAAGGCGCGGTCGCCGGCGTCGCCGAGGCCGGGGACGATGAAGCCGTCCTCGTCGAGGTGGTCGTCGATGGCGACCGTCAGGCGTTTCGCCTGCGGGAAGGTTTCGCCGACTCGGACCAGCCCTTCGGGGGCGCTGACCGCCGAGAGGACGAACAGGTGTTCGGGGTCGGGCGCGCCGGCGGTCACCTCCGCCAGGACGGCACACAGCGTGCTCCCGGTCGCAAGCATCGGGTCGGCGACGATGACGGTGTCAGCCTCGCGGATCTCGGGGAGTTTCACGTAATCCACCGAGATGGGGAACGAGCCGTCCTCGGCGCGGCCGGCCGACTCGTCGCGGCTGGCCGAGATAACCCCCTGTCGAGCCCGCGGGAACGCCTTCAGGAGGCCCTCGACGAACGGCGTTGCCGCCCGGAGGACGTTGACGATCACGACGTCGTCCAGCCCCTTGACGCGCTCGCCGGTCGTCTCGGTCAGCGGCGTCCGGACGCTGACGTACTCGGTCTCCATCGCCCCGTCGATGATCTCGTAGCCACAGATGCGGCCCAGTTTGACCAGCCCCTTGCGGAACTCCACCTGCTCGGTCCCGACGTCGCGGATCCGCGTCAGCACGTCGGTCGCGAGGGCGTGTGTTACCACGTGCGCGTCGCCGCGGTCTTCGATCGCCATACGCCACCCTCCGCCCGGCCGGCCCAAATATCCACCGCGCGTCCCGGCCGGGCGAGCGGTCGATACGTTGAGGTGTCCCGGGCGTGACGGGTCCCCCATGGGAGGGTACGAACGCATCCTGGTCCCGACCGACGGGAGCGACCCGAGCGAGACGGCGGTCGAACACGCGGTCGACATCGCTGCCCGGTACGACGCGACGGTCGACGCGCTGTTCGTCGTCGACCGGACCTACCCGGCGACGAGCCACTGGGACATGGTCGTCGAAGACCAGGAAGAGACCGGCGAGGAGGCGCTCGACCGCGCCGCGAACGCGGGTGCGGCGGCCGGCGTCACCGTCGAGCGACACATCCGCCGGGGGAAACCACACGAGGAGATCGTCGACGCCGCCGCCGACTACGGGAGCGACCTGACCGTGATGGGGACTCACGGCCGAACCGGGCTGGACCGCTTCGCCAGCACCGGCAGCGTCACCGAGCGCGTCGTCCGGATCACCGCCGTCCCGACGCTCGTCGTCGGCGGTGCACAGTCAGCGACCGCTGACCCGGCGTCGGAGTGATACTGCCGGCTGTAACTTCGTGAAGATATTCGCCGCCCCGGGGCGGCGAAATTCTTGACAGACTTACAGCCGGCAGTATGAGCGCGCCGGCGTGCCCGACCCGCCCGACCCGCCCGACCCGCCCGTCGCGGGCGTCGTCACTGCCGGAGGACCGCGGCGTACGTGATGACCGTCAGGATCAGCGTCGCGCCGACGACGTTCCCCCAGCCGAACGTGCCGAGGCCGGCGAGGTCGAACGCCGTGACGACGACGTAGCTGAACGCGAACGACAGGACCAGGTCCAGGGCCAGCAGCACCCGGATGTCACCCTGGGACTCCATGTCCCGACCCCCAACCGCCGCTCCCAAATAGCCACGGGACCGTGGCCTGGCCGGTCAGGAGGAAAAGCCCCTTGGCGCTCGGGTTCCCAGGTCCGGGCATGTCCGAGCGCACGGACGAGCGGACCGCCGAGGAGTCGGGAGCGGTCGACGCCGCGGACCTCCTCGACGACGGCCCGGGCGAGGCCACCGGCCGCGGTGGCGGCGACGCCCCCCTCGCCGACGAGGACCTCGGCGTCGACGTGGACGCGCTGACCGGCGACCCCGACGCCGCCCCCGGGGTCGGCGACGCGACCGCGGAGACCGGCGGTCCCGGGCTTCTCTCGCGGTTGCGCCCGTCCGGCGTCCCGAACCCCCTCGCCGCCTTCCCCTCGGGTCGGTCCGTCCTCCTCACGTTCGGGGTCGTCGTCCTCTCGGTGTTGCTGGCCAGCAGCGTCCCGCTTCTGAGTGTCGTCGGGGCGCCGCTGGGGATCTTCGCCGGGGCGTTCGCGCTCGGTCTCGCGAGCGGGACCCGCCGCTACGTGGAGTTCGCCCTCGCGGGAGCGCTGGTCAGCGGGCTGGGCGCGTTCCAGGGCAGCCTCTTTCGGGTCGCCGTCCTCTCGAACGTCGGGTTCGCGCCGGTCTTCGCGGTCGCCGGCGGTCTCGGTCTGGTGATCGCGCTGCTTGGCCACTACTTCGGGCGCGACCTGCGAAACGGCCTGACCGCCAGCGTCGAGTGAACGGGGAGTCGACGCCTCGTGCTTACAGCCGGCAGCATCAATCCGGGAGTCGCCACTCGTCGCCGTCGTGGACGACGACCCCTTCCTCCGCGAGGCGGTGGAGGGCCTCCGCGACGACTTCGGGCGGCGCCTCGACGCGCCGGCTCAACTCGTCGACGGTCCCCGACCCGGCGGCGAGCGCCGAGAGCACGTCGCTCAGCAGGCGGCTGTCCTCGCCCGCCAGTTGCTCGGTGAGCGCTTCCATCACCTCGGTGAGGCGGCCGTGGACCCACCGCTGGGCCATCGAGAGTTCGGTCTCCAGGTCCTGGAGGCGGTCGAGTTGCCGCGCCAGTTCCGTCGTGTCGGCGTCCCCGTCGTCCCCGTCGGTCACCGCCGTCTCGATGGAGACGTACCGGCAGGTCGTCACGTCGACCGCGCTCGCGGGGTAGGCGCTTTTCGTCCCGAACTCGTAGGGCGAGACGTTCACCTCCAGCCGGAGGTTCCGCGCGATGTGGAAGTACTTCCGGCGCTTCTCGTCGACCCGGCTCTCGACCAGCCCCGCCGCTTCCAGTTTCTCCAGGTGGTCGATGACCGCCTTCGGGCTCACGCCGAGGTACTCGCTTATTTCCGTCACGTAACAGGGTTTGTGCGCCAGCAACTGCAGGATCCGCCGCCGGTTCGCGTTCCCCAGGAGGTCGAGCAGGTCGGCGGAATCCATTCACCTGAGGTTCGGGTTTCAGGTATATAACGTTGCCCGACACGAGGAAGGGGGGCGACGCTCACCGACGCCTCGCCCGGTCGTTCGACGGGCGGGTCGACCTCCGACGAACGGTGGCTTCGGTGGGCTATCCGACCGTTTTTCCGCGCCCGGTCCTCAGGAGCGGGCATGTGGAACGTCGACGCCGCGGGGCTGGGCATCGGAGACGACTACCCGCCGCGGATCATGGGCGTCCTCAACGTCAGCGAGGGGTCGCCCTACGACCCCAGCGTGTTCGCCGACCCGGGCGAGGCCGCCGCCTACGTCAGCGACGAGGTGATCGGCGAGGGCGCCGACATCGTCGACGTCGGTCTCGAATCGGCCAACAAGCGATTCGAGGTGCTCTCGGCCGAGCAGGAACTCGACCGCCTCGACACGGCCGTCGAGACGCTCCACTCGACGAGCGGGTCGGCGGTCTGGAGCGTCGAGACGCGCTACGCCGAGGTGGCCGCGGCGGCGCTGGACCGCGGGTTCGACATGGTCAACGACATCGCGGGCTTTGCCGACCCCGAGATGCCCGAGGTCTGCCGGGAGTACGACGTCGCCGTCGCGAAGATGGCCAGCCCGCCCGACCTCACGCGGCCGGGCGCCGTCGAGGAGACGCCCTGGGCCGAGCGCAAGTCCCCGGCGTGGGCCGACGCCGCCGACCACGTCGACCAGGTCTACGAGGCGCTGAAACAGAACGGTCTCACGGACAGGACCATCATCGACCCCGCCTTCGGCGGGTGGTCCGAGGCCAAGACGCTCGAAAACGACCGCGCGACGTTCCGGCGGTTGCGCGAGTTCCGCGGCCTGGGCTGTCCGACGCTCGTCTCGATCAACCGCAAGAACTTCCTCCGGTCGCTGGCCGACCGCTCGACCGAGGAAGCGCTCCCGGTGAGTCTGGCCGCGACGTCGATGGCCGTCGAACGGGGCGCCCACGTCGTCCGGACCCACGACGTCGCCGAGACGGTCGACGCCGCGACCATCGGCGACGCCTTCACGCGCGAGCGAACCCGGACCGTCGCCGACGGCGTGTCGGTCACCGAACTCGACGTGACCGACGCAGGCGAACTCGCGCGCCACGCCGAACGGGTCGGCGCCGACGGCGACCCCGCCTCGGCCGTCGGGCGGGTCCTCGAGGTCAGCGGCGAGGGCCCGGAGACGCTCGCAGGCCTGCGGAGCGCCGCCGAGGAGGCGGGCTGTCACCTGCTGGCCGGGGACGCGAGCGGTGCCGGCGCGACCCGGGATGCCGGCGACGGCCGATGGCGCCTGTTGCTCTTCGGGACCGAGGCGGCGCTGGCGCGGGTGGCCGACCGGACCGGATTGCCCCTCGGGTCGGGTCCCTGACCCCCGGCCACGAGGCCCCCGCCGGTGTCTTCGGGGGACCCAGAGGTAAGAAAGCTTATACCGGTAGCGCCAGAACGGAGCGGTGAAGGCCGAAAGGGCACCTGGGTAGGGGTACCGAGCGTGCCATTTCGGCTATACCGGTTTATTGGACTCACACGGTGAGCCACTGCCATGGAATTTCGCACCTGGGAACCCGTCTACGAGGACATCCTCGCGGACTTCGGCTTCCCCCGGGCGGCCGACGAACGGGCGCGTGACCTGCTGGCCGACCTCGTCGCCGGGGGCAACACGCTGACGCCTGGCGCGCTCGACTTCTCCGGCGAGCGCGTCGCCATCGTCGGTGCCGCGCCCTCGCTCGTCGACGAGATCCCCCGCGCCCGCGGGGCCGACGCGGTCGTCGCGGCCTCCGACGCCGCGAGCGTCCTCCGTGAAGGCGGGGTGGCGGTCGACTGCATGGTCACCGACCTGGACGAACCGGGGGACATCGCACGGGCGCTCGCCCGGGAGGGAACGCCCGTGGCCACCCACGCCCACGGCGACAACGAGGACGCGCTCCGCGAGCGGGTGCCCGACCTGGCGGTCGAAGCGGTCCTGCCGACCACGCAGGCGGCGCCCGCCGGTCCCGTCTCCAACCCGGGCGGATTCACCGACGGCGACCGGGCGGCGTTTCTCGCCGACGAGCGCGGCGCGGCCGAACTGGTCTTCGTCGGTTGGGACTTCGACGACCCCAACGTCGGCGCCCTCAAACGCCGGAAACTCGTCTGGGCCGAACGCCTCCTGCGGTGGCTCGAACGCCGCCGCGACGAGCGCTTCGCCGTGCTCGACGGCCGCCGCGACGGCATCGACGAGTCGACGCTCCCGGCGTGATCCCGGCGGCGACGCCCTGGCCGGCGCCGACGGGTCTAAGTCCCGTCGCGCCCGCCAGTGATGTAATGACCGACGCGTGTGCCTTCCTCGACGAGGTTCTCGACGACGAGCAGGTGTCCCGCCGCGAGCACGCCCGCGAGGAGCGGTCCGGGGACTGGAGCACCGCGCCCGAGGCGGCCGTCCGACCGGACGTCGTGGTCTGGCCGGAATCGACCGACGAGGTCTCGGCCGTCCTGGCGGCCGCCGACGAGCGCGGCGTCCCGGTGACACCCTACGCCGCGGGGACGGGACTGGAGGGCGGCGCGCTCCCCGCCCAGCAGGGGATCAGCATGGACATGACCCGCATGGACGAGGTGCTGGCCGTGCGCCCGGCGGACCTGCAGGTCGACGTCCGGCCGGGCGTGCTCGGCAGCGCCGTCGACGAGGCCGTCGAGTCTCACGGCCTCTTCTTTCCGCCGCTCCCCTCCTCGGGCGACATCTCGACTATCGGTGGGATGATCGCGACCGACGCCAGCGGCATGCAGACCGTCAAGTACGGCGAGGTCGCCGACTGGGTGCTCGAACTCGAAGCGGTGCTGGCCGACGGCACCGTCGTCACGGCGGGGAGCAAGGCCCGCAAGACCTCCGCCGGCTACAACCTCAAAGACATGGTCGTGGGCAACGAGGGGACGCTGGCCGTCGTCACCCGCGCGACGCTGGACCTCGCCGGTCGGCCCCGGCAGATCCGGGGCGGACGGGCGGTCTTCGAGTCGCTGGCGACGGCGGGCGCGGCCATCGCCGACGCCGTCCAGTCGGGCGTCGACGTCGCGAAGATCGAACTCGTGGGGCCGTTCGCCGCGCAACTGGCAAACGCCTACGCGGGGACGGACCTGCCCGACAGCCCGATGGTCTTCGTCGAGTTCCACGCCGACCACGGCATCGAAAACGAGATCGACTTCTGCCGGACGGTCTTCGGAGCCCACGACCCCATCGCGTTCGAGATGGCCGCCGACGAGGAGATGGACGAACTGTGGCAACTCCGGAAGGACATGGCCTACGCCCTCGACGAGTACGACCCCGACCTCCGGCCGGTCCACCCCGGGGACGTCACCGTCCCCATCGGGTCGTTCCCCGACATCGTCCGCTTCGCCCGCGAACGGGCCGACGAGGCGGACCTGCCGATGGCCTGTTACGGCCACGCCGGCGACGGCAACCTCCACTACGAGATCCTGGTCGACCCCGACGACCCCGAGATGGTCGACCGCGGCGAGGCGGTCTACGCCGCCATCGTCGAACAGGCCATCGAGATGGACGGGACCGCCACCGGCGAGCACGGCATCGGCCTCGGGAAACGGGAGTTCCTCGAACGCGAACACGGCGCCGGCGCCGTCCGGGCGATGCGCTCGATCAAGGACGCCCTGGACCCCAACGGCACGCTCAACCCCGGGAAGATTTTCTCCGACGAGGAGTGAACGAGGACAGGCAGACGGAATCCAGGGCCGGCGCGCGCTGTCGAGCGTGCCCGAACTGCGAGACACGAACGGCGAGCGCCGCGAGCCGTGGGCGAGCGAAGATGTCGCGTAGCGACCGCGAGCGGGGCGGGGTAGTTCACGCCTCTCGAAGCGTCAACTCGCGGGCGGCGAAGTCCTCGTAGTAGGGGTCGAACCCCGCGGAGTCGCCGCCGATGCTCACCGCGCCCTGGTCGGCCTCGACGACGAGCGCGTTTTCGATGGGGAACGAGCTGGTCGGGGGTGTGACCAGGCTCTGGCGGACCTCCCGGACCGGCACGCCGTCCAGTCGGCGCTCGCCCTCGGTTCCCGTATCGACCACGTCGACGTCGGCGACCAGTTCGCGGCCGGCGTTGACGTGGCGGGCGGCGGCGGTCACGCCGGTCCGGAAGTATCCGAACGAGGCGGGGAGCGCGGGCGGGTCGGCGACGAACCGCTCGTCGGCCATCGACCAGACGTTGCTCACCATGTTGCCGTAGAACCCGTTTGCGACCTCCGGCTGGCCGAACGTGACGGCGTACTCGTCGCCGTGGCGGCCGGTCAACACGCCGTGGGACCCGACGAGTCCCGCGCGGTTATCCCGGAGAACGAACACCTGCGGCCGGGCCTCCCAGGTCCGGGCGACCGTGGCGTACCGGTCGAAGTCC
This sequence comes from Halobacteriales archaeon QS_5_68_33, assembly GCA_003023785.1. Taxonomy (GTDB): domain Archaea; phylum Halobacteriota; class Halobacteria; order Halobacteriales; family Haloarculaceae; genus QS-5-68-33. The sequence goes on along the minus strand of PXRS01000054.1, from coordinate 4,208 downwards.
GTCACCGTGTCGGCGATGATATCGACGTCCGGCGCGACGAGACAGAGATAGACCGTGACGTCGCGGTCGACGGCGGCGGCGACGTCGTCCCGGAGTCGCTCGAAGGCCGTCGCGGGGACGACCAGAAACACCTCGCGGGCGGCGTCGGCGAGGAACCGCTCGGTCCGGCGCTCGACGGTCCGGCGCGACCGCACCATCTCGAAGCCCACGTCCACGGCGGCGGGCTCGCTGTAGACGTCCTCCACCGCCGACTGCAGGTCCGAGAGCCGACGCGATAGCTCCGCGACCGCCTCGCCCGCCGGCCGCGCGCGCAGCACCGCCGGGTTCGCGTCCTCGTCGACTGTCAGCAGACCCCGGTCGACCAGCGTCTCGGCCACCTCGTAGACGTAGCCCTGGGAGACGTCGGCCGCCGTCGCAACCTCGTCGGTCGTCGCCTGCCTGCGCCGCAACACCGCGAGATACGTGTCGGTTTCCTTGCGCGAGAAGCCGAACGCCGCCAGGTGCTCCGCGATCCGCTGCTCGCTCATCGACATCGTTTTTTGATACGGTCGGTTGTAAATCATTTCCGGATTTCGTCGAATCGGTCGGCGAAATACCGGTAAATCGTTACAACCGACCGTATGACCATCTACACAAACCTTTTCCGAACCGGCGAGCGACGCGGCGGCGACCGGAGGCGGGGCGAGCGCGGTCGAGCGCGGTGAGCGCAACCACCTTATGGGCGGGCGCGCATGGTCGGGGTATGACCGAGCGGACGGCGGCCGTGACACGCGAGACCGCCGAGACCGAGATCGAGGTGACGCTCGCCGTCGACGGCGACGGCGACGCCACGGTCGAGACGGGGATCGGCTTTTTCGACCACATGCTGGCGTCGTTCGCGACACACGGCCTGTTCGACCTCACGGTGCGGTGTGACGGCGACCTGGAGGTCGACGACCACCACACCGTCGAGGACGTCGCCATCGCCGTCGGCGAGGCCTTCGACGAGGCGCTGGGCGAGAAACGGGGGATCCGCCGCTTCGCCGACCGGCGCGTCCCGCTGGACGAGGCCGTCGCGAGCGCCGTCGTCGACGTCAGCGGCCGGCCCTCCTTCGCGTTCGACGGCGGCTTCTCCCAGGAGTCGGTCGGCGGGATGGCCAGCCACATGGCCAAACACTTCTGTCGCTCGCTCGCCACGAACGCCGGGCTCACGCTGCACGCGGGCGTCGAGGGCGAGAACGCACACCACGAAATCGAGGCACTGTTCAAGTGCCTGGCCCGCGCGCTCGACGACGCCACCCGGGTGGACGAACGTCGGAGCGATACCCCATCCACGAAGGGCGAACTCTGACCATGCACGGGGACGACGACTCCGCCGGGAGGGGAGTCGCGACCGACGGCGGCGAGGAGGCCACGTTCGAGGCGATCATGGAGAAGTTCGCCGACTCGCCCAGCCAGCAGGCCGTGATCCGCCTCCTCCTGGAGCGGGGCTTCTCGGTCAACGACGAGGGTCGGGTCGTCTCGGGCGGCATCGAGATCCCGAACACGGGCATCGCCCGCGAGGTGGGCGTCGACCGGCGGGTCGTCGACGCCACCACCGACGCCATCCTCGATGACGACCAGTTGCGCCCGATCTTCCAGAACATCTCGGCCATTCCGAGCCTGCTGGACCTCGCCCCGGTGCTGGACCTGACGGCGCTGACGGTGACGGTCCGGGACGCCGACCGGCCGGGCATCGTCGCCCGGGTGACCGGCGCCATCGCCGACCGCGGCATCTCCATCCGCCAGACCATCACCGAGGACCCCGAATTCACCGACGAGCCCCAACTCTACGTGGTCACCGACGAACCGCTGTCCGGCGGCCTCATCAACGAGATCCGCGAGTTCCCGTTCGTCCACGCCATCGAGTTGCGGTGACGGGCCGACAGACTCCTCCGCGTGGCGCCCCGAGGCCCGCAGAATGCCCGACGAACCCGCCGATGGAGCCGACACCGTCACGCTGACGGTCGAGACGCCGGACGGCGAGACCCACGAACTGGTCGCCAGCCCCGCCGACGTCCTCCGCGACGCGCTCCTCGCGGCCGGGCTCTCGCCCCACAGCAGGTGGGCGGTCGCGAACTGTGGTGGGCGGGGGCTCTGTGCGACCTGCGGGGTGCGACTGGCCGACCCGCCCGACCCCGACCACTGGCACGACGACCTGGCAGACCGCTTCGGTTATCCCCGACTTTCCTGCCGGATCCGCGTTCGCGACGGCATGCGCGTCCGTATCCCCGACAAGCGCGTCTGGGGCGGGCGCGAGCGCGGGAACGACTGATACGGTCGGTTGTGCCGATGTACCGGTATTTCGCCGGGCGGTCGAAGACGCCGCTGACGACGCCGACCACGCCACGCGAATCGAATTCGACGTGCGAGTGCCCGCCCGGCGGCCGCCGGCCACCGCGACCGGATCCGCAGTGCCGCCGGCGGCCACGCGGCTATCGATACCTGATCCGACTCCGTCCGGCCCGTCGGGCGGACCCCCGTACGCGAACCCGGACACCGTTACAACCGGTTCTCCGGTCGATATCGCCGGCGCGCCCGAACGGCTCCGTGCTCGCGGGACACTGGACCTGTTCTCTCTCGTGGATCTCCATACGAAACGAAGGGGGTTCGACGGACGACGAGGATCAGCTCGCGGGCTGGTCGGTCGAGACGTCGTCGGAGACCTCGACCTCGGTGTCCCCGTCGGTCTCGTCGGGGTCGTAGGCGTCGGTGCGGGTGATGCGGGCCTTCATGATGCGGGTGTTCTCGACCTGTTCGACGCGGATCTCGATGCCGTCGTACTCGACCACCTCGCCGGCCCGGACGAGGCGGCCGACCCGGTTGAAGATGAACCCGGCGATGGTCTCGAACTCCTCGCCCTCGGGGATGTCGATGGCAAGCGCCTCGTTGACCTCCTCGATGTTGACCTCGCCCTTGGCGACGACGGTGGCGTCGTCGACGTGCTCGATGGGTTCCTCCTCGCCGCCCTCGAGGATCTCGCCGACGATCTCCTCGGTGAGGTCCTCCATCGTGACGAGTCCCTCGGTCGTCCCGAACTCGTCGATGACGATGACCATGTGCAGGCGCTCCTTTCGCATCTCCGTGAGGAGGTCGTCGACGTTCTTCGACTCGGGGACGTGCAGCGTCGGTTCGATGAGGTCCTCGAGTTCGAGGTTCTCGGTTGGCGCCTCGCCGTAGTTCAGGTCGCGCACCAGGTCACGCAGGTGGACGATGCCGATCACGTTGTCCAGGCTCCCCTCGTAGACCGGCAGGCGGGCGTGGCTGCCCTGGACGCACTGCTCGATGGCCTCCTCGATCGAGGCGTCGGTCGAGATGGCGCTCATGTCCAGGCGCGGGGTCATCACTTCCTTGGCGATGGTGTCGTTGAACCGGAGCGTCCGCTGGAGCATCTCGCGTTCCTCCTCGTCGAGGACGCCCTCGCGCTCGCCCGTCTCGATGATGTCCTGGATCTCCTCGCGGGTGACGTACGAGGACTCGATGGCCGAGCGCCCGCCGGTGACCTTGTTGACGATCCGGGTGAGGTAATCGAACAGGACGATGAGCGGCAGTAGAACCTTCTCGGAGAGTTTCAGCGGCCGGGCGATGCGCAGCGCCCAGGACTCGGTGTTCTCGACGGCGTAGGACTTGGGCGCGCTCTCGCCGAACAGGAGCACGAGGGCGGTGATCCCGAAGGTGGCGATGGCGACGGCCTGCCCCTGGCTCAGGTAGAGCGCGAGCAGTCCCGTCGCGAGCGAGGACATGGCGATGTTGACGAGGTTGTTGCCCACGAGGATCGTCACGAGCAGGCGGTGGGGGTCCTCCTTGAGCGCCTTGAGCGTCGTCGCGCCGCGACGACCTTCCTCGACGAGCGACTCCAGGCGGTGGGCCGGCAGCGAGAACATGGCGATCTCCGAGGAGGAGAAAAACGCCGAGAGCCCGATGAGGATGAGTATCGCGACCGTCCCCAGGCCGGCGACGACGCTCTTGGAAACCTCGGCACCCCCGTAGTTCAACCCCGACTGCAGGGCGGGGACGATTGCGGCGGCCGTGGCTACCGATGCGCCCATTGACGCCGAACCTTGCGTCCCTGCGGGATTAAGGTTTGTCATAGCAGTGAACACCCCGAGACGCCGCGCGACGGGCTCGGACGGTCGACCGTCGACGCTGCGTCATACGGTCGGTTGTACCGATTGACCGGTATTTCGCCG
>PXRS01000053.1 GCA_003023785.1 Halobacteriales archaeon QS_5_68_33 | reverse complement strand
CGTCAGCGAGGGCGCGCCCGTCTCCGCCAGGGCCTGTTTCACGTCGCCCAGCTTGTCCGGTCGCACGACCGCCATCACCTTCTTGATCTCGCCGTCGTTAGGTTCGTCAGTCATCGCCGGAACCTCCGGCAATGCCGCCGTCGGCTACAGTCGGTCCTTCGCGGCTGCCGCCGGCGACGAACTCGGGGTAGACCGAGACGCCGTGTTCGCTCTCGTCGAGGCCGAGTTCCTCCTCCTCCTCGGAGACGCGCAGGCCGAAGAGAACGTCGGCGGCCTTGAACGCGACGATGGTCGCCAGCACCGTCCAAGTGCCCACCACGAGCACGCCGACGACCTGCATGATCAGCTGGTCGACGCCCAGGAACTGGTAGCCGCCCGTGGAAGTGACGCCGAACAGCGGGATGAGGACCGTGCCGATCGCGCCGGCGCTCCCGTGGACCGCGAAGACGCCACAGACGTCGTCGATCTTCAGCGAGTCGACGACCCAGCGGTACGTGGGCAACACCAGGGCACCGGCGATGCCGCCGAGGATGACGCCGCCCCACCACGTGACGTGGGGGACCGCGCCCGTCACGGCGACGAGGCCGGCCAGCAGGCCGTTGGCGGCCCACAGCGGGTCGGGCTTGCCCTGCCAGGCGGCCGAGACGATCATCGCCGCGACGCCGCCGGCGCCCATGCCCAGCGTCGTGTTCAGGACGACCTGGCCCAGGGCCGCGCCCTGGAAGGTGACCCCGCCGTCGCCCGCGGCCAGAACCGTCGCCTGCGTGCCGACGTTGAAGCCGTACCAGCCGAAGGCCAGGAACAGCGTCCCCAGCACGGCCAGCAGCATCGAGTGGCCGGGGATCGCCTGGCTGTTGCCGTTCTCGTCGAACCGGCCCGTGCGCGGGCCGACCATCTTCGCGCCGACGAGGCCGGCGACGCCACCGCACATGTGGACGATGGTCGCGCCGGCGAAGTCGAGGTAGCCGACGCCGATGGCCTCGCCGAGATAGCCCGCACCGGAGATGAGGCCGTCACCGCCCCACGCGACGCCGGGCATCGCCGGGTAGATGACGGCCGTCATCGCCGCCGCGACGAAGACGTACGCCTTGTAGTCCATCCGGCCCGCGACCGCACCGGAGACGATCGTCGCCGCCGTCATCGCGAAGACGGCACCGAAGAACCAGCCGATGTAGGCCGTCGGGTCGTTGATGTGACCCCACGCGGCCCCGGCGTCCAGCGCCGCGCCGGGCGTCGTCAACATCCCGACGAGCACGCTGACCGACGCGCCGACGACGAAGAAGACGAGGACGCCGAGCGTCCAGTCGGTCATGTTCTTCATCAGGACGTTCCCGACGTTCTTCGCGCGGACCTGCCCCGCCTCCAGCAGCGCGAACCCCGGCTGCATGAAGAAGATCAGGAAACAGACCACCAGTACCCACACGTTGTTGACGCCGTCCGCCACCGCGACCGGGTCGACCTGCAACGCGAGGTCCGCCAGCGCTCCGGTCATCGCTCGCTCACCTCCGTCCGTCCCGGCATCCCACTACGAATGGGACGTTCGTTTGCCAATGCCCCAAACCGCGCTACGTTCGTCACACACATTTCGGTTCGAGAGCATGGATAGCCACTATATAAGATTTTGCTTAAAAATCAGTAAAAAATAAGGGGCTACCCTCGACGAACGTAGAAATTACCCCAGACATTAAGAGATATAAGGCCGTCGGACGTCCAGATATCCGGCCGAATCCCGAACAGAGGTGGACGTTCGTGGGACGGTATTCGGGCCGAACGGGCGGATCCGGCCCGCCTCGGCTGGCGCGCGCGGGGTCGCGCTACAGGCGGCGGGCGACGTCCTCGGCGAAATAGGTGAGGATCAGGTCGGCGCCTGCACGCTTGATCGACAGCAGCGACTCGCGGGCCACGGCGTCGAGGTCGAGCCACCCCTTCTCGGCGGCCGCGTGCAACATCGCGTACTCCCCGGAGACGTTGTAGGCCGCGACCGGGTGGTCGAACCCCTCGCGGACCCGGCGGACGATGTCGAGGTACGGGAGCGCGGGTTTGACCATCAGAACGTCGGCGGCCTGTTCGACGTCGAGCGCGACCTCGCGGGTGGCCTCCCGCGCGTTCGCGGGGTCCATCTGATAGTGGCGGCGGTCGCCGAACGCGGGCGCGCCGTCGGCGGCGTCCCGGAACGGGCCGTAGAAGGCCGACTCGTACTTGGCGGCGTAGCTCATCACCGGTGTCGACTCGAACCCCGCCTCGTCCAGGTCCGTCCGGATGGCCCCGACCATGCCGTCGGTCATGCTGGAGGGCGCGACCATGTCGGCGCCCGCCTCGGCATGGGAGACGGCCGTCCGCGCCAACAGGTCGAGCGTCCGGTCGTTGTCGACGGTCATGTGCGGGTCCCCGCTCGCGTCCGACTCCAGCACCCCGTCGGAGCGAAGCTCCTCCCAGCTCTCACTCGCCGCGCTCGTGAGAACCCCGCAGTGCCCGTGGTCGGTGTACTCGCAGAGACAGACGTCGGTGATGACGTAGGCGTCGGTTTCGTCGTCGATGCGACGGGTCGCCCGCTGGACGACGCCGTCCTCGGGCCAGGCCCGCGAGCCCTCGCTGTCCTTGGACTCGGGCACCCCGAAGAGGATGACCGCCTCGACGCCCGTCTCGCGGACTTCCTCGACGCGGGCGACCGCCTCGTCGACGGGGACGCGCTCGTGGCCGGGCATCGACTCGATCGGGCGGCGCTCGTCGGTCGTCGCGTCGACGAACACCGGCGCGACGAGGTCCGAGGGAGAGAGGTCGGTCTCGCTGACCAGCGGGCCCAGTCCGTCGCTCCGGAGTCGCCGGGGTCGCTCGGTGAGGTCCATACCGGACGTGGGCGTCTCTGCGCCTTGAGACCACCGCTCCGGTACGAGCACCGACCGCGGGGCCGTCGGGTGTCAGGACCGACCCCGATGCCGAGAGAAAGACACTTGCCGACGACCCCACAGGATACGAGCGAATGGCAACCGAGTCGCGGTCGGGTCTGCGCGCGTTCGCCGAGGACTACGGCCTGCTCGTCGTCGCCGGCGCGTTCCTGGCGCTCGCGGCCGTCGGCGTCTACCTCTTCCTGTTCGGCGACAGCGAACTCGCCCGCGAACTCATCCGTGATTACGGCATCTACGCGCTCTTTGCCATCTTCGTCCTGGAGGGCGCGATGCTCATGTACTTCGCCCCCAGCGAGGCGCTGGTCCCGTTCGCCGTCGCGACGTTCGCGACCACACCGGGGGGGTACGACTGGGCGATGGTCGCCGCCATCATGGTCGTCGCCGTCACCGGCGCCACCGCCGGTCAGGTCGCGCTCTTCCTGCTCGCACAGCGGGGCGGTCGCGAGTGGCTCCTGCGCAAGCCCTGGTTCCGGGTCGAGGAGTCGAAACTCGACCGCTTCGACGGCTGGTTCGACCGCTGGGGATGGATGGCCGTCCCCGCGAGCAACGCCCTCCTCTTCACCCGGGGGATGGTGACCGTCCCCGCCGGCCTCGCGGAGATGGACGTCCGCCGGTTCGCCGCCCTCTCGGCGGTCGGCACGCTCGTTTTCGAGTCCTGGCTCGCGCTCGCCTACCACTACGCCGTCGAGACCGGCCTGCTCACGTTCTTCTGAACCGCCTCGCTTCGCTCGGCGGATGCTCGCTACAGGGAGAGATGGACGCTCTCGGCGTGCTCGCTCACTCGCCGTCGACCTGTGCCTGGATCTGTCGTTTGAGTTCGTCGGCGTGTTCCTTGGCCTCGGCCGCGTGGGTCGAGTCCTCCGTCTCGACGAGGCGCTCGACGGATTCTCGGAGGGCGGCGAACGCCTCGGGTTCGCTCTCGAAGAACTCGCCCAGCGTCGCGACGTGTTCCTCGGCGGCCCTCGCGTTCGGTTCCGAGTACCCGACCTGCAGACCTGCGAGTCGCGCGTCCAGGTCCGACAGCGTGTCGAGTATCCTCTCGTGGGTCCCCGGCGCCATCTACCCGTCCCTTCCCCGCCGGAGGGTAAAACTGCTTGGGTAGCGGTTTCGCCGACGATAACTGGCTCCGCCCCCCGATCCCGGTGGCCGGTCGAGCGGCGCCGACCCGTGCCGGTCGACGAAATACCGGTACATCGGTATAACCGACCGTCTCAGTCGACGCGGGCGTCGACGACCACGTGGACGACCCCCTCGCTGTGGGTCTTCACCCGGCGGGCGTCCAGCACCTCGACCGTCCGGTCGCGCTCGGCGGCCGCCGCGCGCACCCGCTCGACGGGGCGCTCGAAGACCAGCGGCTCCGGCGTCGCCTCGTGGACGTGGACGACCCCGCCGGGAACGAGGGGCCCCAGCGCGCTGTCGAGATACTCGTGGGCGTCGTAGTAGCCCATCACTACCCGGTCGACCCCGTCGGACTGCGGTGGCGTCGCCGCCGCGCGGAGGACGTCGCGACAGTCGGCCCGGTAGGGGTGGACGGCCGACTCGACGTCGTTCAACCGGACGTTCTCCAGGAGGTAACGAAAGGCGGCGGGGTTGCGCTCGATGGCGGTCACGTCGGCCCCGGCCCGGGCCATTGGCAGCGTGAAGTAGCCGATGCCGGCGAACATGTCGATGACCCGCTCGCCTGCCGCGACCACCTCGCCCATCCGGGCGCGTTCGGCCTTGTTCCCCGGCGAGAACATCACCGTCGCCAGGTCCATCGCGTAGCGGGTCCCGTGTTCGGTGTGAACCGTCTCGGTGTCGCCCGCGCCGGCGACCACCTCGACCGCGGGTTCGCGGTGGGGGCCGGCGATACCGCGCCGCGCGAGGACGGTGTCGGCCCCGCCGTGCAGGTCCAGCAACGCCTCGCCCAGTTCGCCGGGGCGGGGCGCGCCGTCGATATCGACCAGTATCACGGTGCCCAGCACCGCCCAGGAGGCCGGCGCGCGGTCGATCTCCCTGTCGGTCCAGCCCCGCTCGCGGAGGTGGTCCTCCAGGCCGCGCAGGCGCCGCGCGCCGGGCTGGCGGACCACCCGCAGGACGTCCGTCCCGGGCGGGTCGGTCACCGGCACCGCGATGGTGTCGGCGTCGAACTCCCGGACCGTCCGGGTCGCGTCGTAGACCCCCTCGGCGCGCAGCCGCTCGATGGCCGCGTCCCCCTCCTGCTTGGCGACGACCGCCGCGAGCGGCCCGCCGCCCTCGCCGGCCTCCCCGGCCTCGCTCGCCTCCCCGAATTCGTCGGTCGGCATCTATCGGATCGGTGGCGCTCGACCCGTGAAACGGTTTCGGGTCCGCGCCAGGGGTAGCGACCAGATGAGGCACCAGAACGAGACCGGAATTTCACGCTGTTTGCAGCACTTCCTCGTGCTCCTGTCATGGTTCACACGGGACGAAGCACCCTCTCCTGCGCCCCGCGGATCGACACCTACTTTCGGCGCTGTGTCCCAGTGGTGGCCATGTACGTCGGACGCTTCGTCGTGGTCGCGCCGTCGGTCGGGGCCTACCGCGTCTCCTCGCGGTCGTTCCCGAACCGGGCGGCGACGGCACACGAACCCGACACGGTGACGGTCGGGCCGACCGCGGACGCACCGGAGTCGGACAACCCCTACATCGCCTACAACTGCCTGCGGCTGACCGACCGGGGGGCGGTGCTGGGCAACGGGTCACACGTCGACCCGATCGCGGCGAAACTCGAACTGGGCTACCCCGCGCGGGACGCGCTGGCCGAGCCGCTGCTCGCGCTGGACTTCGAGAAGGACGACTACGACACGCCCCGGGTCGCCGGCATCGTCGGCGTCCCGGCCGACGACCCGAGCACGCGCGGCGCGGGGCCGAACGCCGTCGTCGGGACGGTCCGGCGCGACGCCCTGCTCGTCGAGCAGGTCACCGAACCGACCCTGGTGGCGACCTACGAGCGCGACAGCCCCGAGCCGTTCGAGCTGGCGGCGACCGACGCGCCCGGCGCGGCCCGCGAGGTCTACGACCGCGACTTCGAACACGCGGTCTGTGCGGTCGGCGTCTCGGCCGCGTCCGACGTCGCCGCGCCCGAGGCTTTCGAGACGGCCATCGTCAACGGCGAGGATTGACCTGCCGGCAGGTCCGTCGTCGCGGCCGTTTCGGGGATCGATATTAAGAGGGAGGGAGGGCCAGCACATGTCATGCAAGTCGGGGTCATCGCGGACGTTCACGGCAACCTGGTGGCGCTGGATGCGGTCCTCTCGGACATGCCGGCGGTCGACCGCCTGGTCTGTGCCGGCGACGTCGTCGGCTACAACCCCTGGCACGCCGAGTGTGTCGCCGCGATACGCGGCGAGGCGGACGCACTGAGCGACGCGGCCGCGGCGACGCTCCCGGACAGGGCGGTGCCGACGGTGATGGGCAACCACGACCGCGCGGTGGCGTTCGACACCGCCTACGGGTTCAACGAGATGGCCGCCGCCGGCGTCGAACACGCCCGCGAGACCGTCTCCGAGGAGCAACTCGAGTGGCTCGCCGACCTCCCCGAACAGCGGGTCGTCTGTGACGGCCGCCTCAAACTCGTCCACGGCCACCCCGAGGACCCCGACCGCTACACCTACCCCGAGGAGTACGAACCCGGCATGCTCGGCGACGAGGACATCCTCGTGACCGGCCACACCCACGTCCAGGGCCACGCCGCCTTCGACGAGGGCCTCGTGATGAACCCGGGCAGCGTCGGCCAGCCGCGCGACGGCGACCCGCGGGCGGCCTACGCGGTGCTGGACTTCGAGGAGCACACCATCGAGGGCCACCGCGCCGAGTACGACATCGAGCGCGTCGTCGAGGAGGTCGAGCGGGCGGGGCTCCCGGAGCGGATCGGCACGCGGTTGCGCTCGGGGCAGTGACCGGAACGGGGACGGGAGCGTTCGCCGCTCAGAACTCCGATTGCACCAGGGAGAGCGCCCGCTCGCGGTCGTCCCAGGGGACGAACACCGACACCGACGTCGCGGAGGTGATGGCGTCGTAGAGGTGGATGCGCTCCTCGGCCAGCGGGTCGGTCACCTGCTTGACCGTGCCGGGCTGGTTGGGCAGGTCGCTGCCGGTCACGCGGACGACGGCGATGTCGTCTTTGACCGTGACCGACGAGAGCGTGTCGTCGGCGACGATCCGGTCGTGAAGGATCGATTCCGCCCGTTCGGCGTCATCCTTCCGGACGTAGAAGGTCAGCGAGTCCATCCCGGAGGAGTTGGCCTCGATGTTGATGCCGGCGTCGCCCAGGGCGGTCGCCAGGTCGCCGAGGATGCCCGGGCTGTTGCGGATGGCCCGGCCGGCGATGGTGACACAGCACAGGCGAGCCTCCTCCAGGTCGATGAGGTTCTGGAACTCCCCCTCGATGGAGGTGCCACCCGTCAGCAGGTCGTCGTGCTGGTAGTGGACGACCCGTACCCCCAGGTCGGCGTCCTTGTACGAGAGCGCGGAGGGCGCGACCACCTCGGCGCCCCGGAAAGAGAGCGACCGTAACTCGTCGACCGATATCTCGCCGACGTTGCGGGCGCCCTCGACGACCCGCGGGTCGGCGGTCATCACGCCCTCGACGTCGGTGACGATGACCACCTCGTCGGCGTCCACGTACTTGCCGAGCATGACGGCCGTCGTGTCCGACCCGCCCCGACCGAGGGTCGTGACGTTGCCGTCGTGGTCCTCCGCGAGAAAGCCCGCGATGACGGGGACGGTGTCGGTGAGTCGCCCGGCCAGGGCGCCGGCGCGCTCGGTCGTCTCGTCGACGTCGACCTCGCCGTACTCGTCGGTGATGATCGGCCAGCCCTCGCTGCCCGGTTCGGCGAACGTCGCGTCGACGCCGCGGGATTCGAGCGCGCCCGCGAGCATCCGGACGGAGATGCGCTCGCCCATGCTGACGATCTCCGCGCGGTCCGCCTCGCTGACGTCGTACTCGATGTCGTCCAGGATCTCGTCGGTCGTGTTGCCCATCGCGCTGGCGACGACGACGACCTCGTGGCCCGCCTCGATGGCGGCGGCGATGGAGTCGGCCGCCCGCGTCACCCGGCGGCCGTTGCCGAGGCTCGTCCCGCCGAACTTCACGACGACGCGCATGCTCTCACTCGATTCATGGTTGGTAGCCCGGGATTGCGTGCCACCCCGCATAACTGTGTTCATCTCGCGGTAGCAAAGTTGTCGCCTCAACCAGTTCACCACTTTAGCGATCTCGGTTCGAATCTATGATTTCGAGTGATATTCCAGTAGGGTTTGGATCACCCGAAGTCACTGATCGATATATTCCAGACTAAAGCGATAAATCCGAGGATATCACCTCCCTGCCGAAGTGAACGTGAGAAGTGCAGAGTCCCGTCAATTCCGGTGTTGTACAATATACCCCAAGTTATAGTAGCCTCGTCACGTAATTTACATACGCTCAAACGTGACCAACCCGTACATTTCTCAAGCGGTGGAACGTAGTTTGCGGGGATTAGAGTCACGTGACGAGGTTGAATTGGCGCTTGTCGTCGAGTCCGGAACCAGAGACCATCTGGAAGAAGTAAATTCAATAGCTGTCGATGGAGAACTTCCGTCCGGTGTACTGCTGATTACGGTTCCCGCCGGGGAATTCGACTCGCTCACAGCGATTCCCGGCGTCCGATCTGTCTCACTTCGTGACCAAACGGAGATCATGCAGTGAAGGGAGGACGGACACCGCGGTGGGCAAAGTCACCGGACGACGTTCAGGAGTATATCACAAAAGCGCACGCTCAGTGTACAAGCGCCAACTCTATACTTCGGAGCGGTGGGAGCATCCACATCGGGATTATCGACTCGGCATGTCGACTACCGTCACACCTCACCAACAGGCACACAATCAACGGAGGAGACGACCACTCCTTCATCGATGATGATGAAGACGATACCACTCGTCACGGAACAGCCGTCTTTCGCCGGATCAGCGCGTTCGCACCGGAAGCGAAAGTGAGCCTTTACCAAGCAGTCCGTGATGACCGAAAATTACCGATCGAAGCGTACTCAGGCGCAGTGACGCAAGCGATCAAGGACGACGTGGATATACTGAATCTGTCGGCCGGGGTACCCTGGCGCCATCCGGTACATTTGAATCCACTGGTGATGGAAACGAATCGCCTCATCAACGCCGGGATCACCGTCGTGGCTGCAGCAGGTAATCATTTTCCGGGCAGATACGACGAACGACCGCCGGTTCACTGTCCATCAGCTGCAAAAGATGCCATCTCTGTCGGTGGTTTGGTGGTCAAGTGTCCACGTGATCCAGGGCATGAATCGGCCTCTGAACCCGAAGGTCCGTATTATTGGCTCACTCACGACCCCGGGTTTCGCGCCGAGGTATCGCCCGATATCGGCGTCTATTGTGGCGAACTGGGATGTATTGACGGGACTGATTGTGCGGACCATCGTCAACCACAACCGTGGGATCTGAATCCGCTTCCGACAGACGACAAACCAGACGTACTGGCACCAATGCACATCATCCGACGACGAGAAACACCAACCGAACACGGCTGGGAATATCTTGCTACTGGAACCAGTTTTTCGGTTCCGCTCGTGACAGGAACACTAGCTTCCATATTCGACCAACTTCGAGACGACGGTGACGGAATTCCACGTCCACGAGAGGTTAGACAAGCGATTAGAACTGGCGCAAAGGAGTTCGATGCTGATCTCGGGCCTCGATACGATGCAGAAGGTGTGTTGAACGAACTGCGCTCAGTGTAGCCACCCGAACGGGCTTGACGAAACTTCACACCACACTCAAATATCAGAGTTGTAGGCATAGTGGAGTTCTATCCACCCCCAGGCGTGGATTTAATGGCACGCGGCGCAACGCTGGGGTATGGACGTCCGGGACGCGGTCGAGGCCGACGCCGAGCGGCTCGCGGAGCTGACCGGCTCGCCCCGCGACGTGATGCGCAACCTCGTCCACGACCGCACCGTCCGGGTCGTCGAACGCGAGCGCTCGCCGGCCGGCGCGCCCGACGAAGACGGTGCAACCGGCGACGCCGACGGCGTCGCGGGGGACACAGACAGCGTCGCAGTCTGTGGGTTCGTCAGTTACGACGCCCGCGCCGACACCGTTCACGTCACGCAACTGGAGGGGAGCGCCGCCGTCTCGGACCGCCTGCTGGACGAACCGGTCCGCTTCGCCGAACGCGAGGGGATGGCCGTCGAGTTGCTCGTCCCCGAGGGCGAGACCGAGACGCGGGAGGCCGCCGACCGTGCCGGGTTCGACCGCGCGGGCCCCGGCCCCGCCTTCGAGGGGGAGTCCACCGTCCGCTATCGCCTCGACCCGGCCTGACCGCCCTCGCGGCCGGGGTGTGGACCCGTCCTCGTACTGCCGGCTGTAAGTCCGTCGAGAATTTCGCCGCCCCGGGGCGGCGAACATCTCTACTCGGGCGCTTCCTTCGTCCAGCGCTTTTCGACGTCCCGGTTCGCGAGCACGACCACGTCGCCGTCCTCCTGTTCGAACCGGCTCTTGCGGAGTTCGATGCTCCTGACGGTCCCGGTAAACGACTGGGTCGTGACGCGGTCGCCGGGATTGAAGTCGGGGTCGCGCAGCAGGTAAACGCCGGAGACGGCGTCCTCGATCATCGATGAGAGGGCATACGAGACGCCCAGTGCCAGAAACCCGGCGCCCGTCCCGAGGCTCGCCGCGACCTGGCCGAGTCCGAGGATGTCCAACAGCACCAGCACCGCACCGAACCAGAGGAACACGCCGATGACCGTCACCCACATGCGAGCGACGAGGTGCTGGCTCTCGGGATAGACCCCCCTGAACAGCGACCGGACGACCGCGAGAACGACCTTGATCGCCACGTACGCGACCGCGAAGAAGACCAGTCCGGTGACGAACCGCGGGACCGCGACCACGAAACTGTTCGCGAGCGCGTTCACCGTCTCGGTCAGCAGGTCGGTGAGATAGTCGACTGGCGCCTGCATACCCGCGAGAGGGGGGCCCGGTCCAAGAAAACACGGGACTGGGTCGGTGTCGACCGGCCGGCTCGACACAGGCTGTCCGACCGGCAGAGCGTCGACTGGCGGAGAGACCGCCGGGGAGTCGGCCGGACCACACTTATGTCCCGACCCCGCGACGGTCCGGTAACGTGGCCCCCGAGATCACGCGGATCGAGACGGTCGAGTTCGCCTACCGCCTGGAAGACGTCGGCACGCCCCCCGGCGGGTTCGACATCGTCTACGACCCCGGCCACACCCTCGAACGCCGCCTGTTCGCGACACGGGTCGAGGCGAGCGACGGCCTCGCCGGCGCGTACGTCGGGAGCAACTCCCCGGGCGCTGCCCAGACCAACACGGTCGCCGACTACCTCGTCGGCCGGAACCCCCTGGAACGGGAGCGCCACTGGTCGGAACTCAAACGCGCCCTGCGCAAGTACGACCGGATGGGGATCGGCCCGCTCGACATCGCGCTGTGGGATTACGCCGGCAAGCGCCACGACGCCCCGATACACGAACTGCTGGGGACCTATCGCGAGCGCCTTCCCGCGTACGCCTCGACCTACCAGGGCGACCGCGATGGCGGCCTCGACAGCCCGGAAGCGTACGCCGACTTCGCCGAGACGTGTCGCGATACGGGCTATCCGGGGTTCAAACTCCACGGCTGGGACGGCGACTGGCGCGACCCCGACCTGCTGGCGGCCGCAGTGTGCGCAGTCGGCGAGCGCGTCGGCGACGACCTGGACCTGATGGTCGACCCCGCCTGCGACCTGGATACCTTCGCCGAGGCGCTCGCCGTCGGGCGGGCCTGCGACGAGTACGGCTACTTCTGGTACGAGGACCCGTATCGGGACGGCGGCATCTCGGGACACGCCCACCGCAAACTTCGGCAGCGCCTCGACACGCCCCTCCTCCAGACCGAGCACGTCCGTGGGCTGGAACCCGCGACCGATTTCGTCGACAGCGAGGCGACCGATTTCGTCCGCGCGGACCCCGAGTACGACGGCGGGATCACGGGGGCGACGAAACGCGCCCGGGTGGCCGAGGGGCACGGACTGGACGTCGAGTTCCACGCGCCCGGCCCCGCGCAACGGCACTGCATGGCGGCGACGCGCACGGCGACTACGAGGACGAGTTCGAGTCCGTCGACGACGAGGGCTGTGTCGCGGTGCCCGACGGCCCCGGCCTCGGCGTCGAGTACGACTGGGAGTGCATCGAGGACAACGCCGTCGGCCGGCAGGTCTACGAGTAGCCGGCGGGGGCGATGGGGCCACCCGGACACCCTCTGTAGGACGATACCTACAGGGTGTAAGGGTATCAGTTCGAGTCAGCACAGCAGTCGCGACCGCACTCGTGCTCGTGAGATGGAAGCCCTCGGCGCGCTCGCTCACGGCTCCCTTCGGTCGCCGTTCACATCGAGGCGCTCCCTGCGGTCGCGCCTCGCCCGCGGTCGCTGAGCGGGATATCCTCGCTACGCTCACGGCTCGCGGTGCTCGCCGTTCGCGTCGAGGCGCTCCTTTCGGTTGCGCCTCGCACCGCTCAGATAGTGGCCCGCTCAGGCGACTCCACTCCACCGAAAGACTCGCTTCGCTCGCGAGGACGCCGCGAGCGCGCCTCGCCCTTCCAGTCCGCCAGGAAACCGCAACCGAAAGCCACGACCCTCCCCAGCCGATTCGCTCGGTCACTGCGTTCCCTCGCTCATCCCTCGCACGACTTCGTCTCGCGACGAGACGCTCGACAGCGCGCGCCACCGCCGGTGGTAATTACGCATTCCACACTGGACGACCGTCCTGACGCGGTCGATACCGAACGAATCCACCGTGAACACCCAAGACGCGGTCACGCCGGTCCCGCCGGTGCTACACGTCCAGCGGAACGACCACGACGGGCACGTCGACGTCCCCGAGCAGCGCCCGCACGGTCGACCCGGGCGGGTCACCGCGGGCCTCGGGGTCCCCGCGGGCGGGGCCGACCACGAGGGCGTCGACGTCGCGGTCGGCGAGGACTGCCCGGACCGCCGCGGCGGGGTCGCCCGTGCGTTCGAGCGTCTCGACCGACGCGGGGAGCAGGCGCGAGCGAGCGACGTTGGCGGCGTCGCCGGCGTCGCGGGCGTCGGGTTCGGCCGGGTCGACGTCGTCCGTGACCGTCAGCACGAGCACCGCGTCGTCAGCGTCGAGTCGGGGCGCGAGGTAATCGGCGGCGGCCGCCGTCGTGTGGACCGACGCGGTGGCGAGCAGGTAGCGCGTCACAGGCGTGGTGAGAGGGCCGGCGCCCATAACGGCGGCGTCACGGGCGGGTCAGGTCCGGAGGAGGTGGGCCTGGCCGGCGAGCAGTCCCACGAGCAGGCCGGCGAAGTGCGCGACCAGCGCGACGCCCGGGGCGGCAGTCAGGAGGGTGACGGCCGCCGCCGCGACGGCGAAGGCGCCGAGTTGCGCCCGGCCGCTCAGCGGTACCGCCGAGAGGACGGTGTCGCTGACGCGGTTGCCCGCGAGGACGTACCCCAGGAGTGCGAAGACGGCGCCGCTGGCGCCGATGACGGCCGTCCGGACGCCGAACAGCGCGCCGACCCACACCTGCGTCAGGCCGGCCAGCGCGCCGGTCATGAGGAAGAAAAGGTGAAACCGCATCCGGGAGGTCCGGCGTTCGAGGACGAGTCCGAGGAGGACCAGTCCCACCGTGTTCGCGAGGAGGTGCCCGACGCTGCCGTGTGCGTAGACGCTCGTGACGAGCGTCCAGGGTCGGGCGACCACCGGCGGCGCGAGCGCGAACGCGCTCTCGGGGACGCCAGCCAGCCCCACCAGGAGTTCGACGAGGTAGACGACGACGAACACCCCCACGAGCGTCAGCGTCGGGCTCCGCCGGGCCATACCGGCCCTGGGAACGCCGGGCTGAAGAACCCACTGGGCACTCCCGGGGGAAGTCGGACGGCCGAAGACACGCCGGGCGCAGGATCCGAACGGACAAGCCGACGGCGGTCCGACGGTCGGGCGATGTCCGACGACGAAGCGCCGACCGGGAGCGGAACCGAAATCGCGGGGTCAGCGGACGAGGCCGACGAGGGGACGTACACGCTCGTGGTCGGCCTCGACCGGTCGGGCCCGGTCGAGATCGAGGTGGGGGCGCTCGGCACGGTCGCCTTCGCGGCCGACTGGTACGCCTACACCGGGAGCGCGTTCGGCCCGGGCGGGTTCGCGCGCGTCGAGCGCCACCGCGCCCTCGCGGCCGGCGAGCGCGACGCCCGCCACTGGCACGTCGACTACCTGCTCGGCCACCCCGCCGCCGCGGTCGAGCGCGTCGTCCGGACGCCCGGCCGCGACGTGGAGTGTGCGGTGGGCCGGGCGCTCGCCGCCGCGTTCGACCCCGTTCCGGCGTTCGGCGCCTCGGACTGTGACTGCGACTCGCATCTCATGGGCGCGCCCAACAGAGAGTCGCTGGTGACCGCCGTCGAACAGGCGCACGAGCGCGCCGCGAGGGTGGCACGCGAGTGAGCGCGCCCCCGGCCGACGGGTGACGGTATATTTACATATTCGAGGGAACTGAAAACGCGTTCTGCGAGTATTCAAGTCCGGGCGGGCCTATCCCGGAGACATGTCCCCAGACGACGGCGACATCCTCGAAGAGCTCGCGAGCCTCCCGACGCTGGCACACCCGACCATCTCCCCCGACGGGAGCGAAATCGCCTGCTACTACGACGTCACCGGCCGCAACCAGTTGCACGTCCTCGACGTGGAGAGTGGCGAGTTGACGCAGTGGTCCGACGGGGAGGTCCCCCGGAACGCCCGCTGGTTCGTCCGGTGGGACGTCGACGCCGAGCGCGTCTATTATCACCTCGACGACGCCGGCAACGAGCAGAACGACGTCCACGCCATCACGCGCGAGGGCGCGGCCGAACCGGTCGTCGAGATGGACGGCCAGACGATCATCCACGACGTCGGCCCCGACGGGGAGACGCTGCTTCTGGGCTCCTCGCGGGACGGCCAGTTGAACGTCTACAGCCACGACGTGGCGAGCGGCGAGACGACGAAACTCACCGAGTACGACCGCGCGGTGTGGGCGTCGCTGCTTTCGCCCGACGGCGAGACCATCGCCTACGCCACCAACGAAACCGACGACTACGACAACCGCGACGTCTACCTGATGGACCCCGACGGGTCGAACCAGCGCAACCTCGAACTCGGCGAGGTCGGGGCCGAGGCCGCCCCCGCCGACTGGAGTCCCGACGGCGACCGCCTGCTCGTCGGCGACAATACTACCGACCTCGGGCGCGTCGGCGTCTACGACGTCGCCGACGAATCGGTCACGTGGCTCGGCGGCGACACCTACGAGGAGAGCCCCGGCGGGTTCGTCGACGACTCGCGGGTCGTCGTCAGCCGCGACCGTGACGCGGTGACGATGCCCGTCGTCTACGACACGGAGACCGGCGAGCGCCGCGAACTCGACCTCCCCGAGGGGGTCGCGAGCGTCGTCAGCGGCGAAGGGCGGAACACCCTGGCCGACGGCCGGATCGCCGTCCTCCACACGACGCCGACGCGCCGGCCCGAACTGCTCGCCTACGACCTGGAGACCGACGAGACGGAGACGCTCATCGAGGCCGAGTACGGCCCCTTCGAACCCGGGGATTTCGCCGACGCCGAGTACTTCACCGTCGAGTCCGACGGGGTTCCCGAGACCGACCAGCACGCCGTCGAGCACGACCCCTACGAGACCTTCGAGATCGGGGCGCTGCTCTACGACTCGGGCGAGCGCCCCTCGCCGCTCGTCGTGAACCCCCACGGCGGGCCGCGAGGGCGTGACTCCAAGCGGTTCGACCTCTACACGCAGGTGCTGGTCGCGCGGGGCTTCTCGGTATTGCAGGTCAACTACCGGGGCTCGACGGGACGGGGCCGCGAGTTCGTCGAGGAACTCATCGACGACTGGGGCGGTGCCGAGCAGGGTGACGTCGCCACCGCCGCCGAGCACGTCCTCGAGTACGACTGGATCGACGACGACCGGGTCGTCGTCTTCGGGGGGTCCTACGGCGGCTACTCGGCGTACTGGCACGCGGTGCAGTACCCCGACCTCTACGACGCGACGGTCGCCTGGATCGGCCTCACCGACCTGGAGGACATGTTCGAGAACACGATGCCCCACTTCCGGACCGAACTCATGGAGAAGTACCTCGGGACCCCCGAGGAGAACCCCGACCTCTACGAGGAGCGCTCGCCCGTGACCCACGTCGGGAACGTCGACGCGCCCCTGTTCGTCGTCCACGGCGTCAACGACCGCCGCGTCCCCGTCTCCCAGGCGCGCATCTTCCGGGAGGCCTTGGAGGAGGCCGGCTACGAGGAGGGCGTGGTTCCGGAGGGGTCACGGGGAGACGGTGACAGCGAGGCGCGGAGCGCCTCGGGCCGTGCGAGCGGGCGAAGCCCGCGAGCAGAAACCGTCGGCGGCGAATACGAGTACGAGGAACTCGGCGAGGAGGGCCACGCCTCCTCCGACCAGGAACAGAAACTGCGGATGTTCCGCCTGCTCGACGACTTCCTCGGGCGCCGGGTGGGCACGCCCGTGACGGCGACCGCCGACGACGACTGATACGGTCGGTTGTACCGGTTTACCGGCATTTCGCCGACTGGTTCGACGAAATCCGGAACTGATCTATAACCGACCGTATGAATCCGGCGCGCCGGACCGGGTGACGACCCCGACGCGGCGACCGCCCACGCCCGGTCGCGGTCAGACCCCGCCGTTCCCGCGGTCGAGTTCGTCCTCGATGGTCCGGCGGACGGTCTCGTTGAGTTGCCCGTCGTCGTGGCGTAGCGCCATCCGGATGTTCGCCTCCAGCCAGTCGGGAACCGTCCCGATGTGGTAGCGGTCGCCCTCGATCTCGGTGCCCCGGATGGCCGAGAGTTCCCGCATCGCGTCCGTCAGTTCGAGTTCGCCGCGGGCGCTGCGTTCGGTCTCGTCCAACCGGTCGAAGATCTCGGGGGTGAAGACGTAGCGGCCGATGATCGCCAGGTTCGACGGGGCGGCCTCGCGGGTCGGCTTCTCGACGAGGTCGTCGACGGGGTAGCTCCGGCCGCTCGTGTCCGCGACGTCCGCGATGCCGTAGGCGGGCACCTCCTCCCAGGGGATGCGTTCGAGCGCGACGACCGACTCCTCGCGGTCCTCGGCGACGTCGACGAGGTTCTCGATGCTGGGGGTCGAACTTTCGATGAAGTTGTCGCCCAGGAGGAGCGCGAACGGTTCGTCGCCGACGTGGTCCTCGGCGTACTGGACGGCCGCGCCCAGACCCGCCCGGTCCTGCTGGCGGATGTAGTGGATGTCCGCGAGGTCGGTGATCTCCCGAACTCGCTCCAGTCGGTCGTCCTTCCCGCTCTTCTCGAGTTCGGCCTCCAGTTCGTAGGACCGGTCGAAGTGGTCCTCGATGGCGTTTTTCCCGCGGCCCGTAATGACGAGGATGTCGTCGATGCCGGCCTCGACCGCCTCCTCGACGACGTACTGGATGGTGGGTCTGTCCAGCACCGGCATCATCTCCTTTGGCTGGGCCTTCGTCACCGGCAGGAACCGCGTCCCGTACCCACCGGCCGGGATGACCGCCTTGTCGACGTTCATGTGTCCGTGTGCTCGCGGCCGCTGTATATGCCTTCTCCTCGGATTCCCTGCACGGGTCCGAACCGGCGCAAAAACGGGTTCGTACGGTCGGTTGTGCCGATGTACCGGTATTTCGCCGACCGGTTCGACGAAATCCGAAACTGATCGACAACCGACCGTATCAGGGTGAGCGAAGCAGGGTGGGGTCGGTTACGGACGCAGTCGGTCGAGGATCCGGTAGTCGCGGTCGGGGACGTACCGGCGAAAGAGGAGGCTGTTGGTCAGGACGGAGACGCTGGAGACGGCCATCGCGGCGGCCGCGAACACGGGCTGGAGCAGGCCCAGCGAGGCCAGCGGGATCATCGCGGTGTTGTAGCCCAGCGCCCAGACCAGGTTCTGTTTGATCTTCGAGAGCGTCGCGGCGGAGACGCGGATGGCCTCGAGCACGTCCAGCGGGTCGTCGCGCACCAGCGTCACGTCGGCCGCCTCGATGGCGACGTCGGTCCCGCTGCCGATGGCACACCCGACGTAGGCCGCCGCCAGCGCCGGCGCGTCGTTGACGCCGTCGCCGACCATCATCGCGCGGCGACCCTCGGCCTGGATCTGCTCGACCGCGTCGGCCTTCTGGTCGGGGAGCACGCTCGCCATCACGTTCTCCGGGTCGATGCCGACCGCCTCGGCGACGGCGCGGGCGGTCCGCTCGTTGTCGCCGGTGATCATCCGCACCGCGACCCCGCGCTCCCGGAGCGCCGAGACGGCCGCGCGCGCCGACTCCTTGACAGTGTCGGCGTCGGCCACGACGCCGAGCAGGCGGTAGCCGTCGCCGGCGTCGCCGGCTTCGTCGGTGTCGGCAGCGCGGGTGCCGTCGGCGAGCGCGACGAGCATCGCGGTCTTGCCCTCGCGTTCGAGGCGGTCCATCGTCTCGGCCGCGGGGCCGGGGTCGACCCCCTCGTCTTCGAGGAGTTTGCGATTGCCGACGAGGACGCGTCCGTGACTCGTCGTCGCCTTCACGCCGTGACCGGGGACGTTCTCGAACGCCTCGGGGTCCCGGACATCGATGCCCCGGTCGCGGGCGCCGTCGACGACCGCCTCGGCCAGCGGGTGTTCGCTGGCGGACTCCGCGCTCGCCGCGGCTTCGAGGACGAACTCCTCGGTCACCTCCCGTTCGAGTTCGCCGCCGTCGGTCGCCGGCAGCGCGACGACATCGGTCAGCTCCATCTCGCCCTCGGTGAGCGTCCCCGTCTTGTCGAAGACGACGGTATCGACGTCCCTGACGCGTTCGAGGATGTCACCGCCCTCGAAGAGGACACCGTTGCGTGCGCCAATGGCGGTGCCGACCATCGTCGCCGCGGGGGTGGCGAGGCCGAGCGCGCAGGGACAGGCGATCAACACCGCGGAGGCGAACACGACGACGGCAAACTCGAAGACGCCGACCGCCGCGGGGCCGCCCGCGGCGAGTCCCCACGTCGGGAGACTCCCCACGAACCCGGCCAGCGCGTCGGGGAACGCGTACCAGACGGTCCCCCAGAACAGGGCGTTGACGATGACCGCCGGGACGAAGTACGCCGAGATGCGGTCGGCCACGTTCTGGATCTCGGGCTGGCGGCTCTGGGCTTCCCGGACGCGGGCGACTATCTGCTGGATCGCCGTCTCCGACCCGACCTTCGTCGCCTCCACCGTGAGGACGCCGTTCCGGTTGACCGTCGACCCGATCACCTCGTCGCCGGGTTCCTTCGAGACGGGGACGGACTCGCCGGTGACCGTCGACTCGTCGACCGCGCTCTCGCCGTCGATGACCACTGCGTCGCTGGGGATCTTCTCGCCGGGGCGGACTCTGAGGCGATCGCCCACCGCGACGTCTTCCAGGGGGACCTCCTCCTCGGTGCCGTCCTCCCGGAGTCGGGTCGCCGTCTCGGCCTCCATCTCCAGCAGGCTCCGGATCGCCTCGGAGGCCTGGCCCTTCGAGCGGGCTTCGAGGTAGTTGCCCAGCGTGATGAACACGAGGATGAGCGCGGCGGTGTCGAAGTACAGTCCCTCGCCGGGGAACCCGAGCAGGCGCGCCACGCTGTAGAGGTAGGCCGTCGAGGACCCCAGCGCGATCAGCACGTCCATGTTCGCGGTCCTGTTGTTGACGACTGCCGTGTAGGCGTTCTCGTAGAACTCCCGGCCGAGGATGACCTGGACGGGCGTCGCCAGGGCGAACGCGACCCACCCCAGCGGAACGCCCGCGAACGTCGTCTCCATCCACTCGGGCGCGAAGACGTGGCCCGCGAGCATCCCCAGCAGCGGCAGCGAGAGCGCCGCGCCCAACAGCGTGAGGCGGCGCTGGCGGCGGATCTCCCCGCTCCGAGCAGCGTCGCGGCGCGCCCGGCCGGACCGCTCGCCGGCCTCGCTCGGCTCGGCGTCACCGTCGTTCTCCCGGATGGGCGTGTAGCCCGCCCGCTCGATGGCATCGTGGACGTCGGCGAGGGAGGCGTCGGCGGGGTTGTACCGCACGCGGGCCTCGTCGGTGGCGAAGTTGACGTCGGCCGCGAGCACCCCCGGCGTGTCCAGGAGCGCCGTCTCGTTCGTCTCGGCGCAGTTGGCACAGGACATGTCCGTGATCCCCACTGTGACCGTCTCGCTCACGGCCTCGTAGCCCGACTCCTCGACGGCCGCGTGGATCTCTGCGAGCGACACCTCGTCGGGGTCGTAGGTCACCGTCCCCTCGTCGGTGGCGTAGTTGGCCGACACCTCCGCGACGCCGTCCAGCGCCCCGACCGACTCCTGGATGGTCGACGCGCAGTTGGCGCAACTCATCCCCTGTAGTTCGAGGTGCGCGTCCCTGGTACTCATCACCTCGTTGTACGGGATGCACGTTCATTCGGCTTTCCCCTTCCGAACTAAAGCAAGTCGCCGGCATGAATTTCGAAGTCAAACCTTTCCTGGTGGCGAACATGGATACCGGGGGGTGTACGGGGATCCTTCGGAGTGGAGTACCGTTCACCGCGGCGTTTATGTCCGGGGGGCGGGAAACCTCCGGCCAACGTCGATGAGACAGGAATCGCCGGACACGGGCGCGGTCGACGACCGCCGGTCGGGTCCCGCTCCCGTGACTGTGCACGCAAAAACCGGGGCCACCACGAACGGGCACTGCTGCCTCTTTCCCCGGAGGGACCATCGATGACGCTGGAACTGGAGTCACGGACGGCGGCCGGCCCCGGGACCTACCGCTTCCGGACGCGGGACGGTCTTCGCTCGACCGAGGAGTTCCGCGCGGAGACGCTGCTCGCGCTCGAAGGCTGCTGGGAGGCGGACCTGGGGGAGTTGCTGGTCGTCCAGGCGAACTACGGCGTCCTCGGTGTCGTCCTGGCGGCCCGCGCCGACGACGTGACGATGACCGAATCCAGCGCCCGCGCCGCCGACACCTGCCGGGAGAACGTCCGGGAAAACGGCGTTAACGCGACGGTCCGGACCGTCGCCTGGGAGGCGGCCCTGGACGGCGGCTTCGACACTGCGGTGTACGTCCCGAAGCCCTACACCGCACTCGACGTGGGCAAACAGCGACTCGCGGGCGCTCTGGAGCGCATCGACCCCGGCGGGACGCTCTTCCTGGCCGCCCGGGAAACGACCGGTCTCAACCGCTACAGCGATTGTCTCTCCGAGTTGGGAGCGGACCCGGAGACGGTCACGGCGGCCGGCGGCGCGGAACTCGTCAGGGCCACCCGACCAGAGGCTTTCGACCCGCCGACGTTCGTCGAACGCCGACAGCACACGGCAACAGTCGACGGGACCGCCCTCGAACTCGTGACCGAACCGGGGCTGTTCGCAGTCGGTGGCCTCGACGACGGGACGCGCCTCCTCCTGGAGTCCGTCGACGTCGCGGACGGCGAGCGCGTGCTGGATCTCTGCTGTGGCTGCGGGCCGATAGGGGCCTACGCCGCTCTGACCGCCGAGTGCGAGGTGACGCTCACCGACGACGACGCGCGGGCGACGGCGTGTGCCGAGGCGACGCTATCGAGAAACGAGGTCGGCGGCGAGGTCCTCACCGCCGACTGTCTGTCCGGCGTCCGGGACCGGACGTTCGACCTCGTTCTCAGCAACCCGCCGACCCATGCCGGGTCGGGCGTCCTCGCGATACTGTTCGACGGCGCCGCCGACGTCTTGGGGCGGGACGGCCGGTTCGCCTTCGTCCACCACCGCGAACTCGACCTCTCGGAGCACTTCGAAGCGTTCGACGAGGTCCAGGAAGTGGCGACCGGGCCGGAGCACGTCATCAGAGTCGCCAGGCCCCGGTGACCGGGAACCCGCGGTGAGGCGTCCTCATACGGATTATTGTAGCGATTTACCGGTACGCGCCGACCCCGGGGTCGGCGCTATCCGAAAATAATCTGCAATAATCCGTATCAGACGTCGGCGCCCTCGCGGAGGTCCTCGTACATCTCGACGAAGGAGTCCCGGCAGGACCCACAGCAGAAGTGGTACTGTTCGCCGTCGATGCGCTCGGTTTCGCCCTCGCTCGTGACGGTGTTCCCGCACTCGTCGCAGGTCAGCGCGAGTTCGACGCCCTCGACGGACGGACTCCAGGCCCGCCGGCGCAGTACGGAGACGTCGTATCCCTGGATATCGTCGAGGTCGCCGTGGCGCCGCAGGAGCGGGAGCGGGTCACCGTCCTCGACGACCGCAGAGAAGACCACCTCGTCGTCGGCGCTCTCGAAGACGTGTTCGACGCGGTCGGCGTCGGCCAGTTCGCCGGCCAGCGGCGTCGCCGTCCCCGGAACCGCGTCGACGGTCACGAGGACGGGCGTCCCCGCGCGGAGTTTCGTGCGGTCGATGTCGGCGGTGAACCCGCGGACGACGCCGAGTCCCTCCAGCCTGTCGACGCGGTCGGACACCGCGGGCGGCGAGAGGTCGACGGCGTCGGCTATCTCCCGCCACGAGCGGCGCGCGTCGTCCAGCAACAGGCCGAGGATCCGGCGGTCGGTCTCGTCGAGGTCACGCATGCCCGCAGATGGGACCCGGGGAGAGAAAACCGTTCCTGCAGCGTCACGAGCACCGCGTGTAGCGCGCGGTCCGAGAGCCGGCGCACGAACGGGAACCACAGCATCCCGAGCGCGACCGGGGTCACCCCGACGAACAGGCCGACCACCGCGAGGAGCCGGTTTGCTGTCACCGATACCGCGCCGCTGTCGGTGACGTACAACACGGTTTCGTCGAACCGGTCGGCGAAATACCGGTACATCGGTACAACCGACCGTATCAGACGTCGGCGACCTCGCTGTTGTCGGGCGGGTCCCCCGCGCTCTCGACGAAGATCGCTCGCGCGATGTCGTCGGGCAGCGAGACGGCCTCCCCACCGTCGAGTTCGACCGTCACCATGCCGATGGGCGCGACTTCCGTGACCGCGAGTCGCGTCCCCGGCGTGACCCCCACCTCGTCCAGGTACGCGAGCTCCTCGGGGTCGCGGTCGCGGACCCGCGTGACCACGAGCGTCTCGCCCTCGCCGTGTTCCCCGAGGGTCGCCCCGCTCTCGTCGACAGGCCGGAGTGAGTTGTCCGGAATGGGGTCGCCGTGGGGGTCGACCCTCGGGTCCCCCAGAGCGTCGGCGACCCGGCGCTCGAACTCCTCGCTGATGTGGTGTTCCAGCCGGTCGGCCTCGTCGTGGACCGCCGCCCAGTCGTACCCCAGTTGCTCGGTCAGGTACGTCTCCAGCAGGCGATGGTGGCGCACCACTTCGAGCGCGACCGTCTCGCCCTCCGTGGTCAGTCTGACTCCCTCGTATTTCTCCCGTTCGAGCAACCCCTGCCCCTCCAGTTTCTCCAGCATGCTGGATGCCGTCGGCGGCGTCACGTCCAGCATATCGGCCACCGCCGATGTCGACACCGGCCCCTCCCCGTCCCGCTGGGCCTCGTAGATGGCCTTGAGGTAGTCCTCCATCTTCGCGCTGAGCATGGAAAGAATTAGATATATCTAATCCTTAAATGTGTCGGCACAAACGTTACGTCGAGGCAGGCCAGCGACTGATCGCCCCGAGGAGTGTGCTGCGCTCACGGCGAATAGCGTTCGCGTTCGGGGCGAAGTCAGTCGGAAAACGAACCCATCATAGATAACCCAGCGAACGGAGGTGTTCTTTGACCTCGTCGTCGCCCTCCGCATCGCGGTCCGACGTCGAGTCGGGGAGTTCGGACTCGTATTCTGCGCGCTTCTCTCGAAAGCCGGCGAGGACATCCGGGCGTTCGGTGCTCACGTCCTCTCGCTCCATCGGATCTTCGCGGAGGTCGTAGAGTGACTCCCGGTCGCCCATCCGGAGGTATTTCCAGCGGTCGCTCCGGAGCGCGATAGCGTCGTCTGCTTCAGTCCGTGCGGCCGCGACGTCCGTAGTGTATGCCTCCGGACGCAGGTCGTCATCCCTCGCACACGCTCGGACAATAGACGCCACTTCGGCCGTGGACACGGGAGACTCAACCGTGTCATCCCGATCAGTACCGTACACCAGAAGCGGGACGTGGATGTTCTCCTCGTACAACGTAGGTGTGTGGCCGTAAGTCCCGTGTTCGCCGAAAGCCTCGCCGTGGTCCGAGTGGAAGATGAGCGTCACGTCATCCGAAAGGTCGGAGAGCAACCGGTCCACGAAGGTGTCTACCGACCGGATCGTGTCCCGGTAGGCGCGCTGCAGTCGTGCCAGCGTCTCCTCGTTGATTGACGTGTCGACGGCCGTCCTGCCGTCGACTTGGCCGAGGAAACTGTTGGCCCTGAGGACCGCGGAGTACATTCCGAGCGTCGACGACTCGTGGCGATCGCTGCGAGGCAGCAGGTACGGGTTGTGAGGTTCCAGAAGGAACACCCAAGCGAACACGGGCCCCTCGGTCGTCCCGATGCGTTCGAGAAGGTCGTCGTAGAACGTCCGCCAGCGACAGAACCAGGTATCGTTGTGGACCCAGCGGTCGAACAACCGGGCCGGCTTGTCGGCGACAGTCCCCTGAAACCGCGACCAGATCTCGCCGCCGCTCCGACCGACCTCCCTGAACTCGTCGAACCCGACGTCAAAGCCGGTGTTGGTCGACGTCCACGGATTCGCGGTGAACGCAAGGGTGGCATAGCCTGCGTCCTGAAGCGTTTCCGCGAGCGTCTCGAACCGCTCTACGTGGCTTCGGATCCGGGCCGCGCGCTCGTCGTATTCGTCGGTTCCGAAGTTGTTGCAGGCGAAAGGGACACCGGTGTGCGAAACCGGGACCGAAGACAGCGTGCGTGGCCCCGGTGCAATCGCGGACGTGTAAGTGACCGACTCGTCGGCGAGCGCAGTGAGGGTCGGGGTAATCGACGGTCCCGTCGTCGGACCGGACTGCTCGCCTTCCCCCGACAGCCAGCCGCAGTGGTCCGCTCTGACACTGTCCGCCGTTACGAGAACGATGTCCATGGTGTGTTGTCGTAGCGGAACCGCTCCCGTAGTTATAGAACCGTTTACGGGACGGAACGACACCGCTACGGTGAGTTTCACCGACTGGTCCAGCATCGCTACCTGCCGGTCGGCACCGACCGCAGGAATCGTGGGTCACTGACCCCTTACACAAAGCGTCACACGGTCGGTCGTAAATCGGTCCCGGATTTCGTCGAACCGGTCGGCGAAATACCGGTAAATCGGTACGACCGACGCATCAGTCAGCCCCCGTTTTCGCACGCCCGAGGTCGTAGAACTCCTCGTTAGTCACCACCGCATGAACTATAACTAAAGAGCCGCAAGGGTTGGTTATGACGTCCGACGGCCTGGAGAGTGAGTATGGGGTAAGTGGACTCGACGACGATATCACCGGAGCACACAACCAACCTCGAAACAAGTTCCGCCACAACCTGCGGGACCTACTACAGTCCGACGAGATAGCAGAAGCCGACAAACACGCCGCCGTCGAATATCTCAAAGCAATCGACCGGGAGAACTACTCGGAGACATTCATCAATAGTGACGGCCAGCAGGAAACCAAGAGCGTGGGGACGCTTCACAGCTACGCGCACAATCTCAAGCGTGTGGCTGTAATCAGTCAGACACCACTCACAGAAATTGATTCCGCCGACAAAATAAACGGGTTCTTTGATTCTGTGGCGACTGGCGATCATTCACACCCATCCGTCAAATCTGACGGATACAGTAAGGGGACTCTGAAAGGGTGGCAATCTGCTGTCTCCAAATTCTACCAGTATCACGACGAGTTAGGCGTTGAACCGCACGAAATTGTAATAGCGAAACAAAAGCAAACCCACGTAGACGAACGGGATATGTTCACCGTAGAGGAGGTGAAAGCG
>PXRS01000052.1 GCA_003023785.1 Halobacteriales archaeon QS_5_68_33 | reverse complement strand
AGCAGGTCGAGCAACCCACGATTGATCTCGCGGGCGGTGGGCGGCCCGCGGTAGACCAACCCGGTGTAGAGCTGGACCAGCGACGCGCCGGCGCGGATCTTCCGGTAGGCGTCCTCGGCCGTGGCGACGCCGCCGACGCCGATGACTGGGACGTCCGTCCGCTCGGCGACGAACCGGACCGTCTCCGTCGCGCGGTCCTCGATGGGCGCGCCCGAGAGCCCGCCGGGTTCGGCGCGCGCGGGGCTCTCCAGTCCCTCGGGGCGCTCGGTCGAGGTGTTGGTGGCGATGATGCCGTCGAGGTCGAGGTCGGTCGCAAGCTCGACGGCGCCGGCCAGCGCGGGGTCGGGCAGGTCCGGCGAGAGCTTCACCAGCAGGGGCTCGGCGCCCGCGTCCTGCAGTTCGGTCAGGATGGCCGCCATGGTCTCGCGGTTCTGGAGCGCTTCGAACCCCTGGGAGTTGGGACAGGAGACGTTGACGACGAAGAAATCACCGCCGGACGACTTCGCGTCCGGCGAGGTCCCACTCGCTCCGCTCGCGGGACCCCCGTCCGTGACCTGCTCGTAGGTCTCGCGGTAGTCCGCCGGCGCGTTCTCGCTTGCGACGTCCTCGGACTTGGCGATGTTGACGCCCACCGGGACGGGCGCGTCGAGCGCGGCGAGGCGCTCGCCGACGGCGGCGGCGCCGTCGTTGTTCAGGCCCATCCGGTTGATGACCGCGTCGTCCGCGCGCAGGCGGAACATCCGGGGGCGCCGGTTGCCCGCTTGCGGGCGGGCGGTGACGCCGCCGACCTCGACGAAGCCAAAGCCCAGCGCGGCGAGGCCGGGAACGACCTCGGCGTTCTTGTCGAACCCGGCGGCGACGCCCACGGGGTTGGGGAACGCTTCCCCGAACGCCTCGACGCGGAGGCGGTGGTCGGAGACGGTGTAGCGGCCGGCCACGGGCCCTGTGAGGGGCGTCTCACCGACGACCCGCAGGGTGGCGTGGCCGAGGCCGTGGGCGGTCTCGGCCGGCAGGGAGAACAACAGCGGTTTCGCGAGGTCGTAGGCGTTCATTCCGGTCTGGGAGCGGTCGGTCCGGCGTCGTCGTGGGTGCTGGTCGTGACCGATATCCGGTGGCAGTTCGCCCCCGGTGGATCCGGGCCGGGGGGGCCGAGAGTCAGAACTCGTGCTCGACGTCGTCCTGGTCGGCTTTCTGGATGATGATCTTGTTGTCCCTGACGCGAACGAACACCTCGTCGCCGATGTTCATGCTGGCGACCGCGAGTTCGTCCTCGTGGAGGTTGATGTGCACGTTGTGGTACTCGCCGTCCTCGTCTTTGGCGCCACTCGGGCTGAGCTTCTTCTTTCGCACCATCGCGCTATCCTAGTCGGGGTTTCGCCGCAGGACACACTTAAGTCTACCGCGCGCGGCCGAGCGACACCCGCGGGCCGCCGGCGCGCCGACGAACCGTCCATGCGCCGCCGGCGGTCTCCCCGTCGAAGCCACCGCGCGTGCGCCGAACACCCCCGTGAGTGGCCCCAGTTTCGGCCCGCGCGACCCCCGGTCTCGGGGTCGAGCACGACACACGTATAAAAGAATCGCCAGCACGCGCCCCGATCGGGGATATATTTATAATGAATCATATGCTGGGTTGACACGGAGCAGCCGACCATGGCACGTGATAGCGACAAGCGCAACTTCGCGCTCAGGACGGAGGATGGCACGGAAGAAAGCGTCTTTTCCGGGAGCACGCCGCGCCAGGCGGCGTTGAAAGCGGCGCGCGACCTCGACGATCCGGGGTCCAGCGAGGACGATGCCGGCCGCGAGCCGATCCGGCTCCGCGAGAAGGGGACGACGAAGGTCCACGTCTACGAGGGGTGGGCCTGGAAGGAGTCGCCGCCCGAGGTGGACATGGACGAGTGGGACGCCGACAGCCCCGACGAGGTCTGGATGAACCAGGTCGAGGAGATCACGAAGGCGAACGTCTCCAAACAGGGCGTCGAGCACTTGGACGAGATCTGAGCCGGGAGGTCTCTACTGGTCGACAGAAGCCCTGATAGATATTCGCCGAGACGTCGCGGGGGCGAATTCTATCAACCGTTCTGTCGACCAGTATCGTCCCTTCTGCCCCCGACCTCGTAGCGACGGCCCTGTTCCGGTCTTCGTCCGTCCCGGTCGCGGCCGTGACCTACCAGGGGCCGATACGGTCGGTTGTGCCGATTTACCGGTATCCCGTCGACCGGTTCGACGGAATCCGGAACTGACTTACAACCGACCGTATGAAGCACAGGGAACGCGTGGCTCCCACCCGGCCACACCGGGCGCACGACGCGCGGGATGACCGGCCGTCCTCCTGCCACGCGACATCACACCGGGAGCGTCGCCGCGGGGGAGCATTCGGCCGGTCGTGTCGCCCGGTTGATCGGGAGGAGGGGTCATGAAATCGCATGACGTGGCGGGAGTCGAAACGACGGGATTAAGTATACCCCTCTCATCTGTAGTGATACGAAGCGGCGCGGAGCTGACGCCCAGACCGCATTCACATCGCGAGCCCGGTCGGCGGGCGCCGGCTTGCCGCGACCGGTTCGATGCCCTTAAGTGTAGAAGGGTGCTCGAACGTGATGCGAACTGGCCTGGTCGAGGCCGGCACCGCTCGACCGTGCTGGACCTGAAAGCTCCCCGAGACGCGACGCGTCTCGAAGGGTTTAATACCCTTCGTGGGGTACCTTCAGGTCCGCAAGAAATGAGGATTCCACCCCTGCGGTCCGCCGTACAGATGGGATCTGATGTTAGCCCTGGTAGTTCGGTGACACTCGGTCGGCGGGTGTCGTCGGACGCTCATCGATAGCGACCACACTCATTGCGAGTGTGCTCCCGCCTACCCCCCTGCTCTGCAGGGGACATTCCGGTTGATCCTGCCGGAGGCCATTGCTATCGGAGTTCGATTTAGCCATGCTAGTCGTACGGGTTCAGGCCCGTGGCGACAAGCTCAGTAACACGTGGCCAAACTACCCTGTAGACGGAGATAACCTCGGGAAACTGAGGCTAATATCCGATACAGCTCGCATGCTGGAGTGCAGCGAGCTGGAAACGTTCCGGCGCTACAGGATGTGGCTGCGGCCGATTAGGTAGACGGTGGGGTAACGGCCCACCGTGCCGATAATCGGTACGGGTTGTGAGAGCAAGAGCCCGGAGACGGTATCTGAGACAAGATACCGGGCCCTACGGGGCGCAGCAGGCGCGAAACCTTTACACTGC
>PXRS01000051.1 GCA_003023785.1 Halobacteriales archaeon QS_5_68_33 | reverse complement strand
GAACTCTCCAGTTTCAGCGGCT
This sequence comes from Halobacteriales archaeon QS_5_68_33, assembly GCA_003023785.1. GTDB lineage: Archaea > Halobacteriota > Halobacteria > Halobacteriales > Haloarculaceae > QS-5-68-33. Next base: position 17,061 of record PXRS01000051.1, on the reverse strand, counting down.
CGGCGTTGTCGAGTATCCACTCGGTCTTGGTCGCCGAGAAGTAGGCGTCGGCCTCCAGCCCCGTCTTCTCGCGGATCATCCCGACTTTGCCCGCCTCTTCCAGTTCCTCGACGCGGTCGGTGGTCCGGCGGTCCTGCCAGACCAGCGCGTTGTGGACCGGCGTGCCGGTCTCTCTGTCCCACACGACAGTCGTCTCGCGCTGGTTGGTGATCCCGAGTGCTTCGAGCTGGGTCGCGTCCAGGTCCGCCTCGTCGAGCCCGCGGTTGACGACCTCCTGGGTGTTCTCCCAGATCTCGATCGGGTCGTGTTCCACCCACCCCGGTTCCGGATAGATCTGTTCGTGCTGTTCGTACGCGTTCGCGACGACCTGCCCGCCGTGGTCGAAGACCATGAAGCGGGTCCCGGTCGTCCCTTGGTCGATCGAACCGACGTATGTGTCTGCCATTGGTGTGGTACTCCGTTGGGCGAGCAATTTACCTCTATTGCTGCCTTGCTGGTAAACAATATGGTGGATCATTATAAAAGTTACTATCACACCGGCGGTCGAGAGTAAAGATATAAGCGCCGGCCGTCCGGTCCGTTACCCGGGAAATTCCTCCGATTCGACCGCGACTGTCGGCGCCGACCCCGCCGTCCCGGGCGTCGCCGTGGGGGTCCGGAGTCGGGCGGCGGTCCCCACGAGAGCGTCTGGCCCGCCCGTACAACACGACCCGTGCGCCCGCGTGGCGTCGACCGGTCCAGGGAGACGTGGCCGACCGCTGTCGCCCGGATCCGTCGAATCTGTCGCCGTTCGTCCCGATTTCGGCGGGTTTCCCCCGACTCTGACGTGTCACTGTCGGCGTCTGTCCCCCAGCGGGCCGCCCGGCAGGCCGTCGACGTGGATTATTTACTCGAAGCCGAATCCGATAAATAAACGGGAGGGCGACGAATAGAGGACGCGAACGCCACAGGGCGGGAGCGGGTGCCAGGGTGGCCGTCCGTGCTGCGAGCGCGCTTGACCCCGAAATTTTCGGCGCAGGAGGCTACTTCGGCCGTATCTGTCCGGGCAGCCGGACTATCACGGTCGGTCAGTAAATTTATTATAGCTACCGCTCTGCCGGTGAAGTAAAGTGGGTGGAGGGCGAACGAGCAGGAAGACAGATGGCATCGGTACCACACGTCGCCGTTATCGGCGGGGGTTCGACGGGCGCAGGGATCGCACGCGACCTCTCGATGCGGGGGCTCGACGTCACGCTGCTGGAGCAGGGCAACCTCACCCACGGGACGACCGGGCGGATGCACGGCCTGCTTCACAGCGGTGGTCGCTACGCGGTTTCGGACCAGAAGAGCGCCCGCGAGTGTATCGCGGAGAACCGCGTGTTGCGGGACATCGCGAGCCACTGCGTCGAGATGACCGGCGGTCTCTTCGTCAAGCGCCCGGAGGACTCGGCGGCGTACTTCGAGGAGAAACTGGCGGGCTGTGAGGAGTGTGGTATCCCAGCGGAGGTCCTCTCGGACGAGGAGGCGAGAGCGGTGGAACCCCACCTCGCGAAGGACGTCGACAGAGCCATCTCGGTGCCGGACGGCGCGGTGGACCCGTTCCGCCTCGTCGTCGCCAACGCCGCGAGTGCACAGGAACACGGTGCGCGCATCGAGACTCACTCGACAGTCACGGACCTGCTCGTCGAGGACGGCGAGGTGGCCGGCGTCGAGGTCGAGCACGGTTCCGGCCCGGGCAAGCGCGTCCACGGCGTCGAAGGCGGTCGCGAGGAGGTCCGCGCCGACTACGTCGTCAACGCCACGGGTGCGTGGGCCGGTCGCATCGGCGAGATGGCCGGCGTCGACATCGAGGTCCGCCCCTCCAAGGGGGTCATGACCGTCATGAACGTCCGGCAGGTCGACACCGTGATTAACCGCTGTCGGCCTAAGGGCGACGCCGACATAATCGTCCCCCACGAGACGACGTGTATCCTCGGGACCACCGACGAGGAGGTCGACGACCCGGAGGACTACCCCGAGGAGAGGTGGGAGGTCGATATGATGATCGACACGCTCTCGGAGGTCGTGCCGATGCTCGCCGAGGCCCGGACGATCCGGTCGTTCTGGGGCGTGCGCCCGCTGTACGAGCCGCCCGAGGTCGGTAGCGAGGACCCGACCGACATCACGCGCGATTACTTCCTGCTCGACCACGAGGAGCGCGACGGCCTCGCCGGCATGACGAGCATCGTCGGCGGAAAGTTCACCACCTACCGGATGATGGGCGAGGAGATAAGCGACCACGTCTGCGAGCAGTTCGGTATCGACGCCGACTGCCGGACGGCCGACGTACCGCTCCCGGGCAGCGAGGAGTTCTCGGTACTCCGGGATTACATGGACGAGTTCGGCCTCCGCTCGCCCATCGGCCGCCGCAGCGTCGAGCGGCTGGGTTCCCGTGCCGACGAGGTGCTCGACACCGACGGTCCGAACCCGACGGTCTGTGGGTGCGAGGGCGTCACCCGCGCCGAAGTGCGGGACGCCATCGAGCAGTCGGGGTCGGACCTCAACGCCGTCCGGATCCGCACCCGGGCCTCGATGGGCAACTGCCAGGGCGGCTTTTGCTGCCATCGGCTGGCGAGCGAACTCCTGCCGGAGCACGATGAACTGACCGCTCGCCGGGCGTGGGACGAACTCCTCGAAGAGCGCTGGAAGGGCCAGCGCCACGCGCTCTGGGGCCAGCAGCTCTCGCAGGCAATGTTGAACTACGCGCTCCACGCGACGACACAGAACCGCGACAGCGACCCCGCCGACGGCGAACCGGTCGATTTCGGTGCCTTCGACGACGGGAGCGCCGAATCCGGGACCGGCATGGCTGTCGGCGTCGCGACGGACGGAGGGAACCGTGGCGATTGAAGCCGACGTGCTGGTCGTCGGCGGCGGGCTGGCGGGCCTGACGAGCGCGCTCGCCGCCGCACGGACCGGCGCGGACNNCCGCTCGTCGACCCGTACGGAGCGATCACGGACCTGCCAGCGGACCACCCATACCGGACCGTCGGCGTCGGTGGCGTCCGTGAGGCGATGGAGTTCTTCGACGAGGCGGTCCCGCACTACCGGGGATCGCACACGGACAGGAACGCGCTCGTACCCACCCACGGCGGGACGGTCAAACCCACCGCCCGCTACCCGGCGAGCGTCAGCGCCGGCCTCGCCAGCGAGGACCGCGACGTGCTGCTCGTGGGGTTCGACTCGCTGGTCGATTTCGACGCGCCCCACGCGGCCGCTCACCTCGAAGCGGCGGGCGTCCCCTTCGAAGTCCGGGCCGTGACTGTGCGATTCCCCGGCGACCTCCGGGCCGACGCCGAGGTGACCCGGTACGCGAAACCGCTGGACACGGACGGCGAGACGACGGTCGACGGCCGGTCCCGCCCCGTGCGCGGCGCGCTCGCGGAACGCGTCGCCGCGGAACTCGACGGGGAGGGGCGGGTCGGCTTCCCGGCGATACTCGGTGACGACCGCCCCCACCGGGTCCGGGCAGCACTCGAGGACCGGCTCGATGCCGACGTGTTCGAGGTACCGATGGGGCCCCCCTCGCTGCCCGGGATGCGACTCGAAGACGCGCTGTTCGACGCGCTCGACGAGGCGGGCGTCAGCATCGAGACCGGCAACCCGGTCGTCGACTACGACGGCGACGACCGGATCGAGCAGGTGTCCGTCGAGAAGCACGGTGCCCGGATCCCGAACACCGCCGACCAGTACGTGCTGGCGACCGGTGGTCTGGTCGGCAAGGGCGTCGAGTCCGACCGCAAACGCGTTTCCGAACCGGTCTTCGGCTGTCACGTGCCACATCCCGACGACCGATACGACTGGTTCGACACCGAAGCGTTCGGCGACCACGCGTTCGCCCGGTTCGGCGTCGAAACGGACGATAGCCTCCGGCCCCTGAACGGTCGGGGGAGCGCCGAGTTCGAGAACCTGCGCGCGGCGGGGTCGGTGCTCGGTGGGTACGACTTCCCGGCCGAGAAGTCCGGCAGCGGGGTCTCGATCGCGACGGGATACGCGGCCGGTCGACGCGCCGGGGAGGCCGTATGAGCGACGCCGAACCCCCGGACGGTGCCGACGCCGGATCCCCGGGTACCGACGCGGGCGGGGAGTTCGACCCCGTCGAACCCGACACGGGCGAGGAGTTCGAACCCGTCGACGTGTTCCCCGACAGCGGCGACTTCGACCTGCGACCCGGTGCGGACTCCTGTTACAAGTGCTCGACCTGCGACACCAGCTGTCCCGTCGCCGAAGTCGACGACGATTTCCCCGGGCCGAAGTTCCAGGGGCCCGAACAGTGGCGACTCAAGCGGACCGACGACGACCACGAGGTCGACGACTCGGTGATGGACTGCTCGAACTGCATGCGCTGTGACAACGCCTGCCCGTCGGGCGTGCCGCTCTCGCAGATGCACAACACCGCCCGCGGGCAGTACGTCGACGACCGGATGTCGACGTTATCGGTCGAATACTGGCGCAACCGGATCCTCGCGAACTACCGCACTTCGGCGTGGTTCGCGAGCAAGGCACCCCGTGTGGCGAACGTCGCGATGAACTTCGGTCCCGCCCGCTGGGTCATGGAGAAGGCGATGGGGATCACCAGCGAGCGGGAGTTCCCCGCCTTCGCCACCGAGACGTTCACCGAGTGGTGGGCGCGTCGGGGCGGCGCGGCCGCGTCACGGGAGCACGCTCGCGAGGCCAGAGAGCGCAGGAGCGAACCCGCGGACGCCGACAAGAGAGTCGCCTATTTCCACGGCTGTTACGCCGAGTACAACACCCCCGAGGTGGGGAAAGCGCTCGTGCGCGTCTACGAGCACTTCGGCTACGAGGTCGTCGTTCCGGACCAGGGGTGTTCGGGGACGCCGATGTTCGCCAACGGCATGCTCGAGGACGCGCGCCGCCACGCCGAGGTCAACGTCCCGTCGCTCTCGGCGCTCGCCGAGGAAGGATGCGACGCCATCGCCTCCTGCACCTCGTGTTCGATGGCGCTCCGCCAGGAGTACCCCGAGCTGTTCGACATCGAGGGGATCGACGACGTCGCGGCCCACACCTTCGAGTCCGTCGAGTATCTCCGCATCCACGAGGACCTGGTGAGCGAAGTCCGCGAGGCGGAGGTCGGCGACGACCTCGCGGCGGAGTTCGCCTACCACGCCCCCTGTCACGCCCGCAATCAGGGACTCGACCGGCAGGCGGTCGAGCTGTTCCGCGACCTCGAGGGCGCCGCCATCGAGGACGTCGGCGAGTCCTGCTCGGGCATCTCCGGGACGTACGGCTGGAAGGACGAGAAATACGAGACGTCGATGGCCATCGGCGAGGAGATGTTCGAACACATGCACGACGCCGACGGCGAGACCGGGATGACCGAGTGTCCGACCTGCGCGATGCAGATGGAACACGGCACGGGCTACGAGGTCCGTCACCCGCTGGAATTGCTGGAAGCGGCACTGGTGGACTGACCGGTCGGCAGAAGGGCGGACAGGCGACACGCACCGCCCGCGAACCGGCGTGTCGCGCTCCCGCAGACCGGTCCGCGGCGACTTTCAGGCCACAGGCCCGGTGGTCGCGGCTTCGCATTTGAACGTTCGGCCGGGCGTTCGTTCGCTGGAGTCAGGTCACCCGGTGTTTTTCATCCCGGCGGCGATGCCCTGGACGGTCAGGCGGAGCGTCCGACGCTCGGCCTCGGTGAGGTGCGACTGGGAGAGCAGGCGGACCTGCAGGAGGTTGAGCGGGTCGACGTAGGGGTTCCGGCGGTCCAAGTTCTCCCGGAGCCAGCTCCGTTCGATGAGGCCGTCGCGGCCGGCGATCTCCTGGACGAGTTCGACGCTGTGCTCGTACTCCTCGCGGATGCCCGGGAAGATCCGCTCACGCAGCTCCTCGGGTGCCAGCGCCGCGTACTCCGCGGCGATGTCCATCTCCGTGCGGGCCAGGGCCATCGAGGCGCGGTCCAGCGTCGTCCGGAAGAAGGACCACTCCTCGTACATCTCGCGTAGCGTCTCGATATCGCCGCCGTCGTCGAGGTACGCCTGGAGTCCGGTCGCGAGCCCGTACCAGCCGGTGATGATACACCGGGCCTGGGTCCAGGAGAACACCCACGGGATCGCCCGCAGGTCCTCGACGCTGCGGTCCTCGCTGCGGGAAGCCGGGCGCGAGCCCATGTTGAGGCCCTCGATGACGGTGATGGGCGTCGTCGTCTCGAAGTACTCCACGAACCCCTCGGTGTCGAGGAGGTCGAGATATGCCTCCCGGGCGGGTTCTGCCGCCGTCTCCATGGCCTCGACCCACGCGTCGGGGACGTCCTCGGTGGGCTGGACCATCGCGTTGTGCCGGGCCCGCATCTGGGCGTCGAGCATCTGTTCCAGGTTGCGCTCGGCGATGCGGCTGTTGGCGTACTTCTCGGCGATGGCCTCGCCTTGCTCGGTGAACTTGATCTGGCCCGAGACCGTCTCGTTGGGCAGCGCGAGCATCGCGTCGTTCATCGGGCCGCCGCCCCGCGAGATGGACCCGCCGCGACCGTGGAACAGGCGCATCTCGACGTCGTAGCCGTCGGTGATGTTCGCGAGCCGGCGCTGGTTGCGAAAGAGGCTCCAGTTGGCCGCGAGGAAGCCGTTCTCCTTGTTCGAGTCGGAGTACCCGAGCATGATCTCCTGGACGCCGTCGCGGGCTTGGAGCGCCTGCGAGTAGGCTTCGTTTTCGAAGAGCGTCCCCATGATGCGGCGCGCGCCGTCGAGCGCGTACTTCGATTCCAGCAGCGGCACCACGTCCAGGCCGCAGTAGCCCGGCAGGTCGACGATGCCCGCCTGGTCCGCGAGAAACAGCACTTCGAGGACGTGGGAGGGTTCCTCGCACCAGCTGATACAGTAGGTGTCGATGGCATTGACCCCGTACTCGCGCTGCCACTCGGCGGTGCGGTCGAACCGCTCCAAGACCCGGGTCGTGTCCTCCGAGCGGCCCGTCGTATCCTCCACGTCAACGATGGGCTGGTCCTGGAGGATTCCTTCGGTGAGGAACTCGACGCGCTCGTTCTCGTCCATCGCGATGTAGTCGACCCCCTCGTCGGCGACGGTCTCGGCGATGGTCTCCGTGTGCATCTGCCGGTGGTCCCGCAGGTCGAGGCTGGCGAGGGTGAACCCGAAGGTATCGATGGTGCGATACAGCGGGTCGACGTGGGTCTCCGCGATGACCGCCGCGCCGTTTTCGCGGAGGCTCTCCGCGATCACCTCGACGTCTTCGAGGAACTCCGCGACGGAATCGTACCCGCCCGACCGGACGTCGTCGACCCGGAGGACGCTCTCGCGCATCAGCTTGAGTTTCTGCCGGTAGGGCTCGTTCGGGTAGCGTTCGCGTGCCTCGGCGGCGACACCCGGGAGTTTCTCGCGGTGAGCTTCCAGGCGCGCGTCGAAACGCTCGCCGGTATCGATCTGGCTCGCGTCCTGGGTGAGTACGCCGGACAGTTCCTTCAGCCGGTCGCGATAGAGGGGCAGCGCCGCCGAGCGCTGGCGCTCCAGCGTCTCCGCCGTGACGTCCGGCGTCACGAACGGGTTGCCGTCGCGGTCGCTGCCGGCCCAGGAACGGAACTCGTAGAGTTTCGGCACTTCGACCTCCTCGTCGAATTCGTCCTCGACGGCGGCCTCGAGGGCGTCGTACACCTCGCTGATGACCTCGAAGAGGACGTTCTCGACGTACCACTGGACGTTGAGCGCCTCGTCGGTCACCTCGGGCCGGCGGTCCCGGACCTGCGGGGTCTGCCAGAGACTCGTCACCTCCGCCTCCAGGTCGCGTTCGACGTCGCGCTGCTCGGGGTCGGTCAGCCGGTGCTCGTCGAGTTCCCGCAGCCGTGCCGACACCGAGCGGAGCTTCGCCTTCACCGTCTTCCGGCGGGCCTCCGTCGGATGTGCCGTGAAGGTCGGCTGGATGAGCACGTCGTCCAGGACCGACTCGACGGTCCCGGCGGAGAGGTCCCGCGCGGCGAGTTCCTCGACCGCGGCCTCCACGCTGTCCTCCAGGGTGCCCTCGTGGGCACTCTCCCGTATCTCACGGACGCGCTGGCGTTCCTCCGCGAGATTGATGAGTTCGAAATACGTCGTGAACGCGCGCGCGACGACGTCTTCCTCCTCGGGGGAGAGCCCGTCGAGCGTCTCCTTGACGACCCTGCGGTCCTCGGCATCGCCCCGCCGGTAGTCGATCGCGGCCGTCCGGATCGTCTCGACCGTCTCGAACGCCGACTCCGAACTCTGCTCGGTGATGATATCCCCGAGCAACTCCCCGAGTTCCCGCACGTCCTGATTTATCTCTCGACCGTGCAAGTCCATGTCACGGGGGTTGCATCCGACCATCAAAACTGTAGCGGATTCGGTATCCGCTCACACGGTCGGTTGTACTACTGCCGGCTGTAAGTCTGTCAAGAACCTCGTCGTCGTGCTGTTCGTCCTCTACGTCCCGAACGGCATCCTCGGCACTGTACGGGCCTGGCTCGGCGGCCCCGTCGCCCAGCGGGTCCCCGACCGTATCAGGGAGTCGCGATGACGGTCCATCTCGCCGCGGGCACGGGCTACCCCTCGACGCGACTCCGGACCGCGTCGCTTTTCCGAGCGATCGCACAACAGTGGTGCATGGGCTTCGGAAGCTACGACGAGTCCGAACAGGAGAGCGAGGACACCGACTACGATGACGACGGCGCCGTCTCCGTCCACGAACACGACCACGACGGCGAGGTCACGGTCGAGGGGGAGGTCTCGCCCGACGACCTCGTCGACCGCCTGCAGGACATGAAGTGACGGCGGGACACGCCGCGTCGGCCGTTTTTTGCCGTCACTCCGTCCGACCCATCGGACCCGGTTCGCGGTCCGGTTCGGGCGGCGAGTCGGCCGCCTGCGGGAGCGCCAGCGACCAGATGACGAACTCCAGCCCCGCCAGCGGGACCCCGATCCCCGCGGCGACGAGCGGGTCGTCGGCGATCAGGAATATCGCGAGGATGACGAACCCGGTCGCGCCCAGCGCCGCCCCGACCGCGCCGGGGTTGACCCGCCCGCCCTCGCTGTCGGGGTCGGCCCGGCCGAACCGGTCGAGTCGCACCAGGTAGGGCACCAGAAACGCGATCCCGGTCCCGGAGATACCGCCGACGAGCCCCGCGACCGCGAACCCGCCGCCCGCACGGACGGTCGCGGACGCGAGTCCTGTGAAGGCGAGCAACCCGCTCACCACACCGACCGTCGACAGCGAGACGGCGCCGTCGGAGGTGTCTGCCATCGGCGGCGGTTGGTCGCCACCCGACGTAAAACCGCCCGGAACGCGACGCGTCACGGCGCCGGCGGGCGCTACTCCCCGGTCCGAAACGAGTAATCCAGCGCCGCGGCGGAGTGGGTCAGCGACCCGAGCGAGATGACGTCGACGCCGGTCGCCGCGTACTCCGGGACAGTCTCGACGGTGATCCCGCCCGAGGCCTCGGCCAGCACCTCGCGCCCGAGGTCGGCCGCGCGCTCGGCCAGCAGGTCGACGGCCTCCTCGGTTGTCTCCGGGTCCATGTTGTCCAGCAGGACGATGTCCGCGCCCGCGGCGGCCGCCCGGGGGGCGTCCCCGGGCTCTTCGACCTCGACTTCGACCTTCGTGGCGAACGAGACCCGGTCGCGGAACCGCTCGACCGCCCGCTCCAGCCCGAGTTCCGCGACGTGGTTGTCCTTGACCATCACCGTATGGGAGAGGTCGAGCCGGTGGGTGTCCCCGCCCGCGGTGGCGACCGCGCGCTTCTCGATACCGCGCAACCCGGGAGTGGTCTTGCGGGTGGCCGCGACGCGAACGTCGTCGTCCACCTCGCGAGCGGCCGCGACCGCCCGGCGGGTCTTCGTCGCGACGCCCGAGGCGTGACCCGCGACGTTGACCGCGACGCGCTCGCCCCGCAGGACCTCGCGGGCCGGCCCCGCGACCCGCAGGACGGCGTCGCCGGGGTCGACGGCCGCCCCGTCGTCGATGCGCTCGGTGACCGCCACGTCGAGGTACGTGAAGACGGCCGCGGCGGCGTCCAGGCCGGCGGCGACGCCGCGCTCCGTGGCGACGAGTCGCCCGGTCGTCTCGCCGGGCACCTGGTTCGTGACGTCGTGGTGGCCGACGTCCTCGCGGAGCCACTGCTCGACCTGCCCGTCGGTGATCATCGGCGCGCCTCCATCAGTCGGCCCGGGCCCCGGCCCCGGCCTCGGGTTCGAGGTTGTGCGTGCCGACGCTCTCGTCGTTCTCGCTGGCGGCCCGCGCGACCAGGAGCGCGGTGACCGAGGCGTGGCGCAACTCGTAGAGCGACCGCGAGGTGCGGGTCCGGACGTAGGCGTCGACCTCGCCCTTCAGCCGCCGGAGGACGGCCTGTGCCCGGTTCAACTCGGCCGGGTCGCGCCGGAGGCCGACGTACTCGTCCATCACGCGGCGCAGGCGGACGAACTTCTCGCGGGCGAAGTTCTCGGGCAGCGCCGGGTCGCGGTCGAGCAGTTCGGCCGCCTCGACGACCCGTGGGGTATACGCCGCGGCGTCCTCGCCGGCGCGCAGGCCCCAGACCAGCCCCTCCAGCAGCGACGTGCTCGCGAGGCGGTTCGCGCCGTGGACGCCGGTCCGGGAACACTCCCCGACGGCGTAGAGCCGCTCCAGGCTCGCCCGCCCGCGGTCGTCGACCGCGACGCCGCCACAGAGGAAGTGCTCGGCGGGGCCGACCGGGATGCCGCGCTCCCAGTCGACGCCTCGCTCCTCGCACTTCTCGGCGAGACCCGGGAACTCGCCGGCGAAATCCAGCGGCGAGACGTCCAGCGTCACCGCGCCCGTGGCCTCCCGCTCTTTCCCGACGGCCCGCGCGACGACGTCGCGGGGCGCGAGTTCCGCGTCCGCGTGGTAGTCGGGCATGAACCGCTCGCCACCGGGAGACGCTGTCTCCCGAGCCTCCGAGTCTGCCGACTCGGAGACCTCGCCGTTCCTGAGGACCGCGCCCTCGCCGCGGACGGCCTCGCTGACGAGAAACGGGCGGTCGGTGTCGCCGTCCTCCCCGACGAACACGGTCGGGTGGAACTGGACGTACTCCATGTCCTCCACGTCCGCGCCCGCGAGCGCGGCCATCGCGATGCCGTCGCCGGTCGAGCCGTCGGGGTTGGTCGAGCGCGGGTACAGGTCGCCGATGCCGCCCGTCGCCAGCACCGTCGCGCCGGCGAAGGTCGGCGTCACCGCGCCCTCGTGTTCGAGGAGGGCGCCGTGGACCATCCCCTCGTGCGCGACCAGGTCGAGTGCGGCCGTGTCGTCGCGGATCTCGACGGCGTCGTGGTCGTCGAGGTAGTTCAGGAAGGGGACGTGGATCGCCTTACCCGTCGCGGCGTTGACGTGGAGGATGCGCGGTTCGTCGTGGGCCGCCTCCCGCCCGAAGTCCCACCCGCTCCCGTTCGTATCGAACGCGACGTCCAGCGTGTCGATGAGGACGTCCTCGACGGCGCGGTTCGCCTCGTCAACGAGCACGTCCACCGCCTCGGGGTCGGCGGTGTCGGCGCTGGCCGCGAGGATGTCCCGCTTGAACTGGTCGGGGTCGTCACGCGAGACGGCGATACCGCCCTGGGCCCACCACGAGGAGGCCCCCTCGGGGCGCGTGGCCTTCGTCGCGACCGTCACGTCGGCACCCTCCCGCGCCGCGCCGAGGGCGGCGGCCAGGCCAGCGATGCCCGACCCGACGACGAGCACGTCGGTGGTGCGGTAGTCGTCGTACTCCTTCGGTTCGACGGATTCGGTGTCTCCTTCGGCCATCCTCAGACCTCCAGCATCCGGTCGAGGGCCACCTGGGCCAGTTCCTTCTCCTCGGGGGCGACCTCGATGACGTTGCGCTCGCGGCCCTCGACGAGTTCCTCGAGGACCCACGCGAGATAGTTGGGGTCGATCTGGCGCATAGCGTTGCAGTCCATGCAGGCCTCGCCACACAGCGCCAGCACCTCGACCTCGGGGTGCCAGCGCTGGAGGTGGTGGGTGAGGTGGATCTCGGTGCCGATCGCCCACGTCTCGCCGGGGTCGGCGTTCTCGATGGTCTCGGTGATCGTGGCGGTCGAGCCCGCCTCGTCCGCGGCTTCGACGACCTCGCGGCGACACTCGGGGTGGACGATGACGTTCGCGTCCGGGTGCTCCTCCCTGACGTCCGTGATGTGGGACTCGCGGAAGCGCTCGTGGACCTGGCAGTAGCCGTCCCAGAGGATGATGTCGTTCGCGACGACCTCGTCGGCGTCCTTGCCCTCGGGGTCCCAGGGGTCCCACTCGGCTATCTCGTCTTCCATCCCGAGTCGGTGGGCCGTGTTCTCCCCGAGATGCTTGTCCGGCAGGAACAACACCTTGTCGCCCCGCTCGAGGGCGTACGCGAAGGCCCTGTGCGCGTTCGAGGACGTACAGACCAGGCCGCCCTGCTCGGCGCAGAACGCCTTCAGGTCGGCATAGGAGTTCATGTAGGTGACCGGGACGATGTTCTCGTCGGGGGCCGCCGCGGTGATCTCCGCCCAGGCGGCGTCGACCTGCAGCGCCTCGGCCATCCCGGCCATCGGACAGGACGCCTCCATCGAGGGGAGGATCACGGTTTGGTCGTCGTCGGTGATGATGTCGGCCGACTCGGCCATGAACGTCACGCCGCCGAAGACCACGTAGTCGGCGTCGGCCTCGGCCGCCCGCTTCGAGAGCCCGTAGGAGTCGCCCACGAAGTCGGCGTGCTCGACGATCTCCCGGCGCTGGTAATTGTGTCCCAGGATGACCACGTCGTCGCCCAGTTCCCCGAGAGCGGCCTCGATGCGCTCGGTTCGCTCGGCCTCCTCCAGGTCGCGGTAGGCCGGCGGCAACTGCTCCAGGTTGTCGTACTTGAACAGGCTCAGGTCCGTCTCGAACTGCGCTGTCTCCATCTCCGGCATGGTTGGCTGCTCCCCCCTATGGACTACCTTATTGAAAAGATTTTGCCTTCAAAAACGACATCCAACGGTAGAACTAGTGTGTACCGGTGAGTATATCCGGTATTCGGAGGACAAACGCGGCGTCCTGCCGTAACGTGTCACCAAATCGCATGGAGCGGCCGACAGCCCGAGGGCACAACTGGCGTCGAGGGAGACACCGGGGGCGCGGAAAACAGCGGCAGGGTCGTACGGTCGGTTGTCAATGGTTTCCGGATTTCGTCGAACCGGTCGGCGAAATACCGGCAAACCGGTACAGCCGACCGTATCATACGGATTGCTGTACCGATTTACCGGGACGACCGCGCGACTGCGTGCGGTCGATCCGGAACGGACCGACAGCAATCCGTATCAGGGGACAAGCTGTTCACCGTCGTCGTCGTAGAGGGCGATGGCGTCGACGGGGCAGGCACGGGCAGCGAACCTCGCGTCGAGTTCGGCGTCCTCGGGCACCTCGCGGACGAACACGCCCTCCTTGCGCTCCTTGCTGTCGGCCAGCACGGCCTTGCCGGCGTCCTCGTCGCGCTCGAAGGCGTCCCACTCCGCGACGCACTGGAACATCCCGATACAGGTGTCCCGGTCGTACTCGATCCGCATACCGCCGCTTGACCCTCAACGGGCATAGAGGTGGCGTCCGACACCGATACGGTCGGTTGTACCGATTTGCCGGTATTTCGTCGGCCGGTTCGACGAAATCCGGAACTGATTACAACCGACCGTCTGACTGGCTGTAACCCGGTTCGCGTCTCAGAACAGCGCCTCGCTCTCGGGCAGAATCCGGGCGGGACCGCCCACCTCCCAGACGCGGGTGTCAACGCCACAGTCGGCGACGGCCGACTCGACGCGGTCGACGTGGGTCGCGGTGGTGTTGACGTAAACGCTCGCGCCGGTGTCGACCGAGAAGTAGACCGGCAGGCCCTCGTCTCGCAGCTCGCGGACGGCGTTGAATATCTCGACGGTGCGGGGTTGCCAGTAGACCCACCCGGCGGGGCCGGTCATCGTCGTCGCTGCCAGCGACAGGGAGTCGTGTTCCGCGAGTTCGAACGCCGCGTCGAAATCCCCGCGCTGGAGGGCGTCGCGGGCCTCGGCGACCTGTCCGTGGATATGGGCCATCCGGCCCTGGAACATGTGGCTCTCGGCGGCCTCCCGGTGGGCGGCCTCGGTCTCCTTGTAGCTCGGGACCATCCCGGCGACGACCCGGACCTCCGCTTCCAGTTCGTCGGCGACGTCGATCCGCTCGGAGCGACAATCCTCGTCGTTCGCGCCGGTCCGGAGGTGCGAGTAGGCACCGGTGACTGCGCGGGCGGCCGACGCCGACCCCCGACGGGCGACTGCCGAGACTTCCGGCCGCGAGCAGTCGAGGCCGGCGGCCTCGGTCAGCGCCATCGCCGCCGCTGCGAACCCCGAGGCCGAGGACCCGAAGCCGATGTTCGTGGGAAAGGAGTTCTCCGACTCCAAGCGGACGCGCTCGTCGCGGCCCGCTAACTCGCGGACGTGGTCGACGACCCCGCGGATGCGCTCGGCGCCCCGCCCTTCGACGGAGTCGCCGTCGACGACGTAAACCTCCTCGTCGAGGTCGGCGTCGAACTCGACGGTCGTCGTCGTGTCACTCGGCGCCGTACAGAGGCTGATCGAGTCGTGATAGGGGAAGCGCAGTTCCGCGTCGCGCATCCCGTGGTACTTCACGATCCCCTGGATCGGGTGTGCCCGCGCCGTCGCTTTCATACTCTCGCATCCGCGGGTCCACACTTTGCAGTTGCGTCTCGCGGCGCTCGCCGTCGACAACCGACCGTATCAGTTCTCGTCGGCCGCGAGGAGCGCGACCGGGTGTGGACTGTCGGTAGTTATTAGATGTCTGGCAAAAGACAGAGGATGCCGGGGACGAATCGAAAAGTTATCCGTGTCACTCATGACGTCACAGACAGTCCTGGTCGTCGGCAACGATGCCGGGGACCTCACGCCGGCCGACGCCGTCCCGTCGGAGAGGTCGGTCACCGTTCGGGGCTGTCCGGAACTCGGGTCGCTGTACGACGAACTCTGTCTCGGCGAGGTCCACTGTCTGGTGCTCCCGGCGGAGGTATCCGGGACGCACGCCCTGGAGATCACCCGGGGCGTCGCCGCGTTTTACCCCGACCTGCCGGTCGTCGTCACCGGCTTCTCACCGGCGGACGTGCCTGCTGATCTCGACGTGGTGGCGGTCGAGGCTGCGGACCTCACCGCCGACGGCGTCGCCGAGGCGGTGGGAGCGGCACTGGCTGACGGCGGTGACACGCACGCGGCCCGTCCGCCCTCGCGGATGGAGACGCTCCTGTTGTCGATGTTCGACCAGTTCCCGATGCACCTCTACGCCAAGGACCGCGAGGCGCGCCACGCGATGGTGAGTCGCCACGCCAGCGAACCGACGGACCTGATCGGGGTGACTGACCTCGAATACACCCAGCTCCCGGAGTCCCACCGCGAGGCCGCCTACCGCGACGACAGACGCGTCATCGAGGAGGAGGCACAGATCCTCGACATCGAGGAGTACACCGACTACATCGACTCGCATACGCTGACGACGAAGGTGCCGTGGTACCACGACGGCGAGGTGGTGGGACTGGTCGGGGTCACTCGCGACATCACCGAGCGCAAGCAGCGCGAACACGCCGCCCGCCGCCAGCAGGAACTGCTGGTGAAACTGGCACTCCTCTCGGCCCACGAGTTCCGCAACGAACTCCAGGTCGCGATCGGCCGCCTGGAGGTCCTGGACGAACACCCCGAACAGGCCGAGGTCATCGAGGCGTCACACGACCACCTCATCGACATCGTGGACGAGGTGGTCGAACTGGCCTCGCGGGAACGGCGCTCCCACCAGCGGCGGTCGATATGGCTCTCGACGCTCGTGCGGGAGGTGTGGGACTCCCTGCCGACCGAGGACGCTACGCTCGCCATCGAGACGGACACGCGGCTCGTCGCCGATCTGGAGTCGCTGTCGCTGTTCCTGCAGATCCTCTTCGACAACGCGCTCGAACACGTCGGGCCGGCGGTCCACGTGACCGTCGGACGGACCGGCAACGGCTTCTTCATCGCCGACGACGGCGACGGCATCGACGGGCGCCCCGAACGGGTGTTCGACGCCGGCTACACCACCGAGGCCGAAAACACCGGCTTCGGCCTGTTCATCGCCCGGAGCATCGCCCACGAGCACAACTGGCACGTCGACGTCTCCGAGGCCGAGTCGGGGGGATGTCGCTTTGTTACGTCCGGACTCGCACTCGCCGAGGACGACCCGGACCCGTGACCGGCGCTCGTCGAAATCCGGAACTGGCATACAACCGACCGTATCATAGTGTTTATCACGAGAGATTCGACGATACCCCGCCAGTCCGGTCCGGAGAAACGCTCTCACCCGGTGACCCGACCGACTTACCGGGAAATGCTCGTGATAAACACTATCAGTCGTCTCTCCACTTGATCGAGCACCCTCGCGAGGGCTTGAACTCGTCGTCGATCTCCTCGCCGGCCAGCAGGCGGTCGATGATGTCCTTCATCTCGCGCTCGGTGGGCTCCTCGTCGGGGTTGCGGGCGTCGTCGAGGCGGCCGTGGTAGACTAGACGGAACTCGCCGTCCCCGGCGGCTTCGCCGCCTCCACGCAGCGTCGCCGACGCTGCGCTGTTCTCGAAGAGGAAGGGGTCCGGCGTGCAGGCTGCGCCGTAGGCGGCGGCGACCGCCTGGCTCCTGTCGCGCAGGTAGGCGTCGTACTGCACCTTCCCCGCGTCGACGTACTCCTGCATCTTCGCGAAGGAGTCCTCCGGGTACTTCCCGGGCGTCGTTGGGGTTGATCCCGACGACGGCGACGTCGTCGTACTCGTCGGCGAGCGCGTTCAACTCGTCGAACTTCGCCTTGGCGTACGGGCAGTGGTTGCAGGTGAAAACCAGCAACAGGGCCTCGTTGTCGGCGAAGTCGTCCAGGGCGTAGGTCTCCTCGTCCGTCCCCTGCAGTTCGAACTCCGGTGCGCGGTCACCGCGTTCCAGGGCGTCTTCCTCCGAGTCGAGTGCCACCATAGCACCCGGTCGTAGGGTTTTCAGCCGAAAATCACTTCGGGTCGGCGTGACAGGCCGTCACACTGTGCAGAAACCCTTTTGTCCCCGCTGGGCC
>PXRS01000050.1:5210-26653 GCA_003023785.1 Halobacteriales archaeon QS_5_68_33 | reverse complement strand
TCGACCTCGCGCTCGTTGGCGCCGGGGTCCTCGTGGTCGGACCCGTGGACGAGGTTGTTCTGCATGTCCAGTCCGTAGTCGCCGCGGATGGTGCCGGGCGCGGCCTCGCGGCCGTCGGTCTCGCCCATCATCTTCCGGACCTGCCGGGTCGCGTCGGCGCCCTGCCAGACCATCGCCAGCACCGGACCGGAAGTGATGAACCCCACGAGGTCCTCGAAAAAGGGCTTGTCCTCGTGTTCGGCGTAGTGCTCGTGGGCCAGTTCCTCGTCGATCTGCACGAACTTCGCGCCGACGAGCTTCAGCCCGCGCTCCTCCAGGCGCGAGATGATCTCGCCGACCAGCCCGCGCTGGACCGCGTCGGGCTTTGCCATCACGAACGTGCGCTCGTCGTGGTGGCTCACGCGAACCACCCCGTGGTGAGCGTGGCGTCGATAGTCGCAGCCCGCGAGCGAAGCGAGCCGGAACGTCTATCGGAACTCACGCTTCAGCCTCCGTCTCTTCCTCGGCCTCGTCGTCTTCGGCCTCCGCGTCGTCGACCTGCGCCTCGACGTCCTCGTCTCCCTCGTCCGCGTCAGTCTCCTTGTCTTCGGCTTCGGCCTCGGCCTCGGTTTCCTCGGTTTCGTCCTCGTCAGCCTCGGATCCGTCCCCGTCGGCTTCGTCCTCGGGTTCCTCTTCGTCCTCGGCTTCCTCGGATTCGCCCTCGTCAGCCTCGACCTCGGTCTCCTCCTCGACCTCGGTCTCTTCCTCGACCGCAGGTTCCGGTTCGGGGTCGGGGTCGGGTTCCGGCTCCGGTTCGGTCTCCTCGACCGCTTCGGCTTCCTCGTCTTCCTCGGCCCATTCGAGGGCGCGGGCTTCGCGGCCGAGATTGGCGTTGTTCTCGCACTTCGAGGAGCAGTAGTGGATGGTCGAACCGTTCGAGCGGACGAACATCGTGCCGGTGCCGGGCTCGATGTCGGCGCCGCAGTAGTCACACTCTCGGTTCCGGGGCATCACTGACCACCTATCTGGTCGGCTTCCCGGGCCGTCTCGCGCAGCTGGAGGACGTCACCCTCCCGGACGGGCCCGAGGACGTTCCGCGTGATGATACGGCCCTGGTTCTCGCCGCCCTGGATGCGGCACTTGACCTGCATGGCCTCGCCGTGCATCCCGGTACGGTCCACGACTTCGATGACTTCGGCGGGCGTGGATCCGCCGTCCTCGTCGGATTCTTCCGCGCTCATCGGTCGCTACCTGAGTTCCTCGGTCTTGTCGGCGATCTCGTCGACGTCGTCCTGTGCCTCGCCGGCGTCGACGACGGCGGCCGCCGCGCTGCCGACCTCCAGCCCCGCCGCGTGACCGACGTCGTCCTGCGCGCCGACGAACACGAACGGCACCGACTTCTCGTCGGCCAACTCGGGCAGGTGCATGACGATCTCCTCGGGCTGGACGTCCTCGGCGATGTAGACGAGTTCGGCGTTGCCGCGCTCGACCGCCTTGGTCGTCTCGTTTGTCCCCTTCTTTACTGTTCCCGTGTCTCGTGCCACTTCGAGCGCGTCGAGGGCGTCGTCCTCGAGGTCCGCGGGCACGTCGAAATTGACGTATACTGGCATTGGATCACCTCCCGCGCGTGGGCTCGCGCTCCCCCGCCGTCCCGGGTCGCCCCGGGGCCGTCGCGAGACGGCGCAGTATCCTGAGAGGCTAGGAGCATCATCAACCCCGCACGGGCTGTACCCACTCGTTGCGTACCGCTCCATAAAAGCGCTTTCAAACGCCGACCGCGTGCGAACGCTGAACACACGCGACAGCGTCCCGCTTGCTGCCGTCTGCCGGCCGGTCGCGGTCGCAAGCCGACCCGCCGGTCGGCCGTCCCTGGCCAGCCTGCCAGTCAATCGTCCTCTGTCGCCCCCGCCAGTCGCTCCGCGGCCCGCTCGGCCTCGTTGACGAGACGCTCGACGATGGTCCCGGCCGGCAGGACGTCCCCCGTCAGCCCGGCGCTCTGGCCGGCGTACTGGGGCAGCGCCTCGACGTCGCCGTCCATCCCCGCCAGCGGCGGGAGGTCCGCGTAGCGCTCGACGGGTTCGCCCTCGGGCGTCCGGGCGACCGTCTCGTCGGCGTCGGGTCGCGCCTCCAGCGCGGGGCGGCCCGCCTCGTCCCACCGCTCGGTCGTCCCGGACTCGAGCGTGCGGTGGGGCTGGCCCCGCCACCCTCTCGGGAACGGCTCGCCGTAGACCGTCTCGTCCTCGCTGGCCGCCGCGACCGCCCGCTTGTAGGCCTCGTGAGCCGCCGACTCAGCGGTGGCGACGAACCGGGTCCCGAGCCACGCGCCGTCTGCGCCGAGCGCGAGCGCGGCGGCCAGCCCCCGTCCGTCGGCGATACCTCCCGCCGCGACGACCGGCACATCCCCGGGGACGGCGTCGGCCACTCGCGGGACGAGCGGCATCGTCGCCACCTCGCTCTGGACGTGGCCGCCGGCCTCCCAGCCCTGCGCGACCACGACGTCAACGCCCGCGTCGACCGCCGCTCGCGCCTCCTCGGCGCTCCCGACCGTCGCCAGAACGGACCCCCCGGCGTCGTGGACCCGCCCGACGTTGGGTTCGGGATCGCCGAACGAGAACGAAACCAGCGGCGCGCCCGCGTCGAGAGCCGCCCCCAGGAGGTCGTCGGTCGGAGCCGCGCCGGTGTCCGGGTCGAGCACGAGGTTGACGGCGAACAGCGCGTCCGTCCGCTCCCGGATGGCCGCGACGGTTTCGCGCGTCTCCGCGGGCGACTGCCACGAGACGGCGACGGTCCCGAGTCCGCCGGCGTCCGACACCGCGGCGGCCAGTTCCGGCGTCGAGGCGCTCCCGATGGGCGCCTGCACGACCGGGTGGTCGATACCCAGCGTCCGGCACAGCGTCGTGTCGAGCGTCACACCGGAACTGGTCGGGCGAGTCACTTGAGAGTGCGCCCAGCCCGGTCCCCAACTGCGTGGGAGTTCACCCCGGGAGCGGTCGGAACCCGGTTCGGAACCGGTCGGAGCCACCCGGACCGACCAACACACACATCCGGCCGCCCGGACAAGGAGGAGCAACCGATGCGAGTCGCCGCCCGCCTCCGCGCCGAGGCCCGTCGTGCCGACGAGCGCCGACTGCTCGTCCTCGCTGGCGACCCCGACCGGGCTCGTCAAGTCGCCGAGCAGGCCCTCGACGCGGCCGACGTCGACCCCGCCGGCGTCACCTACGTCGGCACGGCCGACACCCCCTGGAAGCGCGTCGACCCCGACGGCCTCACCCGGTTGCTCGGCACCACCCGCGAGGCCGTCGTGCTCGACTGCCACGACGAGTGTCGGCCCAATGCCATCGGCCGCGCGGTCGGCGCCGTCGACGGCGGCGGCCTGCTCGTCCTGCTGGCGCCGCCGCTGGCCGAGTGGCCCGACCGCCGCGACGGTTTCGACGAGGGGCTGGCGGCGCCGCCCTTCGAGTGCAGCGACGTGACCGGCCACTTCAGGACGCGGCTGGTCTCGCTGCTCCGCGTCCACCCCGGGATCGCCGTCGTCGACGTGGACGCCGACGGGTGCCGCGTCCGCCGCGACGGCCTCACGAACCCTGCACCGCGACTGCCCCGGGATCCGCTGACGCCGCCCGACGACGCGGCGTTCCCCCGGACGGTCTACGAGCGCTGTCGGACCGACGACCAGGTCGCGGCCGTCGCGGCGCTCGAACGACTCGCCGACCCGGGACAGGCGCTCGTCGTCGAGGCCGACCGGGGTCGTGGGAAGTCCAGCGCGGCGGGGCTGGCGGCGGGCGCGCTCGCACTCGACGGGCGGGCGGTGCTCGTGACCGCCCCGGCCTACCGCAACGCCGCCGAGGTGTTCGCCCGCGCCCGGGAGGTGCTCGACGACGCCGGCGCGCTGACTGCGGCCGAGCCCGCGAACGACGAGCCCCGCCGACTCGCGACCACCGACGGGGGGGTCCGGTTCGAGCGCCCGGTCGAGGCCGCCGCGGCCGTCGAGGGGGCGGCCCCGCCGGACATCCTGCTCGTCGACGAGGCCGCGGCGCTCCCCGTGCGGGCGCTCGAACGCCTGCTTGCGGCCCCGAGCGTCGCCTTCGCGACGACCGTCCACGGCTACGAGGGCGCGGGACGTGGGTTCTCCGTCCGGTTTCGCGACCGCCTCGCCGATTCCGGCCACGAGGCGACCGACGTGACGCTGACCGACCCGATCAGGTACGGCCGCGACGACCCCGTCGAGGCGTGGGCGTTCCGCGCGCTCCTGTTCGACGCCTCGCCGGCGGTCGACCCGCTGGTCGCCGACGCCGACCCAGCCGCGGCCACCTACCGGCGACTCGACGCCGACGACCTGCTGGCCGACGAGCACCTGCTCCGGGAGGCGTTCGGCCTGCTCGTGCTCGCCCACTACCGGACCGAGCCCGACGACCTGGCGCGCCTGCTCGACGCCCCCAATGTCTCGGCGCGGGCACTCACCTGCGAGGGCCACGTCGTCTCGGTCGCCCTGCTCGCCCGCGAGGGGGGACGACCCCGTCGAGGCGTGGGCGTCCCGGTCGGCCAGCGCGTCCTCCGGGTCGCGACCCACCCCGCCGCCCGCTCGCGCGGGTTCGGGTCACGGCTCCTCCGGGAGACCGAGCGGGAGGTCGGCGACGAAGTCGACTGGATCGGGACGGGGTTCGGCGCGACGCCCGAACTCCTGCGGTTCTGGCGGGCGAACGGTTTTCGTACGGTGCACCTCTCGACGAGCCGCAACGACGCCAGCGGCGAGTACTCCGCGGTGATGCTCCGGCCGACGAGCGACGCCGGGCGGGCGCTGGCCGACCGCCACGCCCGCTGGTTCTGCCGGCGCGCGCCGTCGGTGCTCTCCGACCCGCTGGACGACGCCGACCCCGACGTCGTCCGCGAGGCGCTCGGGGCCGCGGACGCGACGCCCGACCTGGGCCTCACGGACCGGGAGTGGCGCCACCTCGCCGGCCTGCCCCACGGCGCGAGCGTCTTCGACACCGCCCCCCGCCCGCTGCGTCGCCTCGCGCTGCGATACCTCGTCGACGCTGGCGGTCGGCCCGGAGAGAACGCGGACGAGGGGAGCGAGCCGCCGCTCGACCCGCGCGAGGAACGCCTGCTCGTCCGGAAGGCCCTCCAGGGGGCGTCGTGGCGCGCGGCCGCCGAGGAACTCGGGTTCGCCGCGCGTAGCGAGTGCATGCGTACGCTCGGGCAGGCAGTTCGACCGCTGCTTTCACGATACGGGGGCGCTTTGGTCCAACCGGAACTGGAGCGATACGAGTGATGTCCGCCCTCCCCGCCCTCACGACGCTCGCCGCGTCTCCCGCGCTCACGGGAGCCACCGTGCTGCAACAGTTACCGGCACTCCCCGAAGTCGGACTCTCCGCGGTGCTGGTCGTTCTCGCGTTCGTCCTGCTCGGCGGCGGCGTGGTCGGCAGCGTCGCACCGATGATCCCGAGCGGGCTGCTCTCGCTGGCGGGCGTCCTCATCTACTGGGTCGCGAGCGGGTTCGGCGACCCCGACCTCCTGGTCCTCTCGGGACTCGTCCTCGTGAGCGTCGTCGCGATGGCCGCCGAGTGGCTCTCGGGAGCCGTCTCGGCCAAAGCCGGCGGCGCTTCGACGAAGACGACCGTCGCGGCGACGCTCGCCGGCTTTCTCGGCCTCCTCGTCGTCGGCCCGGTCGGGTTCATCCTCGGGACGGCACTCACCGTCTTCGGCCTGACCTACTGGGAGAACGAGGACGCCGAGGCGAGCGCGCGAGCGGCCGGCGTCACCATCCTCGGGATGCTCACCTCCTCGCTCGCGCAGTTGCTGCTGACTGTGGGCGTCCTCGTCGTGATGGTCTTCGTCCTCGTGTTCTGAGACGGTCGGTTGTCAATCAGTTCCGGATCGCGTCGAACCGGTCGGCGACATACCGGTACATCGGTACAACCAGCCGTATGAACGGCCGGCCCTCGCAGTCACCGGCGGAAGCTTGAACCCCGCTCGGCGCGCTCGTGTGGACGTGAACCGCGCGACACTGACCGAGGACGGCGGCTGGTGCTGGTTTCAGGACCCGCGAGCGGTTAGATACCGGGGAACCCACGACAGGACCTACGTCGGGTGGATAACGCGCCACGGCGACGTCTGTGTCGGGCAGTACGACCACGACGACGGGGAGGTCTCGACGACCGAACTCCGCGCCGACTACGAGCGAGACGACCACGACGACCCGACTATCGCCCGCAGACCGGACGGGCGACTCGTCGTCTTCTACACCAGACACGGCGGTCCCGCGGTGAACTACCGCCTCTCGACGGACCCCGAAAGCGTCGCGGCCTTCGAGTCCGAGGAGCGCATCGAGCCCGGGTCCGACCCCTCGGTCACCTATCCGAACCCGCGCTGGATCGACGGTGACCTCCATCTCTTCGTGCGCAACGGCGGCAGCGTCGTCGACATCGTCTCGCCCGACGGCGGCGAAACCTGGGGGCAACAGCACGAACTCGTCTCGACGGGGGGCGAGGGTTGGTGTGTCTACGCGAAACTCTCGCGGGCCCGCGACGGCGAGGTCAACCTCGGGCTGACCCACGCGATGGGCGGCAGGGACGAGCCCCACCGTCACGTCACGCACGCCCGCTTCGACGGCGACGCGCTCCGTGCGTCCGACGGAACTGTCCTCGGCCGCGTCACGGACGGGTCGCTGCCGGTGGCCGTCGACGAGACGACGCCGGTCTTCGACTCCGGCGAGACCGGCGACGACGCCTGGATCTGGGACTGTTCGACGGCCGGCCGCGTACCGCAACTCGCGTACGCGCAACTGGTCTCGGCCGACGACCACCGGTATCGCTACGCCCGCTGGGACGGCGACGGCTGGACCGACAGACTGCTCTGTCACGGCGGGAGACACGTCGTCGACGGCGAAGCCAGCGACGAGCGGTACTACTCCGGCGGGGTCGTCCTCGACCACGACAGGCCCGGGGTGTGTTACGCCTCGGTGGGCAGTCACGACAGCAGCGCACTCGTCCGGTTCGAACACGTCGACGGCGGATGGCGGACCGAACAGGTCGCCTCGGCCGACGCGCAACACGTCCGGCCGGTCGTCCCGTGGAACGGCGGGTCGGACCTGCGCGTCTGCTGGCTCCGCGGGTCCTACACCCACTACGCGCCGCGAAACTCGGGAGACGACGCTGCGGCCTTCGACACCGCCGTCGTCGGCAGCGGCGCACGAGGTCGGTCCGGCATTCGAACAGACTCTTGGCCCCGGCGCGCGCACGGTCGGGTATGTGCCCGATACTGCCGGCTGTAAGTCTGTCAAGAATTTCGCCGCCCCGGGGCGGCGAATATCTTCACGAAGTTACAGCCGGCAGTATGAGGAGGGGCGACCGTGCCCGCGTGTAGCGAGGACGACTGCGAGGAGGCGGCGGTCGTCGAGTTACACGTCCCGTGGGACGAGAACCGGCTGGTCTGTGCGGGCCACGCCCGGGTGATCGCCCGCCAGGACGGCGTCGTCGCCGACCCCTTGGACGAGGCCGACGACGCCTGGCCGTGATTCCGGGTGGCCGCGTCCGGGTCGTCGTGAACCGACCGTATCAGTAAATTCCTGACAGGCTTACAGCCGGCAGTGTTACGCTTCGACCGGGGTCCGCGCGTCGTCGCGGGCCTTCACGAACGTCACGGGCACCGGCGCCCCCAGGAGGACGTCCTGTGCGGTCGACCCGAACAGGAACTTCCCGGTCTGGGAGCGGTCCCGCCCGCCGACGACCACCATGTCAGCGTCCACGTCGTCGACGGCGCGCAGGATGGCGTCGGCGGCGTCGCCGACCGCGCCACGGATCGCGACCTCGATATCTCGCTCCTGCAGTCGGTTCGCGAGGTCGGCCGCGACCGTGTTCCGCCGCGCGATGTCGTCGGCCGTCGTCTCGGAGTACCGGTCCACGTTGAGTTGCGCGCGGCGCTCCTCGTAGCGCTCCTCGTCGAACGCGTGGAGGATCTCTACCCGCCCGTCGGCGCCGAGGACGCCCGCCGCCGTCTCCGCCAGTTCCGCGCGCCTGTCCTCGTCGCGTTTGCTGACCGCCAGCAGCAGTGTTTCGACCATTGTATCGATCCCTACGTGCCCCGAACTGATAAACCCTTCTAATAATTAACTCGAAATCGAGTTATTATTTGTGAACAACATCGTCCGGGGGGTTCGTCGGTGGGGTGCTCGCCCGCGGTCGGCCAGGTCGGGTGGTCGACCGGGTCGGGACGTGCCGTGTTCCCGGCCGGCGACGCCGGATCCCATGCGTAGTTTTATTCGGCTTACGGTGCTCGTAAGGGGTATGAAGGACGGTCCGCCGGCCGGGGACGGACGGGCGCATTCCCGGTGGACGCACGACCAGGCCGCGGGCATCGAGCGCCGCGAGGGAATCGTCGCGCCGGTCGTCTACCCGCCCGCGTCCCGGCCCAACGAGGGCGTCCACGTCTGGGACACCTGGCTGTTGCGCGACCGGCACGGGGCGGTCGCCGAGGTCGACGGCTGGCGGGTCGTCTTCTGCCTCTCGGCGCCGGCCGACCTGCTCCCGGGGAAGCGCCACGACGTCGCCGAGATCCGCTACTACTGCTCGCGGGACGGCCGCCGCTGGCACGACGGGGGGCCGGTCTTCGAGTCGGCCCTCGGCCAGCGCCAGTGGGCCGGGTCGGCGCTGCTGGACGACGGCGACGTCTACCTGTTCTACACCGCCGCCGGCGAGGACGACGCCGCGGAGTTGACCTACTCCCAGCGGATCGCCGGTGCCGCCGGCGGCGCCGTCTCGGCGACCGACGACTCGTTCGCGATAGAGGGGCCGTGGCGCCACGAGGTGCTGCTCGAACCCGACGGCGAGCGCTACGAAACCGAGGCCCAGTCCCGCGGGATGGCCTACACGTTCCGCGACCCCTGGTTCTACGAGGACCCGGCGACGGGCGAGAGCTGCCTGCTCTTCGAGGGCAACGTCCCCGTCCCCGAGGGCAGCGAAACGTGCGGGGGCGACGCCGCCGCCCAGGCGTTCAACGGCTGTGTCGGCGTCGCCGTCTCGCCGTCCGGCGACCCGATGGACTGGACCCGCCGCCCGCCGATACTCGATGCCGTCTGTGTCAACCAGGAACTCGAACGGCCACACGTCGTCCGGTGGGACGGCCGCTACTACCTGTTCGTCTCCAGCCACATGCACACGTTCGCGCCGGGCATCACGGGCTACGACGGCCTCTATGGCTTCGTCGCCGATTCGCTGGCCGGCCCGTACCGCCCGCTCAACGACGCCGGACTGGTGGTCACCAACCCCGCGAACGCGCCGTTCCAGTCCTACTCCTGGATGGCCTTCCCACACCGCGAGGAACTGCTCGTCCAGTCGTTTTTCAACTACTACGACTTCGACGGGGAGACGCTGGACCTGATCGGCCACCTCCCCGAGTCCGAACAGATGCGGCGCTTCGGCGGGACGCTCGGGCCGACGCTCCGCCTCGCTCTCGACGGCGACCGCACCCGGATCCTCGGGAGCCTCGACCACTGGCACCTCCCGCTACCCGACGAACCGCTCCCCGACTTCCTCCCCCACGAACCCGGCGGAACCCTCCCGGGGTCGCTGACGGGTACCGGGGAGTACGACGCCCGCTCCGGCGACCGGGCCGACGGGACGGACGAGGAATAGACCGGCACCACCGGGGTCGTCGGCTGTCACTGGCACGCGCCGTTCGGCCCGTCGTCGACTCGGGGCCACGCGTCGCCGAGCGCCCAGACCGACAGGCCCCTGGCCGTCGCGCGACCGCCCTCGCTCGCCAGCGAGAGGCCCGTGCTGTCCGCGCGGGTCGGATAGACGCGGCTGGTCAGGCAGCGGCGCTCGTTGGCGAATATCTCGACCGTGGAGCCGTCGAGGAAGACCCGCAGTTCGAGCGGTTCGTCGGCCGGCGGGACCGGCATCGACTGGGGGTTGGTCGTCGCGCGCGGGTCCTCGCTGGCCGCGCTCCGGTCGACGACCAGTCGGCTGTCGCGGGTGTACCGGATCTCCGTCGTCTCCGTTCGGTCGGGAGAGGCAAAGACCGACAGGACGGCGGCGTCGGCGTCGACGAGCGACAGTTCCAGCGACAGTTCTAGCCGGCGACCGCCCGCGTCGAGCGGGCGGCGCTCGCCGCCGGACAGCGACGGGGTCTCCCCGTCGAGGAGCCGCCGCTCTCGGAGCCGCGTCAGCTCCGGTGCGGGCCGCTGGCGGAGTCGTCCGTCGACCACGTCGAGGACGCGCGGGACCGAGAGCGTCCCCGACCAGCCGGCGTCCCACTGCGCGTCGAAGTCGCGGGCCTCGGGGAGCCACCCCCAGGTCAGGTACCTGTCGCCGTCGGCCATCGACTGCGGGGCGTAGAAGTCGCCGTGGTCCAGCAGACCGCGGCGCTCGACGTCGAAGGAGGACCCGTCGAACTCGCCGAGGAAGTAGCGGACGTCCTCGTAGTTCGAGACGTGCAGGAGGTCCGACTCGCCGAGCCCCAGGAGTTCCGGACACTCCCAGACGGGGCCGGCCCCCTCCCAGTCACCGGTCAGTATCGGTCCCCGGTAGGTCCAGTCCGTGAGGGCCTCGCCGGTGTACAGAAGGGCCGTCCCGCCGACGTCCGCGACGCCCGACCCCACGAGGTGGAACCACGTCCCGTCGGCCCGCCAGACGGCGTGGTCGCGGAACTCCGCGCGCCAGTGCTCGCTGCCGACGAGGTCGGGTTCCTCGGGCGGGGCCGGGATGACCGGGTTGTCGGCGTGTTTCGTCCAGGTGCGTAGCGAGTCGTCGGCGGCACGGGCGAGGCAGGGCAACTGGTCGCGCCCCCGGCCGCCGGTGTAGAGCACGGAGGGGATGCCGTCCTCGACGACGGCACACCCCGACCAGCAGCCGTCGCGGTCCGGCCCGTCCGGCGAGGGGGTCAGCGCGACCGGCTCGTCCCGCCAGTGGACGAGGTCCTCGCTCGTGGCGTGACCCCAGTGGATCGAGTGGTGGTAAGGCCCGCCGGGGTTGTACTGGTAGAAGACGTGATACCGGCCGCCGAAGCGAACGAGCCCGTTGGGGTCGTTGAGCCAGTTGGCCGGCGGGCTCAGGTGATAGCGCGGGCGGTGGGGGTCCCCGCGGAGTCGCCCGCGGTGTCGCTCGAAGTCGCGACCGCTCGCCGGCCGGGCGTACCGCCCGTCGGCGCCCCCGGCGAGCCACTCGAGAGCCCCCGCGACGAAGGCGTCCCGCGCCTCGCGGTACCGCCCGTCGAGGTCGGCGTCGAACAAAAGCGGGGATCCGACCCCGAGGACCATCCCGTCGCCGGGGTGCCACGCGACGACGCTCGTCTCCTCGGGTCGGTCCCGGTCGCCCCTGACCGTCGCCGCGAGCACCTCGCCCTCGGCGGGGACGAGGTCGCGGTAGCGGGCGTACGGTGCGGTGCCGTCGTCGGCCAGGCGGACCCGGAGGCCGTCGAACGACGCCACCGCCGGGTGGTCGGCGTGCAGCGAGCGCCACAGCAGCCCCGTCGGTTCCTCGACCGCGGCGACGCCCGCCTCGTCCGGCCCGACCGGGTCGATGCCCAGGTCGGGGACCGCGGCCATCCCGCGCAGACCCAGGAGGAGTCGGCCGCCCGCGCGGACGGTCGATTTCAGCGCGGCCAGCGCTCCCTCCGGAACCGCCGCGGGCGGCGTCTCGCAGTGCCACCAGACGACGTCCGGGCCGGGCGCGTCGTCGGTCAGGTCCGCGGGGCCGACGCGTTCGACCCGGAAGCGGCGGTCAGCCCACTCGCGGGCCTTCGTCTGTTCGCCCGTGGACTCGCCGGGCACGAACAGTCCGACGCGAGTCCGCGACTCGTTCATGCTCCCGGTGAGTGGGCTCCGACCCAAAACGGTGTCGTGTCGAGACGTGTCGCGTGGGTACCACGGTCGGAGTCTCCGCCCGCTCCCCCGTTCCGGGCGGGGACGGGCAGGTGGTTTTTTGCCGCGAGTCGGGCAAGGTGGTGGCATGAGCCAGGAGTGGTACTCCTCCCAGCGCGTGGGCGGGTACTGGCGGTACGTCTGGGACGCCGAGGGGGTCTTCGAGTGCGACGACGACGCCGTCGACCCCACGTACGTCCTGGGGATGTTCCCCTACACCTCCGGGTCGTTGCACATGGGGCACGTCCGCAACTACGCTATCACCGACGCCTACGCCCGCTACCGGCTGTTGCGCGGCGACGACGTCCTCCAGCCGATGGGGTGGGACGCGTTCGGGCTGCCCGCCGAGAACGCGGCCTACGAGCGCGACACCGACCCCGAGTCCTGGACCCGCACCTGCATCGAGGGGATGCGCGAGGAGATGGAGACGATGGGCTTTGGCTACGACTGGTCCCGCGAGATGACGACCTGCGAACCCGAGTACTACCGCTGGAACCAGTGGCTGTTCACCCGCTTCTACGAGGAGGGTCTCGTCGAGTACGAGGGCGCCCGGGTCAACTGGTGTCCGGACTGCGAGACGGTGCTCGCCGACGCACAGGTCGAGACGCCCGCCAGCGGCGCTGGCGACGAAGAGCGTGACTTCCGCGACGGGGACGGCGACTCCCGCGAGAGGGAGGGAGACCCCCGCGACGAACATGGCGACCACGCTCACGCTGCCGCTGTCTGCTGGCGCTGTGAGACGCCGGTCGAGGGGCGCGAACTCGACCAGTGGTTTTTCACCATCACCGATTACGCCGAGGAACTCCACGCGGGGCTGGACGAACTCGACGGGTGGCCCGACAGCGTCCGGGACATCCAGCGCAACTGGATCGGCCGGCAACAGGGCGCGTACGTCTCCTTTCCGGTGTCCGGTCCCGGCGTCGACCGCGAGGTGGAGGTGTTCACTACCCGCGTGGACACGGTGTTCGGCGCGACGTTCCTCGCGCTCTCCCCGGACCACCCCCTCGCGACCGCTCTCGCGGCGGACGACGAGGACGTCGCCGCGTTCGTCGAGCGGGCGCGCTCGGCGGCGTCGGACCGTGCCGACCCCGGCGGTATCGCGACGGCCGCGACGGCCACCCACCCGTTCACCGGCGAGGACCTGCCGGTGTTCGTCGCCGACTACGTGCTGGGCGACGTCGGGACGGGCGCCGTGATGGGCGTCCCCGCCCACAACGTCCGCGACCGTTCGTTCGCCCGTCACCACGACCTCCCGGTCCGGCAGGTGGTCGAACCGGTCGACGGCGCCGCCACGGACCCGTCGGCCGAACCGTTCACCGGCGACGGCATGCTGACCGACAGCGGCGAGTACGACGGTCTCGCGAGTTCCGCCGCGCGCGAGCGCCTGCTCGCCGCGGACGCCGTCGAGGCCGCGACGGAGTACCGCCTGCGCGACTGGCTCATCTCCCGCCAGCGTTACTGGGGGACGCCCATCCCTATCGTCCACTGTGACGAATGCGGGCACGTCCCGGTCCCCGAGGAGGACCTGCCGGTCGAACTCCCGCCGTACATCCGCACCCCGGGCAACCCCCTGGAGGAGAGCGCCGACTTCGTCGAGACGGAGTGCCCCGACTGCGGTCGCCCCGCCGAACGCGAGACGGACACGATGGACACGTTCGTCGACTCCTCGTGGTACTTCCTGCGCTTTCTCTCGCCCGACCACGACGAGGCGCCGTTCGACGCCGACCTCGCCGCGGAGTGGCTCCCGGTCGACGTCTACGTCGGCGGCGAGGAACACGCCGTCCTCCACCTCCTCTACATCCGGTTTTTCACCCGGGCGCTCGCGGACCTGGGACTGCTGGACGTCCGCGAACCGGTCGAGCGCCTGATCAACCAGGGGACGGTGCTCTACGAGGGCGAGAAGATGTCCGCTTCCCGGGGCAACGCCATCTCGCCCCACGAGTACGGCGCCGAAACGACGCGTCTGTTCCTGCTGTCGGCGGCCCACCCGGCACAGGACTTCGAGTGGACGGTCACCGACGTCGGGACGGTCTACGACCTCCAGCAGCGCCTCTACGCGATGGTCACCGGCCTCGACGGGGTCGCGACGACCGACGCACGCCGGCGCCAGGACGAGTACGTCGACCGCGAGATAGACCGGACCATCGCGGCGGTCACCGACGAGTACGACCGCTTTCGCTTCCACCGCGTGTTCAACGAGGCCCGGTCGCTCGCGGGCCTGTTGCGCCGCTACCGCGACCACGGGACGCCGAACGACGCAACCTATCGGCGCGGACTGCGGGCGCTGACGCGCTTTATCGCGCCGCTGGCCCCCTATCTGGGCGAGGAACTGTGGAACCGCCTCGACACGGAGGGGCTGGTCGTCGAGGCCGACTGGCCCGAACCCGAACCGGCGGTCCCGGAGTACGAACTCGAACGCGGCCTGGTCGAGCGGACGCTGGACGACGTGCGCGACATCACGACCGTCGTCGACATCGACGACCCCGGCGAGATCGAGGTGGTGGTCGCCGAGCCCTGGAAACACCGCGCCTACGAACTGGTGCGGGCGGCCGACCCCACCGACGCCGTCGTCGCCTCGGCGCTGGAAGACGACCGGGTCGCCGACCACCGCGAACGGGCCGGGGAGTTCCTCGCGGAGTTGACCGAACGCGGCGAGGGACTCGAACCCGTCCTCGACCCCGAGCGGGAACTCGCCGTCCTGGAGGCGGCCGCCTGGCTCTTCGAGGACGAGTTCGGCGCCGAGGTGACCGTCCGCCAGGCAGACGCCGACGACGACCTCGCCGACTCGGCCGAACCCGCCAGACCCGCCATCCACATCTCCTGACATCTATCCACGCCGGCATTTCCTCGCCCGGGTTCGCTCTCTGCCTGTGTATTTTTCACAATTGATACCTACGTACCGCTCGTTACCGGGTGGCGGACCGAATTCCCCGGTCTACCAGGGCGCTGTTGTCGTTCGGTTTCGACTTCCATACTCCTTAAACACCTGCGGCAACAGATATTTAAGATCCACTGAGGAACACTGCTTCTGAGGACGAGGATATGGGTGAGAAGTTGAGCGGTACCGGGGTGGCAGGTGGTAGTCGTGTCTGATTCGGCGAACGCGAGCGAGGCCCCGACCGGGGTGAACTCGTCGCCGCGGGCACTGATTCACAAGAAGATACTCGAGACGGCTGCGTCGATGCCGGAGGCGACGATGGCTGAGGTCGCCGAGGAGGTCAGCGGCGCCTCGACGGACCTCGTCGAACGCGTCCTCGACGAGTACGGCGACCCCGCGGCGTCGGCCGATAGCGACCCGGCACTGGCGACTGACGGCGACCAGCCGACGGACACTGCGTCGCCGACCGGGGCCCCGGACCCGACTGACGAGACGGGGCCGGGCGACGTGGCCGCCACGGATGACCCGCCGTCCCCGGACGGACCGGGGTCCTCGGACGACCCGACCGATGACAGTTCCGGTCCGGACGAGCGGGGGGCCGAGACGGCGTCGGACGAAACGCCGGTCGAGGACTCCGAGGAGTTGACCGAGAAGGAGCGAGCGGTGCTGGAGGTCGTCGCCGAGCGACCGGACGCGACCCAGCAGGCGGTCGCCGACGTGCTCGGGGTCAGTCGGGCGACGGTCAGCAAGCGCGCGAGCGGCATCGAGGGCTTCGACTGGAGCGACAGGGCGTCGTTCGTCGAGCGCCTCTTCGGGACCGCCCCGGCGTCCGAACCCCTGGTCCGCGGGGACACCGACGCGCCCACCGTCTCCCGCTCGAACCTGCCGTCGACTGCGCGGGCCGACGGGGACAGCCAGCGGGCCGGTGACGCCCTGTCGCCGCCCGATGCGGGCCGCCCGTCGGCGGGCGGCCAACGGACCGCCGACCGCGAGGACGTCCTGGTACGGCTCGACCGTATCGAGGCCCGTCTCGACGCCCTCGCCTTCGACGAGTCCGCCGGGGCGCCCGGCGGCATCACCGACCCCGAACTCGCACACAAGGTCGTCCACGCCTGCATGGAGTCCGAACACGTCTCCGCGGACGAGGAACTCGACGTCGTCGCGGCCGTCCTCCAGGGCGACGCGCCCGAGTAGCGCCGTCGACTGGCTGGTTGCGTCGGTTGCGCCGGGCCGTCGGCCCATCGTAGGCCGGCCGCTCCCTTCCGGGAGCGACGACCGGCCACCACAGTCTTCCCCCCGTGCGTCGAAGCGACTGCCATGGCGGCAACTCGGCGGCGCGTCCTGGCCGGCGGCGTCGCGCTCGCCGTCGGGAGCCACGGCAGCGTCCGCTCCCGGACCGCCCGCGAGTGTCCGGCGAGCGTCGGGCCGTCGGTCGACGCCCGGGTCGGGTTCGTCGGCGACGTCATGCTCGGCCGGAGCGTCGACGAGCACTGGCGCGGCGGCGACCCCACGGGCGTCTGGGACGGCCTCGCCGACCGCCTCGACGCGCTGGACGGCCTCGTCTGCAACCTCGAATGCGCGATATCGGACCGGGGCGAGCGCCGCCCGGGCCGGACCTACTACTTCCGCGCCGACCCCGACTGGGCGGTCCCCGCGCTCGCGGCCGCGGGCGTCGACTTCGCCAGCCTCGCCAACAACCACCTGCTCGATTTCGGCCCGGCCGCCCTCGCCGACACGCGAGCGCACCTCGCGAGGGCGGGCATCGCCCGCGCCGGCGCGGGCCCCGACCGGGAGACGGCGTTCGAGCCCGCGACGTTCGACGTCGGCGACCTGACGGTGGGCGTCTGCTCGCTGACCGACCAGTCTCGGTCCGACGAGGCGGGCGAATCGACGCCGGGGACGGCCTACCTCCCGTTGAACCACCGAATCCCCGGGACTCGCGAGCGGGTCGACCGGGCGCTGACCCGTCTCCACGAGGCGGGCACGGACCTGGTGGTCGCCTCGCTGCACTGGGGGCCCAACTGGGTGGTCCGGCCCGCCGCGACACAGCGGTCGTTCGCCCGCTGGCTGATCGACCGGGGCGTCGACGTCGTCCACGGCCACAGTGCGCACGTCCTCCAGGGGGTCGAGGTGTATCGCGGCCGTCCCGTCCTCTATGACTGCGGGGACTTCGTCGACGACTACGTGACCAAACCCGAGTTGCACAACAAGTGGAGCGCGCTGTTCGACCTGGAATTCCGGGGCGGGCGGTTGCACGCGCTCCACGCCGACCCCGTCGTCATCCACGACGAGACAGTCCACCCCGCCGGCGACGACGCGCCCGGCTCCGTGGAGAAGGAGGCCGCCGAGGCCGCGCCCTGGGTCCGCCGGCGCCTGCGAGCGCTCTCGGAACCGTTCGGGACGGCCGTCGAACGCGACGGGGACGCCGTCCGGATCCCCCTCGACGATTGCGGCGAGTGATACGGTCGGTTGTCAATCAGTTCCGGAGTTCGTCGAATCGGTCGGCGAAATACCGGTACATCGGTACAACCGACCGTATGACGGGCCGTCGGCTACCGAATCGGCCGCTGGCACCGTTCCCGGACCCACGAACGGGATCTGGGTGGTTTTGTCGGTCCGGTCCAAACGCCCGGTCATGACGGACATCGGCATCGTCGGGGCGGGCGCGGCCGCCGCCGCGGCGACGCACGTGCTCGACGAGACGGTTCCCGACGCCAGCATCACGGTGCTCGAAAAGTCAGGCGGCGTCTGCGGGCGGGCGGCAACCCGCCGGCGCGGGGACGTCACCTACGACTACGGCGCCAACTACGTGAAATCCGACGACGAGCGCGTGGTCGACCTTCTGACCGAGACGCTCCCGACCGAGGGCCTCGTCGACGTGACCGACCCCGTCTACACGTTCGACGCCGACGGGACCGTCTCGGAGGGTCGGGACGCCGACGACCACAGGTGGACCTACCGGGCGGGGCTCACCCAGGTCGCCAAGCGCCTGTTCGGCCGCACGGACGCGACGGTCCACCGACGGACGCGCGTCGAGCGCATCGCCCGCGAGGGCGGCGACGACACCGACGGACAGTGGCACCTCACTGACGCCGACGGGGAGGCGTGGGGCCCGTTCGACGTTCTCCTGTTGAACCCGCCGGCGCCCCAGACCGTCGGCCTGCTCGCGACCGCCGACTGGGACGCGGCGGTCCGTGCCGACCTGGAGGCCGCTGCCCGCGAGGTCGAATACCGGACCATCTGGACCGCCGTCCTGCATTACCCGTTCGAACTCGACCGGCCCTACTACGCGCTGGTCAACACCGACAAGGACCACGAAGTCGGGTGGATCGCCCGCGAGGAGTGTAAACCGGGCCACGTTCCCGACGGCGAGTCCCTCCTCGTGGTCCAGGCGGGTCCCGAGTGGTCCGTCGAACACTACGACGACCCGCCCGAGAAGAACGTCGCCGAACTCGCGGCCCTGACCGCCGGCGTCCTGGGCGACGAGCGCCTGACCGACCCGGACTGGACGGACCACCAGGGCTGGCGCTACGCCCTCCCCGAGAACGGGGTCCGGGCGGGCGCCGTCGACGCCGCGGCCGACCACGACTGTTATGTCCTCGGCGACTGGGTTGCCGGGGAGGCTCGCCTCCACGCCGCGCTCCGGAACGGTCTGGATACCGGCGAGGAGACCGCGCTATCGCTGTCCTGACCGGAAATTGGTGAGCCGCGAGACGCGGTGGTCGCCGAGGACGCACTGGCCGCGGCGCGCGGGGTCGACGCGGCCGACGTGGAGGGCGTCGAGACCGGCGTTCCAGGCCGCGCCGACGTCGGCGGGGCCGTCGCCGGCGAGGACGCCTTCCTCGCGGTCGGGCGAGACGCCCAGGTCGTTCATCGCTGCTTCGACCGGTCGCGGGTCGGGTTTCCAGCCGAGGTCGTCGTCACAGCAGACGACCGTGTCGAACCAGCCGCGGATGTCGAGCCTGTCGAGCAGGGGGTCGGTCAGGTACGACTGGCAGTGGGTGACGACGCCGACCGGCCCGTCGAGTTCCCCGACGAAGGCCGCGGCGTCGTCGTAGACGAAAGAGGCACGCGCCCGCCGCTCGGGCTGTTCGACCTCGTGGAAGACCTCCCAGAACCGGTCGGGGTCGATGTCGAGTTCCGCGATGACCTCCTCGCGGGCGCCGCCGACGCCGTACCAGAGCATTTCGGCCTCGCGCTCGGTGAAACCGTGACCCAGCCGGTCGCCGACCTCCTCGAAGACCCGCAGCGGGTAGGCGGGTTCGACGTCGACCAGTGTCCCGTCGAGGTCGAACAGCCAGAAGTCGTAGGCGGTACGAGACATGGGGATCGGTCCGATTGCCGGTTGCTACTTAAGTATTTACTCCCTGCAGTGTCGGACGGGAGACCACGCCCGGTCCCGCGTCGCCATCGCTGGTCGGCCCCGCTACCGTGGCGCTCGTCGGGACCCCGTGGGCGGGTTCGGCAGGACCGAGGTCGACCGTGGCAGCGAACGCGTACGGCGCGCCGCCGGGGCCGGGTCTGCACAGGCCGTCGCCGGCGCCCATCAGCGGAGGTCGTCGAACCGCTCGGCGAGGTCGATGTCCTGCTCAGTGATGCCGCCCGCGTCGTGGGTCGTCAGGCGGACCTCGACCTCGCGCCAGGAGATAGTGATCTCGGGGTGGTGGAAGGCGTCCTGCGCGACGCCGCCCGCGCCCGCGGCGAAGCCCACGCCGTCCAAGTAGACGTCGAACTCGTAGGTGCGGACGATCTCGTCGCCCTCGCGGTGCCAGTCGTCGGGCAGTTGCGCCTCGACCTCCTCGTCCGAGAGCGTCTGGGACATGTTCGGTTCCTCGGACGGTACGGGCATCAAAGTTCGGCCGACCCGCTGCTCGCGCTTCCGTCGCGCCACGGGCGGCGCGACGGCGCAGCCGCAATCGGGGCCGACCGACAGACACGGCCAGGGGCCGAACACATGAACACTCATTACGGCAGGGTCGGAAGCCGTAGGCATGAGCGGAGCGTGGGAGGCCGACGCGGCGGGAACGGGCAGTTATAAGCGCACGGGGACCGTCAGCGGGGGACGGACATGACCGACCGACCGGAGATGTACGAGGGCGTCGACACCATCTGGATGGACGGCGACTTCGTCGACTTCGAGGACGCCGAGATCCACGTCCTCACCCACGGCCTCCACTACGGCACCGGCGTCTTCGAGGGCGTCCGCTGTTACGACACCGTCGACGGGCCCGCCATCTTCCGGTGGGATGAACACCTCGAACGCCTCTATGATTCCGCCAAGCCCTACGACATCGACATTCCGTTCGACCCCGAGGAGATCACCGAGGCCACCGTGGAACTCATCGACCGCGAGGGGCTGCAGTCGTGTTACATCCGCCCGATCGCCTTCTACGGCTACGGCCCGCTCGGGCTGAACCCGGCGAACTCGCCGGTGAAGGTGGCCATCGCCGTCTGGCCGTGGGGCGCCTACCTCGGTGAGAAAGCCCTGGAAGAGGGCGTCGACGTCGCCGTCTCCTCGTGGCGCAAGCACGCCTCCAGCCAGATCCCGACCAACGCCAAGACCACGGGCGCGTACATCAACAGCGTCCTCGCCTCCCTTGAGGCGAAGGGCAACGATTACGTCGAGGCGGTCGTCTGCAACAAGGAAGGCAACGTCGCCGAGGGTCCCGGCGAGAACCTCTTTCTCGTCCGGGACGGCGAGGTTTACACGCCCGGCCTCGCCGAGTCGATCCTCGATGGGATCACCCGCCAGACCGCGATCGAACTCGCCGAGGATCTGGGCTACACCGTCCACGACGGTGCCATCATCTCGCGGGGCGAACTGTACACCGCCGACGAACTGTTCTTCACCGGCACCGCCGCGGAGGTAACACCCATCCGCAGCGTCGACGACAACGTCATCGGCGAGGGGACGAAGGGACCGGTCACCGACGAGATCCAGACCGAGTTCTTCGACCTCGTCGAGGGCAAGCTAGAGGGCTACGACGACTGGTTCACCTACGTATAGACCGGCCGGAAACGCGGTCGCGCCGTCCGGGCACGAGCGTGGTCAGACGTTCTCTCCCGGCGCCCGTTCCTCGTAGGGCTGGACGACGACGAACCCCTGCTGGCCGTCGAAGGCCATCTGGTAGGTTTCGCCCGAGGACTGACCGATCGAGTCGGAGATAGACCGGTCGGAACTGATGCTCGGCGAGAGGTTGGAACTCCAGGCGACCGTCGCGTCCGGGTCGGTCTTCACCGGCGGCGCGAGTACCATCGGGTCGCCGTGGGTGGTGATCGCGACCATGCCCGGGCCTTCGAGGAAGACGTTCGTTAGCCCGCCGGCCTGGGCGCCGCCGACGCTGCCGATGGTCCCGATGGAGTAGTCGACGCCGTCCTCGAAGGCCAGCACGTCGTTGCCGTTGACCGTGATCGACTCGCCGGGGTCCAGCGACAGCGGCTGGACTTTCTTGCCCTGGTCGGCGACGTAGACGTGGCCCTGGCCCTCGACCTGCATCACGGGCGTCCCCTCGCTGGTGGCTTTCTCCTTGATGAAGCCCATGACGCCGCCCTCGGCGGAGGACTTGCCCGTAAACGAGAGGTTCCCCTCGTAGGCGACCATCGACCCCGCCTTCGTCATCACCGCCCCCTCGACTTCGATGTCGAGCAGTTTGCTGTTCTCCAGTTCGAACCGCTCGCGCCCTTCGCCGGGCGCGTTCTGCGAGACGAAATCTTCCAGTTCCATGT
>PXRS01000050.1:0-5049 GCA_003023785.1 Halobacteriales archaeon QS_5_68_33 | reverse complement strand
CGGTAAGACGATTCCTGTTCGGGTTCGCCGCCGTCCAGGTCCTCGAGCTGGACGACGTCCTCCTGGTCGTGTTCGTCGAGGCGCTGGCGGAGTTTCGTGACGTAGCGCTTGTGCTCTTCGAGCTGTTCGCGGAGGTGTTCGGCCTCGAGTTCGAGGCGTTCGTGCTCGCGGACGAAACTCTTCGGGACCTCGACCTTCGGGGGGAACGTCTCGGCGTCGCTCGTGGTCGACTCGTTGAGCTGGTGTTCCGGGACCACCTCGACCTGCCCGTCGTGGGCGGCGAGCATGTCCACGTAGTCGCGGAAGACTGCTGACAGCGAGAGGTCGCGCTCGTCGGCGATTTCGCGGAGCGTCTCGAACTTGTCCTCGCTCACGCGAAACGAGATGGTCTTGTTTTTGCTCATTGCCCCTCTCTCGTCGTTGCTCCTACTTAACGATTTGTCAGACGCTGGCCTCGAGTTCGTCGTCGGCTTCCAGGCTCTCCAGCGCCTCGATGACCAGCCGCCGGTAGTTCTCGACCGGGAGGTCGTACTGCTGGCGGGCCATCGCGACGTACTCGTCGACGGTGGCGCCGTCGTCGGGGTCGTCCGGGTCGTCGGTCGCGAAGGCGTCGACCCGTTCGAGGGTGCGCCGGGCCGTCTCGACGACCCAGCGGTCACGCGTCGCGGCGTCGACCTCCGTGATCGACTCGGGCCGGATGGAAACGTTCACCTCGCCGTCGTCGGTCTCGTAGGTGCGGGGCTTGCCGACCACGGAGACGTACGCCGGAGGGTCGAGTTCGCGCAGCATCGAGGCCGCGTCGGGCTGGTACTGGCCGGCGTACATGTAGAAGCGGTCGCCGTTGGGGTCGATGACCTGCCCCTGCCAGTACTCGCTGTCGGTGCCGACGTCCTCGGTCTCCATGAGGGTGCCGACGACGAACACGCGGTTGGCGCGCTCGCCCGTCGGCAGGAGGACGTACACCGGGGCGCGCTCGTCGTCCGACTCCTTGAACGTGTAGGTCGCGTCGTTGAACTCGCCAGCGAACGCACGCTGGGCGACCTCGCGGGTGGGTGTCGTCGCCATTATATCGACCTCGCTTTGATGAGGACGGCTTCGGGATCGGCCGGTTCCGGGAGCTCCTCCATCTCGTCGACCAGGACGTACCGCCCGTACGTGGGCCCGGAGACGCGGTAGTAGCGCCCCAGGACGCCGGCGCGCATCTCGTCCGCGACGACCGACGTATCGAGCGCGTCCATGGCCATGTCCTTGGCCTCTTCGAGGGTGATGCCGGTCAGGTCCTCGGTGCCCTCGCGGTCGAACAGCACCTCGTGGACGTCCTCACCGTCGTCGAGCACGCCCTTGATCCGGAGGTCGAACTCGCCGTCGACCTCGCCGTGTTCGTTACACCGCCCGTTCTGGAGGACGCGCGTACAGTCCTCCTCGGGACAGCGCTTGATCAGCCCGGACCCGGACTGAATGTCGACGAGCGCCCCCTCGACGGTGACGTCGTCGTCGCCCACTTCGAGGTCCTCGTCGCGCTCCTCGATGACCGTCGTCCGGTTGAGTTTCACGGAGAACCGGCCCTGGTACTCGTCGGTGACGACGTTCCGGAGGTGATAGACCCCGCCCTCATCGAGACCGGGAAGGTCCGACTTCGACCACTTGGTGAACTTGATCGTGCCCGTCTCGTCGCCGAGCAGGCCGACCTGCGCGACGGCGTCCGAGCGCGGGTCCCAGAGCTCGATCACTTTTGCGGTGATATCGACCCACTCCTCGGGGGCGTCGACGTCGGCCACCTGAACCTGCTCGTTGCCGCCGCCACCGCCGAGTTCGTCGCGGTCGATGCCGGCCTCGTCGAGGTAGGTGTTGGTGACGCTCCGCCGGGCCTCCGAGACGGGGACTTTGTACTCGTTGACCAGCGTGTCAAGTCGCTCCTCGACCTCCTCGACCGTGACGTCTAGCTGGTCCGCGAACTGTTCGTGTATCTCCGTCGCGTGGGTACGCAAATCCGTCATTGTCGTTCCTGTCTCCGCGTTGTTTTCGATGGGAGACATCACTGTCTTGGTCGTCCCAGTATTTAAACCCTCGTCCACCCGAGTGAAAGTGAAAACCGACAGACTGCACCGGGAATCTTCGGAGCCTAAGAGAGACGAGTCGCACAGGAGCGCGCCAGCGAGCGACAAGCGACGCAATCGGCCGGGGAGGTCGGTGGCGCGTACCGTCTGGCGGTGCGTGATACGATGAGACGGGGCCCTGGCGGACTGAAAGGGCGAGGTGCGCTCGCGTCCAGTTCAGTCGTCTGAGCGGGCCCTATCGGGCTTTCGACGCCCGGACACACAGGAACGTCGGGTATTTTAGTCGTTTCTCGTAGGAGTCCGGCTTTCCCTTCTCGAACGACTCCGCCGGTTTCGGTTCGACCAGTTCCTCGAGTCGGAATCCGGTCTCGACGAGGGGGTTGATAACCTCGGAGAACGGCCGGCGATAGAACGGGACGTCGACTTCCTCGCCGTCGGCAGACCACGTCATCTGCGCCCGTTCGACCTCGAAGTAGTTCTCGGCGTCGAACGCGATGTACTCGTCGACCGGGTGTTGCGCCGAAAACACGAGGAACCCACCCGGCCGGAGGATGCGAGCGAACGTCGTGAAGGCCGCTCGCCAGTCTTCGACGTAGTGGAGTGACAGACCGCAGACGACGCCGTCGAACGCGTCGTCGTCGGCGAACCCGAGGGGCCCGGTGATGTCGGCCCGGCGAACGTCCGCGCGGTCGCCGACCCGTCGTCTCGCCTGTTCGACCATCTCCTCGCTCGTGTCGACGGCGACGACGTCCGCGCCCCTGTCGACCAGCCACGCCGCGTACCGGCCGCGTCCACACCCCGCATCGAGGACCCGACTGCCCGCGACGTCCGGAACGAGGGCTTTCGTCGCGGGGAATTCGAAGTCCGCACAGTAGGGGTCTGTTTCCAGGGCCTCGTAGTCCTGCCCCAATCTGTCGTACGCGTCCTCCGCGATGGGGTCCTTGCGTGACGGCATGGATACCCTCGTGTGTCACTCGTCGGATTAACTGTTGTGATTTCGCGTCCGTGCTCGTCCGCCGACGTCGGGACCCGACCCGGAAACGAGCGGTGCCGCGGGACCAGCCCCCACCGACGGAGCCGACGGCGCTAAGACGGGCCAGGCCCAAGGGTCGACCGAATGGACGAGGACCGGATCGAGCGGATCGTCAGGCAGAAACTCGAATCCGCGGGCCGCCAGCTAGGGGACGGCGCTACGCAGAGAAGCGCGCGGTCCCGGTCGACGACGAGGGCCGCCCGGCCTGTTTCGACGCCGCCTCGCAGGACTGCCAGGGCTGTGTCGAGGACGTCCGCGCCGGCGACGTCGAGACGTGGTGAACTACGCGAATGCCGGCAGTCGTTCGTCGTGTCCCTCCCGGTAGGCACGTTCGGTGAGTTCCTCGATGGTCGATTCCTTGGCGTCGGTGTAAGCGTCGACGTCCCCCCGGGGTAAGCCGCGGCCG
Source organism: Halobacteriales archaeon QS_5_68_33 (assembly GCA_003023785.1). GTDB lineage: Archaea > Halobacteriota > Halobacteria > Halobacteriales > Haloarculaceae > QS-5-68-33. The sequence goes on along the minus strand of PXRS01000050.1, from coordinate 1,553 downwards.
CCGCGCGCTTGGCCCGCTCGTACTCGGCCCTGGCGCGACGCTGTCGCGCAGCAACTCACGGAAGACGAACTGGTCGCGCCACGTGTCGGCCACTCGCGGCCGGAGGGGGAGGACGACCGTCTCCTCGTCGGAGCGGTTGAGCACCTGCCAGTCGGGGTCGTCGCGCTTGCGGACGCAGCCGTCGGCCGCGAGCGCCCGTGCCGCCGCGCGCATCGCGCTCTCGTCGGCGTAGGCGGCGAGGGCGTCGACGACGGGTTTGGCCGCCAGTCCGGGCACGGCCGTACTCCCGATGTGACGGACGCCGAGCAACTCGTCCGGTGTGACCGTTCGGATCCGCTCGCGTTCCGTCTCGAACCGGGCGGCCCACCGCTCGGCCCGCGCCGGGTCGTGGGATTCGAGTTCGACCACTGTCTCAGCTGGCGGCGCCGCCGTGATGTACTTTCTATCGGCTCGAACGGGAGGGCGGCGGCCGCTCGGCGGGCTTCGACGGATTCTTGCCAGCCGGGCGACAGGCGAGGGTATGGGTCTCATCGCCGAGTACGAGGTGGGCTGCGAGGCGCTCCCGCTCACCGACGTCGCGCGGGCGGTCCCGGCGGCGACGCTGACGGTGCGGATGGTGCCCCACGCCGAGGGTCACTCCCCGTTCGTCGTCCGCGTCATCGAGGGCCCCGCCGCCGACGTTGAGGCGGCCTTCGAGACCAGCGACTTCGTCGCCGAGTACACCGCCCTGGGGGTCGAAGTGGAGACGCCCCGATATCAGGTCATCCCGGCGCCCAGCCTCGAAGAACAGCTGGGCGACCACGTCGACGACATCCGGGGACTGCGCGCGCTCTCCGCCGAGGACGCCGCGTTCGACCGCCTGGAGGTCAGGACCGGCGGCTGGCGCTACACCGCCTGGTTCGCCGACCGCGCCACGTTCGACGCGTTCTGCGAGTTCTGGCAGGCCGAGGGTCATCCCTTCCAGCTCCTGCGACTCACCCGCGACGACGGCGACGCCGGGAGCGGGACCGACGCTAGAGACGGGCTCACGGCCCGCCAGCGCGAGGCGCTCCGGGTCGCCCACGAGATGGGGTATTTCGACATCCCTCGGCGCGCGACGCTCGCCGACGTCGCCGCCGAACTGGACATCACCGCCTCTTCCTGTTCCGAACGGTTGCGCCGCGCACAGACCTGCCTCCTCGAAACGCGCGTCGACCTCGACGAGCACCGGGCGGGGGGGTTTAAACGGCCTCAGCCGTGAGAGTCAGACGTAGCCCGTCGACCCCCGGACGGGAGAGTCCATGCAGACAGTCACCTCCGCGGACGGTATCGAGATCGCCTACGAGACACACGACGACAGCGGCGGGCCGCCCCTCGTCCTCCTGCACGGCGGCGGGACGCGGCGCTACTGGGACTCCGTCCTCGACCGGTTCGCCGAGGAGTACACGGTGGTCCTCCCCGACCGCCGGGCGCGGGGCGACAGCGGCGACGGAGACGACTACAGCCTCCGCAGGGAGGTCGAAGATACGCTCGCGGTGGTCGACGCCGTCGACGGCGACCCCGCCCTCTACGGC
>PXRS01000049.1 GCA_003023785.1 Halobacteriales archaeon QS_5_68_33 | reverse complement strand
GTGAGGAGCGCAGCGAGCCCCTCGACCGGAGCCAGCGGGGGCTTTCACGCTGTCTCGAAATATCGCTCTCATTCTGGCGGCTTATCTGAACACTACCCCTCTCGCCCGGCGGAGAGTTAATTATCCCGGCCATCACTCCACGGACGGCAGTTGCCTCCTGCCGTTCGCCCCGACATGTCCGCCTCGAAACAGTTTTGCTGGGGGACCGAAACCGACCGTATCAGAGGACGTACAGCAGCAGGTAGACAGCGGTCCCGAGGACGAACGAGACCAGCCACAGCGAGGCCGCGGCCCTGCCAACCGTCGGGTGGCGCGTCTCGGGCAGTTCCGACACGGAATGGGTCGTCGCCAGCACGAGCGCGTAGATGACGAGCGGCACGCAGACGATCGCCAGGAGAACGTGGATCCCCAGCAGGGGGTAATAGACGAACTGCTCGACGACCGGGGGACCCTCGAAGGGGGTCGGCCCCTCGAGCGCGACTCGGTAGAGGTACCCGACGAGAAAGACGGTAAAGAGACCGGTGGTCGCGAGCATCGCCCGGCGGTGGCGGGTCACGTCGCCCCGCCGGATGGCGCGGACGCCGACGAGGATGGTCCCGATGGCCGCGACGCTGACGACGGCGTTGAGATGCGGGATGGCGGCGATGACGGCGTCCGGCGCGCGCGGGAGGAGCCACTCGGGGATGACCCGGAGCGCGGCCGCGAACACCAGCCCGAGCGCGAGGACCGACAGCACACCGCTGACCGCCGGAGCGTGACGCCTGACGTTCATCGCCCGACGGTTGGGCGCGGTCGCTCAATGACCTTTCGACTCGAAACCGCGAAAACGCGATGCGGGTAGCAAACAGCCGAAGAACGGACCGAGCGCCCGCCGCCCTCACTGGAAGGTGCGGCTGACGGCACTCTCGTCGGGCTCCTCGGTGGTCTCGAACTCCGCTTCGATCTCCTCGTAGCGCTCGCGGGTGTCCTCGTCGACGCTGGGCGAGACCTCCTCCAGGGCCTGCTCGAAGTGGTCCATCGTGACCCGGACGTTCCCGACCGAGTCGCGCATCTCCTCGGGGGAGACGCTGTTGATGAACTCGCGGCTGGCAGCCATGGCGGCCTCGCGGGCGACGGCCTCGATGTCGGCGCCGACGTAGCCCTCCGTGCGGGCGGCCAGGTCGTCGAGGTCGACGCCCTCGGCCAGCGGCTTGTTCCGGGTGTGGACCTCGAAGATCCGGCGGCGGCCCTTCTCATCGGGGACGGGCACGTGGATGTGCCTGTCGAGCCGACCCGGCCGCAACAGGGCGGAGTCGATGAGGTCCGGCCGGTTGGTCGTCGCGATGACCACGACGTCCTCCAGTTCCTCCAGCCCGTCGAGTTCCGTCAGGAGCTGGGAGATGACGCGGTCGCCGACGCCGGAGTCGGTGGTAGACCCGCCCCGCTCACCGGCCATCGAGTCGATCTCGTCGAAGAAGATGACCGTCGGGGCGTTCTCGCGCGCCTTCGCGAACACCTCGCGGACGCCCTTCTCCGACTCGCCGACGAACTTGTTGAGCAGTTCGGGGCCCTTCACGGAGATGAAGTTGGACTCGGCCTCGTTGGCGACGGCCTTCGCGAGCAGCGTCTTGCCCGTGCCGGGCGGGCCGTACATCATGATGCCCTTCGCGGCCTGCATGTCCAGCGTCTCGAACACCTCGGGGTAGTCCAGCGGCCACTGGACCGTCTCGCGCAGGCGCTCTTTCGTGTCCTCGAGGCCGCCGACGTCCGCCCAGGTGACGTCCGGCACCTCGACGAACACCTCGCGCAACGCCGAGGGTTCGATGCCTTTCAGCGCCTGCCTGAAGTCCGCCTCGCTGACTTCGAGGTGTTCGAGCACCTCGGCGTCGATGCGGTCGGATTCGAGGTCCAGTTCCGGCCGGACCCGGCGCAGCGCCCCCATCGCGGCTTCCTTGGCCAGCGATTCGAGGTCGGCCCCGACGAAGCCGTGGGTCGACTCGGCGTACTGGTCGAGGTCGATCCCCTCGGCCAGGGGCATCCCGCGGGTGTGGACCTGCAGGATCTCCTTGCGGCCGTCCTTGTCGGGGACGCCGATCTCGATCTCGCGGTCGAACCGACCGCCGCGGCGGAGCGCGGGGTCGACGGCGTCGACGCGGTTGGTCGCGCCGATGACGATGACCTGGCCCCGCTCTTCGAGGCCGTCCATCAGCGAGAGGAGTTGCGCGACGACGCGGCGCTCGACGTCGCCCTGGGTCTCGCCGCGCTTGGGCGCGATGGAGTCGATCTCGTCGATGAAGACGATGGCGGGGGCGTTCTCCTCGGCCTCGTCGAACACCTCGCGGAGCTGCTCCTCGCTCTCGCCGTAGTACTTCGACATGATCTCCGGCCCCGAGATGTCCGTGAAGTAGGCGTCTATCTCGTTGGCGACGGCCTTGGCCATCAGCGTCTTGCCGGTGCCGGGCGGGCCGTGCAGGAGGACGCCCTTCGGCGGTTCGATGCCGAGGGTCTCGAACAGTTCGGGGTGGCGCATCGGCAGCTCGACCATCTCGCGGACCTGTTCGAGTTCGTCGTCGAGGCCGCCGATGTCCTCGTAGGTGACGTCGGGCGCTTCGGCGCCGCCGCGGGGGCCCTCCCCCTGGATCTGCTCGGCGGGTTCCTCGGCCACCTCGACGTCGGTCCCGTCGGTGACGACGACGGTCCCGGAGGGGTCGGTGCTCGCGACCTTCAGCGGGATCTGCTGGCCGCTCATCGAGGAGAGCGGGCCCAGGCCGAACGAGACGGGGACCGTCTGGCCCTCGGTGATGGCCTGACCGCTGAGGTTGTTGCGGATCATCGGGGCGACGTCGCCCCGGACGCGGAGGTTCTGGGGGAGCGCGACCCGCACGCGCTTGGCGGGCTTGACGTCGGCCTTCTCGACCTCGACGTGGTCGTCGATGCCGGCGTCGGCCTCCTGGCGGAGGCGGCCGTCGATCCGGACGACCTCCCGGCCCTCGTCCTCGGGGTAGCCGGGCCAGACGCGGGCCACCGCGCGCCTGTCGCCCTCGATGACGATGTAGTCGCCGTTCTCCAGGTCGAGTTCGGACATCGCCGCGCGGTCGATGGCCGCCAGGCCGCGACCGGCGTCCTTCTGCTTGAGGGGTTTGACGGTGAGTCTCATGCGTCCACCTCGACAGTGAGGACCCCGTTACTGATAAACGCGTTCGCGTCCCCCTCGACGTCGAGTTCGAGTTCGTGTTGCTCGCCGTCGACGACGAGGATGACGGTGTCGCCGAGCACGTCCACGGCGGCCTCACTGGCCGGACTGAAGTCCGCCGCCAGCACCGCCCCGTCGTCGTACTCGTATCGCCGCACTGCGACCTCGTCGCCGAACCGCTGTCGTTCGCTCATACTAACTCCGAGTTAGCGATATTAATATATAAATCTGTCGGACGGAAGGCCGTACGGTCACCTCAAAACAGAATTGTGGTAGAATTGCGGTTCACACTCGTATGGCCGGTTGTAACTCGGTTCCGAGTGTCGTCGAACCGGTCGGCGAATACCGGTCAATCGGGACAACCGACCGTATGAGACGGTCCGACGCCGCGGGCGGGAGACGGCCTGCCGGTTGGCCGGTGGGGGCGGCGACGCCGACCGGGAACGCACCACTCAAGGCGCTCCCGGTGGAAGAGGCGGACGTGCCGGAGCGCGTCGGCCGGACCGACCCCGAGGGCGTCGACTACGGGCGGGTCATGCAGATCACCTTTGTCGCGACCATCGTCCTCGGCGCGCCGCTCGTGGCCGTCCTCTCCACCTCGACGGAGTTGCCGACCTGGGGGGCGCGGGCGGGCTTTGCGGTCCGGGTCGGCGCAACCGTCTGGCTGGTCACGGCGCTGGCCGTCTACGCGATAGAGCGCTGGCAGGCGTCGGAGTGAGCGACGGCGGGGCAACGGTTGTGGGTATGCTGTCGGCTGTAAGTCTGTCAAGAATTTCGCCGCCCGGGGAGGCGAATATCTTCACCGGCCGTGTTGAATCGCTGTAAGGCGTTGGAATCCACTGTTCCACGGCACGCTTGATGTTATAGACCACGCACATCAGAGCGATCTCACGGAACTCACGAAACCAAGACCGAGCTCGCACAGCGAAGCCGAGCGAGCGCTTGACTGCCGAATTGACGGTTTCGGTCATCGAGCGCTGATTGTAGCGTTCGTCGTCAATACGCGCGTTGTACGCGTGATCGTAGAGCGGCGAAGATACGATGCTGTCATAGACAACCGCAGTCTCCCGCTTCAACGCCTCTGATTTACTGACTCGTTCCGCTGCAGTCCAGTGATTCAACACAGCCCGACAAAGAGAAACTCGTCGTCGACGGCGAGGAGATGTACCGGCTTCACATCGGGCGGACACACACCGCCTTCTACACGATCCTTGAAGAGGCCGAAGAAGTGCGTATCGTTGATATCATGCCGATAGACGAAGCATACGACCGATACGGATATTAACTGATCAAGCCAGTTCGTCGCTCCTGGAGCCATATTTAAGTTAGCCGCGGTGGTCGGGTTGCTTGAATGACTGAGAGAGAAGCGTCCACTGAACAAAGTGGGGAGGCTGAGTCCGAACAGGGGGGTGAAAAATCGGAAGTAGGAGAAAATCAGCCCGGACGTGAGCACGATATTGAGGCTCTCCGTGTAACTCAGGATGAAGCGCGGACTGTCATCGATCATCAAATCCAAACGTTCAACGATGTTGATAACAAAGCAGCCAAAACCTCACGTCTGAACGGTCTCCTACTCGGTCTTATCCTCACTGCTGCTTCCTTTTTGGCGCAGACAAGTGCATTTGATGTAGCGCCCTATGTGAATAATTTCACTATCGGAGGTGTTGTATTGCTAATTGTATCGTTCATTTTCGCGATCGTGACCTACACCACGACTAATATTGAGACAGGTGTGGGACCAAAAGATATCAGAAGACTTGTTGATCGAAAGTATTCTGAAAAAGAATGGTTGATTCTGCTGCTCCGGAGTGAAGCTGCTTGGATGGAAAAGAATGAAAAGAGACAAACAATCAATGGGTCACTATTGACCGTAAGCCATACCACCTTGGTCTTGGCAATTATACTGATTGCTGGGGGGGTAGTCGCCGTACATTGGCCCCTCTAATTTTGTTGCACAGATTTAACAGCGCGGAGCGAATATTCTCGCGTATGGCAAGATCGAAGCCCAAAAACGATGGGGACCAGGAGGAACTCCTGACTGGGCAGACTGTATTTAAAGGCCCACGGAAGATTCAGAAGATTTTGTCGGGCTCGGATGACGAAGGATCCGAGGAGTAGGGCTAGTCACACCCAACATTTTTTGTCTTTGTCATCCATTGTCAAGTGTATGAGTGACGACGGTAACGACGAGTCTGGATCTACGCCGGGGCCGGTTGATCCAGAGACCGAACCTCTCTTAGACGGTCAACAGATCGAGAAGAATTCAACTCCGGACTCGACGAGGGGTTCGGGATCATCCGATCAGGAGTAGAAACGTGAGTGAAGATGAGGATAACCCTGATGCGGAGTCCGAAATCCATACTGCCGAATCCGAGCCCCTACTTGACGGGCAACGTATTGAGATGAGTGAGGGGGATAGCTCAGACGATTCCGATTCAGAAGGGGAAGAATAGTATGTCGAGCGAGGATTCCGACGAGGATACTGATGAGCGGCCCCGTCCAGAGGAAGAACCCCTACTGGATGGCCAAATCATAGCCAACAGCGAAGATTCAGACGAAGATCCTGACTGGATCTATCACGGCTAACGGTCTGATTTATTCGTCGTGTTCCAGCGACGCTATCCTGCTGCTATCACCGGATTCAACAGAGCACTTCACTCGGCCAGTTCGCCCGCCGGGCGGAAGGCCATCCCGGCGCGCTCGGCGGCGGTCCTGTCCGACTCGGAGTCGCCGACGAACAGCGAGGCGGCCGGGTCGGCGTCGAGTCGCTGCAGCGCGTACAGCAACCCCTCGGGGTCGGGTTTGGTCGTGTCGACGGTGCCCCGGCCGACGACGACGTCGACGTGCCCGTCGAGGCCGTGGCGTTCGAGCGCGATCCGGCAGGCGCTCTCGTCGTTGAGCGAACAGACGCCGACGGAGCGGTGTCGGGCCACCTCGTCGGCGAGCGGGAGCCTGGTGGCGGTACGGGCGCCCTCGCGCTCGTGCTCCGCAATGATCCCGTCGACCCGGGCGAGGAGGCCGCGCTCGGCCGCGAGTTCGCGTACGGTCCAGAGGTCGGCCTCGCCTGCTTCGACGTCCCGGGCGGTGAGGACCGCTGCGGCGCGTTCCCTGACCGCACCCCAGTCGACGTTCAACCGGACGAGCGTCCCGTCCAGGTCGTAGACGATGGCGTCGTACTCCGTCACGGACGCCCGTAACACCCGACCCGTCAAATCGTCTTCGGGGGATCAGACGTCGAGTCGGCAGGCCGAGACGGACTCGAAGGTCGCCTCGCAGGTCTTCTCGGCGTCGTGGGCACAGACCAGCAGTCCGAGCGCGGCCGTCTCCCCGAGGTCGACCCGCCGCTGGTCGACGGGGCGCCAGTCCTCGCCGTCGCCCAGATAGCAGGTACAGACGCCGTCGGCGTACTCGATTCGGTACCGGCTGAACGCGTCCGGGCGCTCCTCGAACTGGTGGCTGTCGGTGTGGCCGTCCCGGGCGAGACGCCAGGTCGTCTCCGACCCGTGTTCGGCGGTGGTCCCGACGTAGCCGAAGGGCGCCCGCTCGTCGGTCCCCGCCCGGACCGCAAAGCCCGCCTTGCTGAACTCGTCGACCGCGTCGAGTCTGGTGACCTGACCCTGGATCCGCACCGGGGGTTCGGCCGTCCCGTAGACGAAGTGGAACTCGTTCGTGTCCCCCCAGACGTCGCGCCCGCCGGCCGTGACGCGCCAGGTGTCGCTCCCGGCGTCGAACGCCGCGCTCCCCGGCGTCGTGACGTCCTTGACGTCGACGTTCTCGGTGAGCGCCACCGGCTCTCCGGGGTCGGCCTCGGCCAGCGTGTCCGTGACGACCGGGCAGTCCTCGATGGCGACCCGTGCGCCGCCGCCCTCGCTCTCGCCGGCCACGAGTCCCCATCCCTGCTGTTCGACCGTCTCGAGGACGGCGACCAGGCCGGGACCCAGCGCCTCGTGGCGGTCGAGGTCGTCGCTCCGGAGCGCCGCCAGCACCTCCTCGGGGAACCCGGGCCCGTCGTCTGCGATGAAAAACCCCTGTCGGTCGGTCTCCCCGACGCGAACGGTCACGCCCGGGCCGCCGTGCTGGACGGCGTTGCGCAGCAGCGTCTGTATGACGGGTCGGAAGACGTCGGCCCGCCCGGCGACGAGCGTGTCGTCCGGGAGTTCGACCGACAGCGTCGCGTCGGCGGCGTCGATGGACTCCCAGACGTCGCTGACTAGCGGGACCAGGTGCGTCGACGCGATGCCGACACTGACGGCGTCGTACGCCGCGCTCAGGTTCGCCGAACTCGTCGATAGACCCTGCAGGTCCTCGATGATGGCCCGCATGCGCTCGTGGGCGTCCTCGACCTTCTCGAAGGCCGCCTCGTCGCCCTCCCGCGCGGCGTCGAGCGCGCCGTAGGCCACCTGCAGCGGCGTCCGCAGGTCGTGTGCGAGGTACCTCGTGAACTGCTCGATGCGGCGGTGTTCGGCCGCCAGGCGGCGCTCGCGCTCCTTCCAGCGCGTGATGTCGAACGACAATCCCACGAGCCCCTGGACCTCCCCGTCCTCGCGCCAGGGCACCTTCGTCGTCAGCGACCAGAACTCGTCGTCGCCCATCCCCGACCGTTCCTCCAGGTCGTAGATCCCCTCGCCGGACTCGATGACTCGCATGTCGTCGGCGTAGGTGTCCCGCGCCTCGTCCAGCACTCCCTCGGCTTCGAGTTCCCTGTCAGTCTTACCGATGACTCCCTCCGGCGAGTGGGGGTCGTCGGACAGGTCGGACTTGTAGAGGTGTCTCCCCCGCTCGTCCTTGGCGTAGAGCGGGACCTCCGACTCTACGAGTAGCGTCCGGAAGATGCTGCTCTCCGCGAGTTCGCGGCGGCACTTATCGAACGTCGCCAGCGCGTCCGCAACCGTCTCGGCCAGTCGCTCGTCGGCGACCGACCGCGGCAGGTAGCGACACCCCTCCCGGGTTGCGACCGCGGCCGCGACGGCCGGGTCATCAGAGACGACGACCGCCGGCAGCGCGTCGCTGTAATCGCGGACCGTCGCGTGGACCTCGGCCACCGAGTCGGTCGCGTCGTGGCTCCCCCCGCTCGCGGCGAGAAAGACCACACAGCCGATGTCGTCGCGGTCAGCCAGACGCGTTTCCGCGGTATCGACCGACCTGACCGTCACCACCTCCGTCGCCGGCCCGCCGGCGAGGAGCGACTCGACCCGCTCCCGCTGCGTGTCGGACCCGCCCACGACCAGCGTTGCCGTCGGGTCCACGAGGAGATGACTCATCTCCGGACCATTCGCCGAATTTCGACTACAGAAACATAAGCCTATCCGTCAGACAGACAGTTTCGCTGTCACGTCTGCGGTTTCGGCGCCGGGGACCGGACGGACCCGAAACTCAGTCCAGCAGGCGGTCCGCGATGACGTTCTTCTGGATCTGTGTCGTCCCCTCGTAGATGGTCGTGACCGTGGCGTCGCGGTAGAACTGCTCGACCGGGTGGTCCGTGGTGTAGCCGGCCCCGCCGTGGACCTGGACGGCGTCGGCGGTCACGTCGACGGCCGCCTCGCTCGCGAAGCACTTCGCCGCGCTGGCGGCGAGGCGCGCGTCGCCCTCGCCGGCGTCCATCCGCCGGGCCGCCTCGCGGGTGAGCAACCGTCCCGCCTGGACCTGCGTGTGCATCTCCGCGAGCGTGTGCCGGACCGACTGGAACTCGCCGATGGGGCGGTCGAACTGCTCGCGTTCGGCCGCGTACTCGAGCGCTTCGTCCAGCGCGGCCTGGCCCAGCCCGACGGCCTGAGCCGCAATACCGACCCGACCGCCGTTGAGAATGGAGAGCGCCGCCGCGAGACCGCGCCCCGGTTCGGTGAGCCGGTAGCGGTCCGGGACGCGAACGCCGTCGAAGGTCAGCGAGACGGTGTCGCTGGCCCGCAACCCGAGTTTCTCCTCCGGGTCGCCGACCGAGAGTCCCTCGGCGTCGGCGGGGACGAGAAACTGCGTCACTGACCCTCCGCCCCGCGTCGGCGGCTCCGCGTCGGCTTCCTCGGCCTTCGCGAAGACGACCACGACGCCGGCGCGAGCGCCGTTCGTGATCCACTGTTTGGTCCCGTCGAGGACCCACTCGTCGCCGTCTCGGGTCGCCGTGGTCGACATCTCCGCGGGGTTCGACCCGGCGTCGGGTTCCGAGAGCGCGAACGCGCCGACGGGGCGGCCCTCGACCATCTCGGGGAGCCACGCCTCGCGCAGGTCCCCGTCGCCGAACTCCGCGATGCAGGAAGTCGCGAGACAGTGGACCGACAGCGCCGTCGCGACGGAAAGCGACCCGTAGGCAACCTCCTCGTTCACGACGGCGTAGGTCACCCGGTCGGCATCGAACCCGCCGTAGGACCCGGGCGTCGTCAGTCCCGTCAGGTCCAGGTCCGCGAGGCCGTTCCAGACTCCCTCGGGGAACCGCTCCTCGCGGTCGCACTCGCGCAGCGTCGGGCGTATCTCCTCGACAGCGAACTCCCGGACGGTCTCCCGGATGGCCTCCTGGGTGGCCGATAGCGCCATGGCTCTCCTTGAACTCGGGGCCGCAAAAATTGCCGGGCCGCAAGCGGTCGTCGTCGTCCGGGCGGGGACCGAGCCGGAGGGCGAACGGGACCCCGAATCCCGGAGCCGACGCTTCCGGCGGACGGTCCCGGCAGACCCGGTGTCCCGTCCGGGACCGACTCACCTGCGGGGGTCCACGGGGGCGTCCGTCGCGATCCACTTGCCGCTGTCCCGGACTTCTTCGACGGTCTCGCCGGCACCGACGATGTAGTGTTCGGCCGTGACGAACGAGACCGCCTCGGGTTCGCTCGTTGGGTTCGCCATGCTGGTCTCCCGACGTCGCGCCCGCTGGGTTTCTCGACGACCGGCGGTTCCGTGTCGGGCCGGCACGTGCGAGCGACGCCCGCGAGCGCATCGCCGGCCCGGTGTTCGGAGGGCGCCGATGTAGTAATAGACCGGATACCGCCGGAGTCGGCGGTGACAGGCACGCTCGCCCCGGGCCGTATCATACGGTCGGTTGTACCGATTGACCGGTATTTCGCCGACCGATTCGACGAGATCCGGAACTGAGTTACAACCGACCGTATCAGGTCTCGTCGACGAGTTCGACGCCGAGTTCCGCTTCCAGGGCTTCGACGAGCGAACCGTCGATGCCGGCCTTCGTCGCTCGCCCCTGTTCGACCGCGATGAGGTCGGACTCGTCGGCGTCGAGTTCCTCGGCGAGTTCCTCGGTCCGGAGACCGGCGTCCTGGCGGGCGTCGGTGACCCGCTGGCCGTAACCCGAGACCAGATACGGCAACTGGTCGTCGTCGTAGTCGGCGCCGTCCTCCCAGTAATCGCCCGTGTTGGAGGCCCTGTCGTGGACCCGGGCAGTGTTCTGCGCGGCGCGGCGCTTTCGGTCGCGGTCGCTGCCGCCGCTCCCGCTTCCCCCGCTCGATCCCCCCGGGGACGGCGATTCGTCGTGCTGGGCACAGTCCGGACAGACCTCGAGCGTCGCGCCCGCTACCTTCGCGGTCCGGAGGTTCGCGTCGGCGGCGCCACAGAGCTCACAGGTCTCGCTGTCGCCGCTCCCGCCGGTCGAGTACTTGGCCATGCAGGGCGGTAGTGGGTAGACGCTATTTGAATTGTGGGTTTCCGGTGTTCCCGACGGAACACCCCCGCCCGATGCTCTCGGAGCATCTCGTATCCAGTAGTGGTGGAGAGTCCGGGCCGCAGGACCCCGAGGGCGACGGACGACCGGTGTGCGGAAATCATAACCTGTTAGCCGCTGGCACCGCAAGGGGCGACACGGATGACCGACAGTCCCGACGGCGGGTGGCGGCGAGCGGTCGGACGGGCGGTCGCGCGCGGCGTCGCCAGGGTCGGCCCGTGGCCGCTCGCGGTCGCGCTGGTCGGGACGGCCAGCGCCCACTCGGGGTCGCTGGGCGGCGCGGCCGCCTCCGCGACGGTCCCGACGTGGCTGACCGTCCTGACCGGCGGGGTCGTCGTCGGCGCCACCTTCCTGTTCACGACGCTTCTGACCGACCACGACGCGATGCGGTCGGTCAACTGGTCGCGGGTCGCGCTCCCGGCGCCCGCGCTCGCTCGACGCGCGCTCGTCCGGGGCTGTCAGCTCGTCTCGGTCGCGCTGCTCGGACTCGTGTTCGTGACGGGGCTGTCGGGGACGACCACGCCCACGCGGAACTTCGCCCTGCTGTTCGTCTGGACGGGCTGGTGGGCCGGTTTCACGATGACGACCTACCTCGTCGGGAACACCTGGCCGGCGTTCGACCCCTTCCGTGCTATCGCCGGCGTCGTTCGCCGAGTGCTGGATGCGCTCCTCGACGGGAGCGCCGGGACGGTCGCCCCCGACAGGACGGACGGCGGGACGGCGACCGTTCCGGCGTCCCCGGCGCCCCGTCTCCCCGAGGAGTGGGGCGTCTGGCCGGCCGTCGCCGGCCTGCTGGCGCTGGTCTACGTCGAGGTGGTGAGCCCCATCGGGTCGAACCCGCGCTCGCTCGCGCTCGTCGTCGCCGCCTACGGCCTCGTCACCGTCGCCGGCGCAGTAGTCTACGGCCGGACGTGGTTCGACCGGGTCGACCCGGTGAGTCGCGTGTTCCTCACCTACGGGCGGGTCGCGCCCGTCCAGCGCGACGGGGACGGCCTCTCGCTGCGGATCCCCGGGACCGCCGCGACCGAGGAGGTCCTCCCCGACCGCCCCGGGGAGACGGCCTTCGTCGTCGCCTTGCTGTGGGTGACGACCTACGACGGCCTCGTCGCGACGCCGCTGTGGGCGCGCCTCGTCGAACCCGTCGTCGGCGCGGGCGTCCCGGCTGTCCTCGTCCACGTGGTCGTCCTGCTCGCGGGCTTCGCGCTCTTCCTCGGCGGCTACCGGCTGTCGAGCCGTGCGGTCCGCGAGCGCGCCGAGACCTACGTCGCCGTCGACGAGATCGAGCGGTGGTTCGCCCCCTCGCTGGTGCCCATCGCCGCCGGCTATCACGTCGCGCACTTCATGGGTTACTTCCTGACGCTGGCGCCGGCGCTCGCGGCCGTCGCCGCCAGCCCCTTCGCGCCCCCGGCGACGGTGGCGCTCGTGCTCCCGGGGTGGTTCGGGTCCGTCAAACTCGCCTGCGTCCTCCTGGGTCACGTCCTCGCGGTCTGGGTGGCCCACTCGCTCGCCTTCGAACTGTTCCCCGGCGTCCTCGCCGCGATCCGCAGCCAGGTCCCGACCGTCGTGGTGATGGTCTTTTATACGATGGTCAGCCTATGGGTCATCACACAGCCGTACGTCCCGCCGCCGTTCGTCTGACCGCACGACCATGACTCGGAACCTCCCCGACCCCGCGACGGACGTCCCGCCCGACGAGGAGCCGACGGCGGTCTGTGCCCACTGCGAGCGGCCGTTCCGGAGCGTCCACGCCCGCGACCTGCACGTCGGCGAAGTCCACGAGGCCGAGGCGACCGAGACCGAACGCGAGCGCTACGAACGGGTCATCGAGACCGAGCGCGACGACCTCTGGCTCTTCCACGCCCGGACCGTCGTCGCCCTGGGCGTCGTTTACTCGACCACTGTCATCCTCTACATGGTCGTCCTCGGCCAGTTCGGCTGAACAGTCGTATCCCACGAAACAGTCTCGGCGAGCACGCCGTCCGACTCAGTACGGCCAGTCGCCGATGATCTTCATGCTCTCGGCCAGATCTTCGTCCTTCAACTGGGCGGCGATGTCCTCGGGGTTGCGGTGGCTGATCTCGACGTCGTCGTCGGCGAGGTGGACGACGAGTTCGGCGACCAGGACCGCCTGTTCGCGGAGGTTCCGCGGTTCGAGTTTGTCCAGCGTGTCGGCGCGGGTGTGCCCCCAGCCCCGGCCCTCCCCCTCGGTCTCGCTCATCACGTGATAGCCGGGGACGCCCCACTGGACGTAGGGCCAGTGGTCGCTGTGTGGACCGAGTTTCGGCGACGTGGTCACCGGGTGGTCGAACCGGTCCGCGACCGACTGCGCGGCGTCGTCGAGTTCGTCGAACCCATGGGTGTAGAACTTCAGCGTCCGCCCGCGGACGACGCCGTCGTTGTTGACGATGGCCTTGATGTCGTCGTGGTCGCGCTCGTCGGCGTCGTGGTGCGACCCGCACAGCCCCACCTCCTCGGCGCCGTAGACGAGACAATGGACGCGCGTGTCCAGTTCGTCCTCGCGGGCGGCCAGGGCCTTCGCCACCTCGACGACGAGGGCCGTCCCGGCGCCGTTGTCACCCGCGCCCTCCGCGATGTCGTGGGCGTCGACGTGACTCGTCAGCAGGACCGCCTCGTCGGTATCGGGGCCCAGGTCGGCGTGGACGTTCGGACTCGTCGCGTCGTGGGCGTCGGCGTCGACCTCGACGGTCACGTCCTCGCCCTCCAAGCGGCGCGCGAGGCGCGACCCGACCTCCTTCGAGACGCCCACTGCGGGGATGGCGCCGATGGGGTCGTCCTCGGTGCCGACGCTGCCGGTCGGCGCGAGACAGCCCTCGACGTGGTTGCGGAAGACGAACGCCGCGGCACCGGCCTCGACGGCGTGGTAGTACTTCTCCCGGCGGTGGAGAAATCGGTCGTACCAGTCGGGGACGTTGCTCGCCGCCATCACGACCTTCCCCTCCAGGTCCTGCTCGAAGTCCTCGGGGAGGCCGTAGCCGACGTCGACGAGTTCGCCGGTCGCCGCGCCGGCGGGACTGCGCGGGAGCGCGATGCACTCCCGGGCGGTGTCGCCGGCCTCGATCCCCGCGTCGCCGCGCGTCCAGCCCCGGACGTCGAACGCTTTCAGGTGGGCGTCGCGGGCGCCGACCGCCGCGAGCGCGTCGCGCGTCGCCTCGGCGCCGCGGCGCTCGCCCTCGCTGCCGGCCATCCGGTTCCCGATGTCGACCAGCGTCTCCAGGTGGTCCCAGCCCGCGTCGCTCGTGAACGCCTCGCCGATCCAGTCGGTCATGCACATGACAGGGGCGGCACCGGGAAAAAGTCGGCGAGCGCGGGGCGCGTTGCCGGTTCGGGACGACGACTGCTCTCGAACCCGCGCCACTGGTGTCGTCACTGTCGGGACGAAAACAGGGGAGAAACCGTCAGACCGTGCCTCGATCGACTCAGTTAGCGCCGCCCTCGTGGTTCCGGATCGCGTCGTGAACGTCGCTCACGAAGTCGGGGACCTGCGCGGGCAGGTCGGCGGGCGGGCCCTGACTGGCGTTCTCCTCGTCAGCGGCCGCCGGGACGTCCGCCGGCGGGCCGCGCCGCTCGCTCGCGTTCTCGGCGACCTCCTCGTCGCTCTCGTCGGCGCTGTCGGCGCCGTCCGACTCCGTCTCGTCGGACTCGGTCTCGTTTTCGTCCGCGTGTTCGTCCGCGGCGCCCTCGTCAGCCTGCGAGTGGTCGTCGGCCGGTGCGTCTGCGGGCGCGTTGCCCGGCATCGCCATCGCGGCCCCGGTCCCGACGAGCAGGAGCGAGACCGCGACCGCGGCGAGTTTGAGTTTCATCGGTGTTGCCTCCGCTCGGCCCTTTCGCCCGTCACCCCTTGAAGGGGGCAAGCGCTGAAGCCGAATTTGCCCGATTTCGACCGTTTTGACCGGTTTGTCGCCACCGTTAACCCGGATTAACTCGGGTTCGGACGGACCGGCGCGCTGGTGGGCACGCCGCCGTTTGGATGAGCCCGACCGAGCGGGCGCGGCGTGCGGGACCCCCGGCGAGTCTTACCGGAGGGCAAACGTCTGTCTGACACCGACGCGCATCCAGCGGCGGTGCCACCGAACGTCGTTCTCTTCCACTCCCACGACACCGGCCGCCACGTCGCGCCGTACGGCCACGCCGTCCCGACGCCGAACCTCGACGCCCTGGCCCGCGAGAGTCTGCAGTTTCGGGCGGCCCACACCCCGGCGCCGACGTGTTCGCCGAGTCGCGCCGCGATGACCACCGGACTCGTTCCCCACTCGACAGAGATGACCGGCCTCGTCAATCGCGGGTGGACGATGGGCTGCCCGGACCGCCACCTCGCGAACCTGCTCCGGGAGGCGGGCTACGACACCGCGCTCGCGGGCTTCCAGCACGAACACGGCGGCCCCGACGCCGACCGCGAACTCGGCTACCGGACGTTTCCGACCGCGGACGGCGACAGCGAGACGAGCGAAGACCGCGAAACCGCCGCGGCCGCCGCCGAGTACGTCCGCGACGCCGAGCGTCCGTTCTTCCTCTCGGCGACGTTTTTCGACACCCACCGACCGTTCCCGGACGCCGGCGAACACGGCGTCGACCCGGACGAGGTCCGACCGTTTGCCCCTCTCCCGGACGTGCCGGCCACCCGCGAGGACGTCGCGGGCTTTCACGCGTCGGCCGCGCGACTCGACGACTGCCTGGGGGAGGTGCTCGACGCGCTCGCGGCCGAGAAACTGCTCGAGGAGACGCTCGTCGTCTACACCACCGACCACGGGCCGGCCTTCCCGGGCATGAAGTGTACGCTTTCGGACGCGGGCACAGGTGTGGCGTTGCTCGCGCGGTTCCCGGACGGCCCGCGCGGCGAGACGACCGACGGCTTGGTTTCCCACACCGACTTCGTGCCCACGCTCGGTGACTATCTGGACCTCGACGTGGATCCGGGCGCGCTCCACGGCGAGTCGTGGCTCGACGCGGTCGGCGACCCGGAGGGGTTCGACGGGCGCGACGCCGTCTACGAGGAGGTGACCTACCACGCCGCCTACGAACCCAAACGGAGCGTCCGGACGGACCGCTACCGCTACGTCCGCCGGTTCGACGACTACCCGACCACGGTGCTCCCCAACGTTGACGACGGGCCGGCCAAGCGGTTTCTCCTGGACCACGGCCTCGGGACGCGCGAGCGGCCCCGAGAGGCGCTGTACGACCTGCACTACGACCCGGTCCAACGGGACAATCTGGTCGAGGACTCTGCCTACGCCGACGTCCGCGAGGACCTGCGCGAGCGCCTCGACGAATGGATGCAGGAGACGGCCGACCCGTTGCTCGACGGCCCCGTGAGCAAACCGCCGGGCGGCGAGGCGAACCCGCGGGACGGCCGCGACCCCGGCGACCCCGAGCGCGAACCCGCGGACGCGCGGTAGCGAGCGGGCCGAGACCGTGCTCGGTCGCCGGTCATACCCGGTAGAGGTCGTCGGGGTTGCGAGCGCGCCCCAACCGGGGCCCGTCCTTTTTTCCGCTGTCCCACCTAAACGTTCTCATGGCTACCCACGAAGCGACGGTCGAAGGAGTGGGCGTCGGCGTCAGCGACGAGGGCGGCCGGGGGAACCCCGTCGTGCTCCTGCAGGCCCGGGAGGAACTGCTGCCCATCTTCGTCAGCGCCGACCAGGCCCAGTCGATGCAACACGCCCTCGACGGGACGCCCTTCGAGCGGCCGCTCACCCACGACCTCTTCGTCGACATGGTCGCGGAGTTCGGCGCGGCCATCGACCGGATCCGCATCGACGACCTCGCCGACGGCACCTTCTACGCGAAGATCGACACCGAACAGTACCACGGCGGCGAGCGCAAGGACATGGTCTTCGACGCCCGCCCGAGCGACGGCATTGCCCTCGCCCTCCGCGTGGACTGCCCTATCCTCGTCTCCGACGAAGTGCTCGACGAGGCCGGCCGTGACCCCGACGAACTCGGCCTCGCCGACGAGGAACGCGAACGCGACCCTCCCGGCGGCCCCGGTTCGGGCCCGGGCCCTGGTCCGGGGTTCGGCACCGAGGACGACGACCCCAGGTTCGGGGAGGACGACGACGACCCCGACGTCCTCGGTGACGATGACCCGTTCTGAGGAAGCTTTGTCCCCCTGGTGCCCGAACCGGCCCTCATGGGATCAGACGGCCTCGTCGACCTCGACCAGGAGACCTGGGTCGTGCTCGCCAAGTACAACCTCGCGCTCGCGACGCTCTTCGGCCTCCTCGCGCTCGTCGCTCGCACCGCCTTCGCCGGCAACCAGCCCCTGCTGATCGAGAACGGCGCGCTCGCAGTGCCGACGCGGACGGTACCGGTCGTCGACCGCGCCAGCGGCGTAGTAGAAGTGTTCGCCGTCGGTCTTCACGAGGTCCGGTTCGTCGACCCCCTCGACCTGGACGTTCGTCGTGCCGACGCGGGAGGCCGACCCGTCGTCGGACGGGGCGCCCGCGCTCCCGTCACCGCCGTCGCTACCGCCGCCGTCGGCGGTCGCGGTCCGTGTCTCGGCGCGCTGGCCGCCGGCAGCAGCCCCGACTCCGCCGTCGTTCGCGCCGCGCTGGACGTAAACATCCGCCGGGCAGCGCCGTGAGCATCCGCCGAGCGCCCGTGGCGCGAGGCGGTTCACTTCTCGCGAACGCCGAAGGCGTGAGCGAAGAAAAAAAGTGGGTCTTAGTCGTCGGCGATGACCGTCTCGGAGTCGTCGGCGACGAGCCGGTCCATCGCGTCGACCATCGCCGTGACCGACGCGCGGGTGATGTCGGAGTCGGAGGCGGTCACGGTGACGGTCTGGTCGCCCCGCGACATCTCCACCTCGACGGTGACGACGGCGTCGGTGCCGCCGGTGATGGCGTCGACGTGGTAGGAGTCGAGGCGCGTGTCGAACGAGTGCGAGAGCGCGGCCTGGACGGCCTCGATCGCGGCGTCGACGGGGCCGGACCCGGTCTCGGCCTCGGTGCGCTCCTCGCCGTCGACCTCGAGGGTGACCGAGGCGGTGGGCGTGCCGCCGCCGGCGACGGTCGTGAGGTCGACGATCTCGACGCGGCGGTCGCGCTCGCGACCCGTGACCTCCTCCGCGATGGCGAGCAGGTCTGCGTCGGTGACGCGCTTGCCGCGGTCGCCGATCGCCTTGACGCGGGCGACGATCTCGTCGAGGTCGTCGTCGTCGACCGCCATCTCCCGCTCCGTGAGCGCGGCCCGGACGCCGGCGCGGCCGGCGTGCTTCCCGAGGGCGAGGCGGCGCTCGCGACCCACCTTCTCGGGCGGGTAGGGCTCGTACATCGCCTCGTCCTTGAGCGTGCCGTCGGTGTGGATCCCCGACTCGTGGGTGAACGTGTTCTGGCCGACAACGGCCTTGTTCGGCGGGAGCGGGATGCCGGTCGCGTTCGCGACGAGTTCCGCCAGGTCGTACACCGCCGTTAGTTCGAGCGTCTCGACGCCGTAGCCGTGGTCCAGCGCGATGGCGACCTCCTCGATGGCGACGTTGCCGGCGCGCTCGCCGATGCCGTTGACGGTGCCGTGGACGACGTCGGCGCCCGCCGCGACCGAGACGAGGGCGTTCGCCACGGCCAGCCCCAGGTCGTCGTGGGTGTGGGTGCTCACCGGGCCCGGTTCGGAGAGCCGCGAGACCGCTTCGAGGGCGCCGTCGGGCGTCGCGTGGCCGACGGTGTCGGCCCAGCAGACGCGGTCGGCGCCGGCCTCGAGCGCGCTCCCCAGCAGGTCCTCGAGGTAGTCCAGGTCGGCCCGCGAGCCGTCCTCGCCGGTGACCCCGACCCACAGGCCGTGGTCTTTCGCGTACGCGACGAGTTCCTCCGTCGTCGCGACGTTCTCCTCGCGGGTGGTCCCGACCTTCTCGGTGACGTGTCTGTCGCTGGCGGGGACGACGAGGTTGATCCCGTCCACGCCGCAGTCCAGCGCGAGGTCGATGTCGCGCTGGAGGCCGCGACAGAAACTCGTCACCGTCGCGTCGAGGTCGAGTTCGGCCACGCGGGAGATGGTTTCGCGCTCGCCGGGGCCGGTGCAGGCGCTGCCGGCCTCGATGTACGCGACCTCGGCGCGGTCGAGTCGGCGCGCGATGCGGGCCTTCTCGTCGGGCGTGAGCGACACACCCGGCGCTTGCTCGCCGTCGCGCAGCGTCGTATCGAGAAACTGTACGTCCCCTACGTCGGAGAGGTGAGTCGTCTCGGGATGACCGCCGAAAAGCATCCCTTCGCGCTCACCGGCATCACTCATGACGGAGAATTTCGCGGCCAGCCGCCGTGTGGCGACTTCCTCTATCCTCCGTGTCGGTGTCGGAGTCCGACATCGTAGCCGTCCGTGCGGCACGAGTGGGCATTAAACTGTTGGATCGGCCCCGTCACCTGCCGAACCGGCCGTCTCCCCGTTCTCGCCCGACCCCGCCGTCTCTCCGCCGTCTACCAGCCGTACTGTGTCGCCGGGTTCGACCCCCGCGGCCTCCCCGGCCGCGAGTTCGATCAGCGTGTCCGCGCGGGCGCTGGCCCGCCCGGTCCAGGGCTGGAGCGTCCGCACCTGGACGACCGTCTCGTCTTCGACCCAGACGACGGCCAGCGGCGTCCGGACGAACAGCATGTGGACGCCGTGCCGGTCGGGGTCGACCAGCCGACCCAGTCCCGGCAGGCGGTCGATGGCCACTGCGACCGGGTCCCGGCGGACCGGAAAGACCAGCGCGTAACCCTCGGGGACCGACGAGCGCCCCATCAACCCTCTGATCTGGGCCGGCAGCGAATCGGCCGTCTCCACGTCCGTCGCGAGCGTCCGGGTCTCCCCTCCCGACTCGTGGACGAGACGCATACCGGGTACGGGGCCGAACGGGGGATAAACGTTTCCAGCACCCTACGGACCGCCAAGATGCCCCACTCCCGGCACAAGCTGTTTACTATTTACGTAAACTTCTAGTACGGGGGCCGCGTGCTGTCTCCATGGCCGGGCGAGAGCAGACGAGCGTGGACGTACCCGTTCCGGCGCGGATCGTCACGGCGGTCGCGGCACGGAACCTGATCGACGAGGACGACCTGTGGCAGGCGCTCGAAACGATCCACGGGGACATGGCGGAGGGTGCCGACGCGATCATCGACCACTACCGGTCGACGGAC
>PXRS01000048.1:14633-28990 GCA_003023785.1 Halobacteriales archaeon QS_5_68_33 | reverse complement strand
GGGATACGGGATCGACAACGAGGAGAACATCGAGGGGTTGCGGTGTGTCGCCGCGCCCGTCCGGACCGACGACGGGGTGCTGGGAGCGATCAGCATGTCCGGGCCCTCCAGCCGGTTCACCGAGGAGCGCCTCCACGGCGAACTGTCGGACTACGTCCAGCGATCCGCCAACGTGATCGAACTCAACACGAAGTTCTCCTGACGGGCGCCGGAACTCGCGACACCCCCGCCGACCGCGGCCCGGCCCGCTCGACGGACGGTCGCGACCCCGCCCGGACTCCGACCCTGGCCGGGCGGATCCGCACGGCGTGCCGCGACCGGTCGTTTTAATACCGCTGCCCCCGGCGGGCGGATATGGACGTTCTCGCTACCGGGGTGTACGGTCGCTGCGGGACCGCGTTGCTCGACCACCTGTATGACCGCCCCGGGGACGACTGGACCCTGTTCAACCGCTCGGACCGGCCCGACGACCACCGCTACGGCGGCTACGACACCGTCGTCGGGAACGTCACCGACGCCGCGGCGTTCCAGGCGGCCGCCGCCGGCCAGGACGCGATGGTCCACATGGCGGCCTACCCCTATACCGACGGGGACTGGTCGGACGTCCTCGACCCGAACATCGGCGGGGCCTATAACGCCCTGGAGGCCGCACGCAAGGAGGAAGTCGAGTCGGTCGTCTACCTCTCGACCAACCACGTCATGGGCCTGTACGAGGAGGAACACGCCCCGGACCTGTACGACCCCGGGTACGGCCTGGTCCTGGACGGGACCGACCCGGTCCGGCCCGACTCGCTGTACGGCGTCTCGAAAGTCTTCGGCGAGGCGCTGGGACGGTACTACGTCGAGTCCTTCGAGTACCCCCGTCGGTTCTACGCCATCCGGGTCTGTAGCGTCCGGATGCCGGAGTACGACCACCCCTACGGCGACGCCGAGGCCGGCGTCGACGACGGCGAGTTCGAGCGCGGGAGCGACGCCTACGAGCGGGGGGTCGCGCGGATGAAGGCGACCTGGCAGTCCCGGCGGGACTTCGCCCACCAGGTCGAGTGCTGTCTGCAGGACGACGACGTCGAGTTCGACATCTTCCACGGCGTCAGCGACAACCGCCGCCGCTGGTTCAGCATCGAGAACGCGCGGGCCCGCCTGGGCTACGACCCCCAGGATGACGGCGAACGGTGGGACGAACCGCCCGCCTGACGCCGCGAGAACCGCTCAGCGCTCCGTCGCGACGGTGTCGATGACCCCACGGAGGTAGCCGACGGTGAAGCCGCGACCGCGGTGGCGCCAGTCGGTGTCGTCGACCATCTCGGGTCCCCTCGTCGACGAACGTCTCGTGGAACGTCGGGACCGTGCCGACCACGTCCCGGAAGTGGACGAAGACGATCTCGTCGCGCTCGCCGTAGCGGCGGATGATCTCGGCGGCGTCCTCGTCCATCTGCGAGAAACAGCCCAGGCAGAGCTTCAGCCCGTGGTTGTCGCTGGGGACCAGCGCCATCGCCCGGTCGAAGTTCTCGCGGTTGCGAAAGAGTCGCGGGATGCCGCCCAGCGACTCGATCGACGGCGGGTCCACGGGGTGCAGCGCCATCTCGACGCCGGCCTCCTCCGCGACCGGCACGACGGTTTCAAGAAACTCGCGGTAGTTCTCCCAGAACTCCGCCTCGGTGTACTCGCGGTCGAGACCCTCCGCGAGCGCGTGGGGGTCGTCGACCTCCGCCAGGTCGAAGGCTGTCGCCTCCGCGCCGCCCCGCACCTCGACCGGTTCGGTCCGCATCGGCACGACCCCCCGCGGGTTCCACTGGTAGCCCATGACCGGGATCTCCGCCTCGCCGAGGTTCTCGATCAGGGTCGTGATCTCCTCGAGCGCCTCGTCTTTGCCCTCGCGGCCGAACATGATGTCGCCGTACAGCGAGTAGGGCAGCGAGTGGATCCCCGAGAGACGGAGACCGGCGTCCTCGACGCGCTCGTGGGCGGCCACCAGTTCCGCGACCGAGGGGATCGTTCCCGGGCCGACCGCCACGGTGTCCGAGGCGACGCGGTCGTTGAACTCGTCCGGTTCCTCCTCGGTGTCGGCGTGGTTGACGAACACGTCCGTCGCGCCCAGCTGGCGGAGATACCGGAGCCGCTTCTCTCCGATGTCCCGCGTCCGCACGCCGACCCGAACGTCCGCGCTCGTTGTGCTCTCGACCATGCCTCCCTCTCCCCGCGTACCGACTAAAGGTTGCTGGAACCGTCATCGAACCGGTTTTTGTTCGCTATCTTTACTTTCGCGCCTACGATTCGTTATTTTATGTTTCAGGCGTCGTCGGATGTTCGTTCCTGCCTGGGGAAATCCGCTGCTTTCGAGGCCGAAAACGCCATTATCCGGAGAGGACGTCGGATCCAGCGGATCTGCCGCCCTTTACTGTCTAACACCTCGAAAACGACTGAAACTCCTTCAAACGTCTCTAGAAACGTTTCTTGCGTCGACAACGCTCTCTCCTCAGGCAGAACACATAATAATTCTATTTATTATTTTTATTATTTATATAATCAAGTTGTTATTTCGGAAAGCGAGCTTCATCCAGTCGGGCGGAGTGTCGGAAACGGGAGCGACATCGACAGCATCGGGGGACTCTCGTTGCGGCGATATCCCCGGTAGGCCTGGGAGGCGACGAACAGCCCGAGGACGGCACCGACCATCTCGTACCGGTCAACCACACCTGGACGGCGCTATCGAACCGGCTGGCGGTCCGGAGCACCACACGTCCTCGCGGCGCGAGACCTCGACCTCGAGGCTGCCGTCGCGCAAGCGTTCCAGCCGCCGGTAGATGGTCGGTCCGTCGATAGCGGACAGGTGAGGTCGTACGGATCAGTCGCCGAAGGGGCCGCCGCCCATGCCGCCCACGTCACCGCCTTGCTGTTGCATCTTCTGCATCATCCGCTCCATGTCGCCCTCGCCCATGCCGCCGAACTGGTCGAGCATCCGGTTCATGGCGTTGTACTGTTCGAGCAGTTCCCGGACGCGCTGTTCGGGTTTGCCCGACCCGCGGGCGATCCGCTCGGTGCGCTGTTTGCCGACGATCCGGGGGTTCTCCAGTTCCGCCTCGGTCATCGAGTCCATGATCACCTCGAAATCGCGCAGGCGCTCCTTGGTCACGTCCATCGCGTCGTCGGGCATCTGGTCCATCAGCCCGCCGCCCATTCCCGGGATCATGTCCATCACCTGGTCCAGGGGACCCATCCGGTTCATCGTCTCCATCTGCTTGCGCATGTCCTTCAGGGTGAACTGCCCCTCCAGCATGTCCTCGGGTTCCCAGTCGTCTTCCTCCTCCTCGGTCTCCGCCATCGCACGCTCGACGCGCTCGGTGAGCTGCTGGAGGTCGCCCATCCCGAGCAGCCGCGAGATGAACCCCGAGGGCTCGAAGCGCTCGATGTCGCTGACTGTCTCGCCGGTGCCGAGGAAGGCGATCGACGAACCGGTCTCGTTCACCGCGGCGAGGGCGCCCCCGCCTTTCGCGGTGCCGTCGAGTTTCGTGATGACGACCCCCTCGATGCCGATCGACTCCTCGAACTCCTGGGCCTGGTTCCTGGCGCTCTGGCCCATCGCGGCGTCGATGACCAGCAGGTTCCGGTCGGGGTCGACCGCCTCGTCGATCTCCTCGATCCGGTCGACCAGCTCCCGGTTGAGCGCGTCGCGCCCGGCGGTATCGACGATGCGGACGTCGGCGTCTTCGGTCGCTTCGAGGCCATCGCGGGCGATCTCGACCGGGTCCTCGGCGTCAGGGTCGCCGTAGAAGTCGACCTCGGCGTTCGCGGCCATCTGCTCGGCCTGGTCGTAGGCGCCGGGGCGGTCGGTGTCGGTCTGGATGACCGCAGGGCGCAGCCCCTTCTTCGAGAACCACCACGCCATCTTCGCGGCGGTGGTGGTCTTCCCCGACCCGTAGAGGCCCGCGAGCAGGATGGTCTGGGACTCCAGCGGGAGTTCCGTGGACTCGCCCACCAGACCGACGAGTTCGTCGTAGACGACGCGCAACACCCAGTCGTGAGCGGTCGTGCCCGCGGGCGGTTCCTCCCCCAGCGCACGGGTTTTGATGCTGTCGGTCAGCTCCATCACGAGGTCGACGTCGACGTCGGCCTGCAGGAGCGACCGCTGGATCTCCTTGACGACCTCCTCGACATCTTCCTCGGAGATGCGTGACTTCCCCCGCAGGTCGTTCAGCGTCGACCGCAGCGAGGACCCCAGGTCATCGAGTACCATTTGTATCGGCTACACTACCGGCCCGGTAAAGCCTTTTCGTGAACCGCCTCGGGGTCAAGGTCCAAAGCGCTCGGACTGCTTCGCCTGTAAAAAGCGGGGATCTGGTAATCATGCCACAACCAGACCCCACCGGGACAATGTGGGAGCGCCGATATGAACTTTCCGTTCGGCGCGGGTTTCGCCGCTCCGGCGCCCCGAGAGTGACAATAATGTGACTCCGTGCCGAGAGAGGGGGAAAGCGCAACGGTTATACCGGTTACTCACCACGTCCCGGTGTCGCGGCGCTCCGATGGTGTAGTCCGGCCAATCATCTTGCCCTCTCGAGGCAAGGACCGGGGTTCAAATCCCCGTCGGAGCATCCCACGCCGTCGCCTTCTGCTGGTTTTCGCCGTGTACTAACCCAAGGTAAACGTATGTTCGAGGGCAATCAAACTCACGGGCATAAATCGGCCGCCGTCTGGCGATCGGCGAAATCTGCCCAGCAATCTGATTCTGCGGGTCATCCGCCTCGTACCGATCCGCCGACGCGTGATGTCGATCCGTGACGATCCCATCACCAGGTGCCAGCAAGTCGATCTCAAGGACGACGTACAAGTCCGGGAACGCCATCTCATCAACCGGACGCGGGCAGTCGAAGTCGATATCGAGGTGTGCGGCGTCGAAGGCTTCTTTGTTCTCGTCTCGGTGCATCGTCAGTGAGCACCTCCACGGGTGTCGGCAGGTGCGTGTGGAGCAGTAGTGTCAGCCGGGTCGTCGCTCTTCGACTCCCGTTCGGGTTCGGGTGTGCTATCGAGGGCGGCAGTGTCGGCCCGTATAATGAGCGAGAAAACCTTTGTCGGTCACGTTCGATCACGAAATAATGAGTGGAGATCGTCGAAAAGAAATCATGTATCATCTCCCAGAGGAGAAAATCGATGAACTCCTTCGTGAAGCTACAGACGATCGCCGAAAAGAGCGGCTGGGCTTTCTGAAGAACCTCTATTCACACGTCGGTGGAATCGAAGTCGTCGCCGAGGCACACGCTTCACGCTTGGCGGCGCGCGGCCACGACGTGACGGTGGTGACAACGGCCGTCGACGCGCCGCCCGGCCGTGAGAAGCGAGACGGCTACGACATTGTTCGGTATGCGGCGCTAAACCCGCTTGAACCACATGGCATGCCTTATGCCATTCCGAACCCAATCGACTGCCACCGTACTGTTCGATCCACCGTCGACGAGGAATTCGAACTGATCCACGTCCACGGGTTCAATTACCTGACCTCACTGCTCCCAATACTCTCACTCTGGCGCGAGGAACTGCCGGTAGTCCTCCATCAGCACACCCCCTTCATCGACTACTCACCAGTTCTGAACGTCGCCGAGCGGCTCAACGACAACACTGTCGGGCGGGCCGTGCTCCGGCAGGCAGACCACTGTATCGCCGTCAGCAAAAACATCGCCGAGTACGCCGCTGAACTCGGTGCCGACTCCGTCCAGACGATGTACAACGGCGTAGACACGCAGCGGTTCTCGCCGGAGGTGGCGCCGTCACGAAACGAGTTCCTTTATCTGGGACGGCTCACCTAGAAGGAGGGGTAAAGCGGCTCCTGGAGACGGTTGAGCGGCTCGAAAGGATGGACACGAACGCGCTCGTTCGAATCGCCGGGAAAGGCGAGATGGCCGCTGAAGTCGAGTCGCTGGCCGCCTCGAACGACACGCTACAGTTTGAAGGGTTCGTGTCCTCGAAGCGACTTCCCGAACTGTACAGCCGGGCGCGTGGGCTGCTAGTCCCGAAACAGGACGGAGACGCATTCCCGACGCTGACGATTCTGGAAGCGCTCGCATCAGGCACCCCCCCAATCTTGGTGAAAACGCCCGTCGATACCCCCGGGTTTACCGACCACGAGACGTATCTCCAGGCCCAGCCGACACCGGCGTCCCTCGCCGGTACGATCCACGACCTGGCCGAAGACGACGCGCTGGCGGACGCGATGGCCACACAGTGTCGGCGAGCGGCGCTGTACCACTACGAGTGGGACGACCGAATTGACGAACTGGAACAGACGTACGCTCGCTTCGGTAACGTCGCTCGGCTGCTCGGCGAATAGAAACTGTGGTGTAGCCACAGAAAAGGAGCGAGACGTGGAGATTAGGAAGATAGTCACGGATTCGACTTCATCTGGCTGGACTTTTACTTTCGAATACCGTCTCTATTCTCGATAGGTTGGGTGTCGAACGCTGTCGTTCGACTGTTCATAACTATAGTAGCGTTTGGAACCGATGACACACTCCGGACGGGGGCGGTCCCCTCGGCCGTGAGTAAAGACTTCCAAACGCTACTATAGAGTGAGTACTGGCTTCCAAATTCTACTACAGGAGTGGAATAGATTGATAATCAACACCTTGATGACCTGTAGGGAATATCGAGGTGTATGGGCAGAGAGCAACCGAACATTCTCCTTGTCATTCTAGATAGCGTCAGAGCGAAGAATACCTGCCTCCACAACCATCCTATTGAAACGACCCCCAATCTAACTTCCTTTGCAGAAAACGCGACCAAATATGAACAAGCTCGAGCGCCGGGTGTTCACAGTATCGCAAGCCATGCAAGTATCTTTTCGGGTTACCACGTGGAAGAGCATGGATTATTTGAACACGAATCTAAATTAGATGAACATCAAAGTATCTGGTCGGAGTCAGCACACGAGTATGGATATTCAACTGGTCTTTTTTCGCCAAATGCCGTTATTACTGAGGCATCGAACCTAGCGGATCACTTTCAACAGACAATCGGTCCGAAACGTACCTTTCACCCGGAATCCGGGCTTACATTACGAGACTTTGAAGAAGGGGTCTCAACATTGAAATTCGTTAAGAGTGCTCTCGAACATCAGAAGCCGATTCGATCTCTTTTCAATGGTTTGAAATATAAATTTGAAGATGAGAGTACACATGACCCAGAGGCCGAACGGGCCGAGGTATACTTATCACACTTTTTCGAGTGGGAAGAAAACCAGACAGGCCCGTGGGCAGCGTGTATCAATCTGATGGATGCCCATTATCCGTATGTTGCACACCCAGAATTCAGGCTCTATGATGACGATCAGCTTCGTTCTTTTTCAGAATATTTCGAACCTCCAATTTCTCGACACGTGCTGTCCGAAGGGCAGTGGTGGGTTCTAACTGTATTAGAGTATCTGTACGACGAGTGTATCAAACAAGTTGATGCAGCGGTCGGCACAATAATCAAAAATTTGAAGGAAAAAGATCTATACGAAAACACCCTAATCGTTGTCACAAGCGACCACGGAGAAGCTTTCGGAGAGTTTAGTCAAGCCTCGCCATCGGTTCGACTGTGTGGTCATAGTTGGGGAATTCATGAAGTACAAACACACGTTCCATTGGTGGTAAAGCACCCGGGTCAAACGGACAATAAACAGATCGACGAACCCGCATCTCTTATGCAGTTTCCCACCGTAGTCCGTGAATCGATAACCGGCAACAACTCTCCGTCCTTCGTTCCAAAATCCGGGAGAGTACTCACCTCAACATATCGTGTACCGGAACAGGGAGATACGCTCCCGAATACGGCAAAAAAGGAGAATTACCTCGGCCCATGGAGGGCGGTATATGAATCCGCAGACACAGGTGTTTATAAATATACGACACATGGGGGAGACGGAGCGACAGTCACAATCAATTCCGCCCAAGAATATTATGTTACCTCACGGGAATACCCATCGAGAGTCGATAAAGTATTCTCTAAACTGGATGATGCGGGGGTTAAAGTCGGTCTCAACAATCCTGACGACGATATAGAAGCTCGTTTGGAGGCCTTAGGGTATATGCGGTGATATTGAGTCCTAAATGAGCGGAGAACGTTCCTCCCTCAGTGTTGTTTCCGAAGGGGCAGTATTATTTTTTATCGGGAAGACTTCATCGAATCTATTTGCGTTTCTGTTACAGATCATTCTGACTCGTACTCTTGGTGCAGCATCGTACGGTGTATACTCGTATGCACAGACGATCATGACCACGTTTTCTACAAGGCGGCGCAACGCGACAGCCACACTGTCGTGTCTACCCCGCAGCTGATCGTTGATTTGCTGGCGGAAGGGGGCCCGTGTGCAGAGGCAGCAGACAGGCTGATCGAGTCGTTCCACCACCCGGTCGTCTAAGATCGTACTTGATCGAAGTTGGAGGGGGCCGATGCCAACCCTGGGAGTACGGAATACTCGAAGACGAGGGTAATACCTGAGGAGCGGAATTCTTTTGGAATGATACGCTTTTGGTTCAGGTATGGAAACGAGTGACGAGCACTCGCAGCTGTTTGCCACCCTCGAAGAGTCGCTCTGCCGTGATTCGGACATCGAATTCGTGGTGGCGTTCGGCTCGCAGGTCACGGATGACTCGCGCTCGTCGTCAGATCTCGATCTCGCTGTCAAGTTTGCCGGTGATCTTTCTTCCCACGAACGCTTCCAGAAGCGGTGTTTCCTCTCCGGAAACCTCCAGCAAGCGGACGCTCCGTTTATCGATCTCTCCGACATCGGAGACCTTCCGCTCAATGTGGCTCACGACGCCGTCAATGGCGAGTTTCTCTGCGGTAACGAACAGGCATTCCACCAGTTCAAAACGGAGATAGAAGCGTCGTTCGAGAAACAACGCGACGAGATTCGCCGTCACCAGCAGGATGTAATCGATCGTATCGCGGAGGACGGACTGCGTGGCTGACGAACGAATCGTCTCGAAGAAACTCGAACAGATCGAGCAGTACCACGGCGAACTGAAAGCAAAACAACAGTCACTCACCCGAGAGAATCTTCTCACGGAGACGACCGAGCAACGTGCTGTCGAGCGAATGTTTGAGAACGCCATCCAGGCGTGTACTGACCTCGCCCAACACATCGCTACACACGACTTTGACTACGACGGTGACGCGTCAAAGGAGGCAATTCGTATTCTCGGTCAAGAAGATGTGATCGACGAGGACACGATGCAGACGCTCGTCGCGGCCGTCGGGTTCAGGAACGTGCTGGCTCACGAATACGGCACGGTTGAGTACGACGAAGTGTATGAAACCCTCCAGACCGGGCTAGAGGTCTACGACGCATTCAGTCGCCAAATCGCTCAGTGGATCCGCACCACGGACTGAGTTCACTCCCGTGGACGGGAATCAGGTGCGCCACCCTCCACATGCAGGCTCGGTGAGGGCCCCCTACTGCTCTGTACTCCCGTCGTACTGCCACTGACTTCGGTGTTGTACCTGTCCGAGATGTCCTTCGAATACCACAAAAGAGCTAGACCCGTCGTTCCTTTCGGTATCCCCACCGATTATGGACGCGACACCAGTAGCGACGGACATGAACGAGCAGTGGACGGAGTTTGCGACGGCCCTCGAATCGGGTGATACGGACCGTGTCAACGCGGTGGTCGACGACATCAAAGACATGGACCTCGGAGAACGGATCGACCTCTTCGAGGTCTGCTTCGACGAGTTGACCGAAATGTATGCAGCAGCTGATGACGGGTACGTACGCCAGTCCATCGTCCGGGCTGCGGAACGGCTCATCCCGGGAATCCCGACGGTGATGGCGCTCGATAACGACGACCGGTCGATCGGCGCAGACGAAGCGGACGTTCGATACCAGACTGACGCGCTCTGTGGGTTCCTGCTGGAGGCGATCACGGACGACGACGGCCGCGTCAGGCAATCAGCGAAGCGCGCCCTCAAAGACGTCTTTCGAACGTACGATTCGCTCGACAACGAGGAAACCGTCGAGGCGCTCGCACAGGAATTAGAGCGCATGGCAGACGAGCACTCGGGAAAACAGCGGAAACATCTCCTCGAAGCCAACGAGGACGCCAAATTCGCGCTCCAGTCCCCACTCGGCCGGATCGTCGACGAGTTCCACGAGGAGTTCGGGGAGTCGCTCCGGTCTGAGGAATGAGGGGATGTAACTCGGGCCTCTCCCGGCGGGAACGTTCGGAATAGTAATATACTATTCTACCAAAGAACTATATTCCTTTAGCGACGAGTTCGGCATATGACTGACCCGGGCGAGCCGGAGGCCTTCGACGACGTCAATCAGGCGGTCAGAGACGAGTGGAAGGCAGCGGAAACGCTCGCGGACGAGGCGTGTACATCGCCAAAGACGGCCCGGAAACACCTCAACACGCTTGCCGATGACGGGTTCGTCGCCACCGAAACCGGGGCCAACGGCGCGACGCTGTACCGCCGCTCAGCTGAATCACTCGTCGTCGAGCAGGCCGGCGATATCCTGTCACAGGTATCGACCGAGGACCTCCGCGAGCGGATCGCGGAGATGCGCGAGCAACTGACGGACTTCCAGCGCGAGTACAGTGTCGAATCACCGGAGGAGCTGGCCATCGATCGGACGAACGAACTGCTCGATGAAAGCGGAGACGGGGGTGGGGAACCGGACGACGAAACTATCCGCGACTGGAAGACGACACGGCGCAACCTTGCCTTCGCCAACGCCGCGCTCTCGATTGCGAACGCACGGAGATTCGTCGAAACCGGATCACGGGCGGACAATGAATCCGTGTCGTCTCCGTAATCGATGACGAGTGGACAGAACGAGTCGCACTCGTTGCGAGGTCCCGTCGACCGCCCGGCACTGATCGCTATTCGAGACCTGTTCACGCAGAACGAGCCGCTTGCAACCGCGACATTGGACGATTTCTTGAATCCGAGGACGCTCGAAGTACAGTACGATGACGGGTTGCTGTCGGCCGACCAGTCTCGAATCGATGTCCAGTGGACGACGCGCAACGACTACAAGTACCACTACACGGACGCTGCAGGGATCGGTCTTCGATGGGGACGACACCTGCACGACGGCGACTACGTGCAGGTGCCGGGCCTCGAACACTACCACCCGCCGCCGGATGCGTCTTCAGACTCGACGGACGTCGAAGCGTCGTGTATCAACCAGCGGCCGAAGACGCTCGTCACCCGGGCAATCATCAAACTCTGGCGGGCGGCCTATGACGCCGAGTCGCTGGCCCCGCTCGATGCTGGTCGTAATCCACCATAATGAATGGTTTCAAACACTTCGGACGACGAAAACGGGTTTGGGTCGGTACGTGAACTACCCCGACCTACCGCGCTCGGGCCTCCCCGGCCCTCGCTTGTTGCGGTCGGGGCTTCCTGGTTCTGTGTCGGAACTTGCACCCGACGTGGGCACAGCGGTTCCAGACTCCGCAGGCGGCTTCCCTTTAGGCGGTTCGGAGTGTCCCGCTCCTCCCGGTTCGACATTCTGCCACAACCGGCGGCGCACGCTTCTTGTTGCGTTTGAACGACGCTGGAAGCGTGGCGGGCATCTTGCTATCATATTCGACCGCCGAAGTAGTAAACGTGGCGGAAAACGTATTTTCGAACCGTGCGAGCGCTGCATCCCCTCCCTACTCTGCTCCCCCAGGTCGCTCCGTGGAGGAAGGGGATCAGCGCCCTCACCACAGAAGTTAAATACCCACATCGTTGCCCCCAGGGCAACTATACTGTCGGACACAAGTGATGCCACCGCTCCGGTAACTGTTTCGGGGTCTTCGAGATGCATGTCCCCGAATGTCGACGAGCACGTTCACGTACTTGTGTCCGACAGTATAGCTTTCGTCTTTTCATCACTCCTGAAGGGGCGAAACAATACCGGTTTGATGACCCTGAGAGTTAGGTATAAAGAACATCGTCATGCTGATCCCTAGAACGGATACGGACCGGATTTAAACCGGATGCAGACAGTTCAGGCGTGCGGTGCTTCGCGCCGTTCCGGGCTGTGACTGCCAGGGTTCAAATTCGCTATCCAACTACGCTCGAAAGTCAAAAGATTTAAATTATAATCAATTATTGTGTGTGCAGTGTGGTAACTGATGTCGCAAGAGGAAGAGCGGGATATCACGAGGCGATCAGTGTTGAAAACAGGTGCGGCGATGGCGGGGCTGACCGCTGCTGGGGGGCGGGCGTCGGCCGAGTCGACAGCCAGTTACTGGTACGACGGTCGCGGAAGCGGTGCGTCGTGGCGTGACACGGCCCAGTCCCGAATCGAATCCAACAGGAAGGCGAACCTCGACGTGACCGTCGTTGACTCGAACGGCAACGCCGTCGATGGGGCGACCGTCGATGTCGAGATGCAGTCACACGAGTTCAATTTCGGTACCGCAGTCAACGCCTGGGCGCTCAAGAACAAGGGGGACGCCTACAAGAACCATCTTCAGGAGGATTTCAACTATACAACTATCGAGGCAGGGTTGAAGGCCAAAAACTGGGAGACGGGGGCTAAAGACAACGTCCGCTGGGCGATCCCCTGGCTCAACGACCACGGCTTCGATGTCCGGGGGCACGCCGCTCTCTGGGAGACTTGGGACATGATGCATATGGACTCGGATTCGGACGATTACTACCAGAACATGTCCGCTTCCGAGATCAACCAGACGGTCAAAGACAAGATCCGGGACCGCGTCTCGGAGTTCAGCGGCCAAGTCAGAGACTGGGACATGCAAAATCACCCCAAGTGGCGGACGAACATCCGCAACTACATCGCGGACCGCACGTCCCGCAACCAGGTCAGCTACCCGCCCGAATGGTGGGGGGTCGCCGACGATGCCGATCCCAACGCGAACATGGGTATCAACGAGATGGATATCCTCCAGAACTATCCGGACCACATCTCGAAAAACGACTACCTCGCGTGGTGGATCAACCACCAGCAGAATAACGGGAACGACGTCGAGGGCATCGGGATGATGAGCCACTGCAACATCAACCGGCTCACGGGCATCCCGAAGGTGCTCGACATCCTCGACCGGTTCGGGCAGTTCGGCATTCCGATCTACATCTCGGAGTTGCACATTACGCTGGATAACTGGCCGAACAAGTCCTGGTCTGAAGCGAGCCAGGAGGAAAAAGACGCACAGCGGGAGTATCTGAGGGACTTCGTGACGGCCTGTTTCAGCCACTCGGCAGTAGAGACGATCGTCCACTGGACCTTCTGGGAGGGGCTGGCCTGGCGACAGACCTCGGCGCTGTACGGCGAGGACTGGACTCGGCGCGACCACGGCCAGATGTGGCGGGACCTCATCTACGACCAGTGGTGGACCGACGAACAGGGCTGGACCGACTCCAGCGGGAACCACACGACCAACGGCTTCAAGGGCAATTACAAGGTCACGGCCTCGAAAGACGGCGAGTCGGCCGCAACGTGGGTCTGGCTCGACGACGGCGGTGCCTCGACCCAGCTAACCCTGGATCTCGGAACCAACTTCGACCCGAACAAGGAGTACAAGATAGAGTCGGTCCACAGCGGCAAGGTCCTCGATGTCGCGGACCGGTCGGAGCAGGACGGCGGGAACATCCAGCAGTGGACAGACTACGGAAACGCCAACCAGCGATGGTACATTCGAGAGGTTGGCAACGACAAATACGAGATCGAAGCCGCTCACAGCGGTAAAGTGTTGGATGTCGAAGGCTGGTCGGACCAAGACGGTGGGAACGTCCAGCAGTGGGGCGACAACGACACCGCAAATCAGCGGTGGTACATCACCGACGGGGACGGCAACGGCGAGTACAAGATAGAGTCGGTCCACAGCGGCAAGGTCCTCGATGTCGCGGACTGGTCGGAGCAGGACGGCGGGAACATCCAGCAGTGGACAGACCACGGGAACGCCAACCAGCGGTGGCGCATCGAGTGACGGCCTCCGCTCCGTGAACGGCGCGGCTTCCACAAACAGGGGAAACCCGGCACAGTGGCGGTCGGTTTCGAGACTGACTCTCCCGAGGTCGGCGGGGGCGGGTTTCGACCCTTGCTCGGGAGCGTCCTGGGCCCTGTCACGGGGGCTCCCATCCGCCGTCGAGTCACACTCGCCGTTCACGGTGGGATTCTCTCGCTGAAACAAGAATGTGTTGGGGCGGAAGAAGTCCCCGCACATGACAGCGGTGGCCGGGATCAGCCTGCAAAGGTGCTTGTCCGCTTTTGTTACTGCGGGCATTCGCCTCGAATACGAAAGCTGGGGCCACAAACCGTTGGGATAGATCGGGTATACCTCGAAGGCAAAAATCAGCGTCTCAGGCACCAGGGCGAACACTAGAGGACGTATGTGTCGGTGAGATGAGGGTAGCGCTCTCGA
>PXRS01000048.1:0-14582 GCA_003023785.1 Halobacteriales archaeon QS_5_68_33 | reverse complement strand
GGTTCGACGAGATCCGGGAATGATCTACAGCCGACCGTCTCACCGCTCCGACCCCGGTCGACAGCCCTTTACTCCTACCGCGGGACCGGACTACACGAACGCGGATGCGCGAGGCCCACCCAATCGAGCGCGCCGTCGGCATGGACTACTACGTCAGCGACGCCGACGGCGTCGGCGGCCGCCTCCGCGCGGAACCCGAGGACTTCCGCGTCGAGGAGGTCGAGGCCTTCGACCCGGAACCGCTCGACGCCGACCCCGGTGCGTACCCCCACGTCCTCTGTCGGGTCACCCTCCGGTCGTGGGACACCAACGACTTCGCCGGCGCGCTCTCGAACGCGCTGGGGGTCTCCCGCGAGCGGGTCTCCTGGGCGGGCACCAAGGACAAACACGCCGTCACGACACAGCTGTTCTCGGTCGCCAGAATCGACCCGGGGGACCTCCGCGCGGTCGAACTCGGCGGCGCGGACGTCGAACTCCTGGGCCGGACCGGCCGGCCGATCCTCTTCGGTGACCTGGCCGGCAACGCTTTCGAGATCCGCGTCCGTGACGCCGGCGCACCCGAAGCGGTTCCCGCCGTCACCGCCGACCTCGCCGCCTTCGCGACCGGCGACGAGAGGTCCGGATCCGACATCGAGACCGAACTCGTCGACGGCGACGCGGTCGAAACGACGGTGGGCGTCCCCAACTACTTCGGCCAGCAGCGCTTCGGCAGCAGGCGCCCGGTCACCCACGAGGTCGGCCTCGAAATCCTCCGCGGGGACTGGAAGAGTGCGGTCCTGGCCTACGTCGGCAACCCCCACGAGCAGGAACCCGAGGAGACCCGGGAAGCCCGCGCCTACGTCGACGAGACCGAGGACTGGGCGGGCGCGCTGGAGCGGTTGCCCCGGCACCTGGGCTACGAGCGGTCGATCTGTCACCGCCTCGTCGAGAACAGCGAGGCGCGAAGCGCCTCGGACCAGTCGAGCGGGCGGAGCCCACGAGACGACGGCGCCGACGCTCCCGCGGACTTCCGCGCCGCGCTTGAGGCGGTCCCCGCGAACCTCCAGCGCCTGTTCGTCAACGCCGCCCAGTCCTACGCGTTCAACCGGACCCTCTCCGAGCGTCTCGCCCGCGGCTTGCCCTTTCGCGAACCGGTCGCCGGCGACGTGGTCTGCTTTTCCGATCCGGACGCCCCCGCCGACCTCCCGCTGCCGGACGCCGACCGGACCCAGCGGGTCACCGAAGACCGCCTCGGAACGGTCCGGCGCCACTGTGACCGGGGCCGGGCGTTCGTCACCGCGCCGCTCGTCGGCACCGAAACCGACCTCGCGGAGGGCGAACCCGGCGAGATCGAGCGCGCGGTCCTGGCCGACCTCGACCTCGCGCCCGAGGACTTCGACCTGCCCGGCGAGTTCGGCTCGGCGGGGACGCGGCGGGCGATACTCCTGCGGACCGACCTGGCAGTCGAGCGTGAGGACGACCGCCTCGCCTTCGCGTTCGCGCTGCCGAAGGGGTCCTACGCGACGGTTGTCCTCCGGGAGCCCCTCAAGGCCGACCCCGGGGACCTGTAGCGCCGGCAGAGAGCCGAGCGTCGGAACCGGAGACGGTGAATCGCCCCGGGGTCAGGCCCCGTGGCACTCGCCCCGACCGCGTGTAAACCTCCCGGTGTCGAGGTGGTTGTGCGCGACCGTTATCGCGTGGTTCGCGTGGAGCGACGCCGGGCCGAGTCGCACCCGTTCGTCGGCCACCGCGTCGAGCAGCGCCGTTTCCTCGTCAGCGAACGCGCGGTGGTCCGAGAGCACGAACACCGGGTCAGCGAGGGCCGGCCGCTCGACGACGGGGGCGCCGTCCTCGTGGAGTTCGACGACGGTCCCGTCCTCGGCCACGCGGTCCAGCGTCGTCTCGAAGCCGAAGCGGTACAGCGAGACGCCGGGGCTGGCCTCGACCGGTTC
Source organism: Halobacteriales archaeon QS_5_68_33 (assembly GCA_003023785.1). GTDB lineage: Archaea > Halobacteriota > Halobacteria > Halobacteriales > Haloarculaceae > QS-5-68-33. The sequence goes on along the minus strand of PXRS01000048.1, from coordinate 12,651 downwards.
GTGGCCCACCGCTTCGTCGCGCTCTTCGAGGGCGCCGCGGACGAGCGCGGCCGTCGAGCGCTCGTCGGGGTTGAGCCGGCGGACGGTGGCGCCGTCGAAGACGACGGTGTAGGTGTCATCGAGGACGAGGTGGACGCGGGTCTCCTCCCGGATCCCGTGGGAGAGACAGAGCGCGGCGGAGACGCACCGACAGAGGACGTCGAGGCGGCCGGCGCCGCCGGCGAGGTCGTCGAGCGGGAACTCGGGGGTCGTCGGGGCGTCGTGTCCGACGACGACGAACTGGCGCATACTGGTCGCTGGGGCGGCCGGGAGTTACGGCTGTCGGATCCCACCGAAACGCCTATCGGGCCCGCCGGGCCACGCCGAGACGTGCAGCGGGATCGACTGCTACTCGGATGCGCCCTGGCCGTCGCGTTGCTCGGCCTCTGTGTCCACTACGACGCGACTGCGCCGGTCGGCACTCCCGGCAACGAGGAACTCGCCGCAGACTACGACCGGTACGTCGGCGAGACGGTCACAGTCTCGGTCGTCGGCGCCGCGCTGGTGCTCGTCGTCTTCTCCCGCGAGTGGCGGCCCGACGTCGACGCGCTCGCTTTCGAGGTGCGCGACGATGGCTGACCTCCTGGCTCACGTTCTCCTGGCGTACGTCCTGTTCACCGTCGCAGGCTGGCGATTCGACGCCGTGACCGACCGGTGGGTCGCCGTCGCGATGGGCGGGGCGGCGTTGCCCGACCTGGTGAAGGTCAATCTCGTCCGCAGCGAGCAGACCGTCGAGGCGGCGCTCGGCGTGCCGTTCACCTACCAGCCCCTGAGCCCCCGTCGCCGAACCTGTATCTCACCTCGGACCCGCGGGTGCTCGTGGTCGCCGTCGCGCTCGCGTTCGTCGTCTACGGGTTCGACCGCTACCGTTCGAGGCCCGCCGAGAGCGGCGAAGCCGTCGCGGCCAGCGAGGAGGCGACCGAGTAGGCGAACCCGCACCCGCGGGCTCGGCGGGACCGAACTCGACTGTCCGACCGGAATCACTTTCATCTCCCGAGCGTTTCCCTCCGGTAGATGGTCGACGAACGCGACCTCGCCGGCCTTCTCGAGGACCGCCCCGAACTGGCCGACGCCGTATCGGCCGTCCTCGACGTCGACGAGGAACACGACGGGTGGGAGTTCGACGACGTCCCCGTCGGGACCGGCCTGTTCGGCGAGATCGTCGGCGAGGGGATCGTCGAGGACGCCGGCGAGGGCTACCGGGTCGCGGACCCCCATGCGGTCCGGAACGCGCTCGCTCGCCGGGACGCGGCGGGCGAGGCCGATGCCGAGGCGACCGGCGACCCGGGGACGACGAGCGATACGAGGGGTGGATCCACGGGCACCACGGGGAGCGGGTCCGTGGCGGGGTTCGACCCGGACGACGCCCCCCTCCCGGCGTTTCCGGCGTCAGTCGACGGGCGGGGGATTGCGGTCGCGTTCGTCGTCGCTGTCGCGTTCGTTCTCGCGCGGGTGATCCCCTACGGGCAGGTGTTTCGGGACGGGACGGTCGTGCTCTCGGGGAACGACCCCTATTTCTACCGGTACTGGGTCGAGCAGACGCTCGCACGGTCGTCGAGCCCCGTCGCGCTCGGCGCGCTGGTCGACGCCAACGGGGTGATCTCGGGGGCCGGCGGCGAACCTCTCTACGTCACGACGGTCTGGTGGGCGTCGACGCTCCTGGGCGGGACGGCCGAGGCCGCGGCGACCGTGCTTGCGTGGTATCCGGTCGTCGCCGCGCTCTGCATCGGCGCGATCACGTACTGGATCGGCGCGGGCGTCCTCGACGACCGGCGGGTCGGCGTCGCTGCCGCCGCGCTGCTGGCGGTGTTGCCGGCCCACGCGATGCGGACGAGCGTGGGCTTCGCCGACCACCACGCGTTCGACTACGCGTGGCTGCTGGCGACGGTGGCGGCGCTGGCGTGGCTGGTCGCCGCCGACGAGCGGTCCGGGACGGCCCTCCGACGGGGGGCGGTCGCGCTGGGCGTCGCCGTCGCCGGGCTGACGATGTCCTGGAACGGCGCGCCGCTGATGCTCCTCGTCGTCGCCGCGTCGCTGGCTGCGAGCGTCCCGCTGGACGTCGCCTACGGCCGGTCGCCGCGGGCGACGACCGCTCCGGTCGTGGCGGGCCTCGCAGTCGCGGGGGTGCTCTCGCTTTTCGCCCATCTCGTCCTGACGTGGCAGTCGCCGGCCGTCGCGGCCGTCCCGGCGTTGCTGGCGGTCGGCACCGCCGCACTGGTGGGCGTGGGCGAACTCGCCGAGCAGCGGGGGCTGTCGGCCCGTCGGTTCGCGCTGGCCGAGCTCGCGGTGCCGGTTGTCGGCCTCGTCGTCGCCGCCGTAGCCATCGAGGGTGCGTTCGGCCGGCTGGTCTCGGGCGTGACGTTTCTGCTCGGGACCGAGGGGATCGGCGAGACCGGGTCGGCGTTCGCACCCGACGACCTGTTCGGATTGGAGCTGTTCGGCCTGGCGATCGTCGTCGCCCTGCCGGTCATGTGCTGGGGGGCCTTCCGGACGCTGCAGGGGGACCGTCGCTGGCTCGTCCTCTCGGTGTCGGCCTGGTACTTCTTCGTTCTCTCGGTCATTCAGGTGCGGTTCGTCGGCCAGTTCGCCCCGTTCGTGGCGCTGTTCGCCGCGACCGGACTCGTCCGGTGGGCCGCCCGCTACGACCTCACGCCGGCCCCCGTCGCGCTCCGGGACGGCGCCACCGCGACCGACGGCGGGGGCGGGGACGGGAGCGGTGCCGAACCCGACGCGACCGGTCTGCCCCCGGACGCCGCGTGGTTCGATCGGTCGGCAGTCACGTGGCAGTCGGGGCTGGCCGTCGCGGTGCTCGTGGTCGCGCTCGTCGCGACGAGCGCGGCGTTCCTGCCGGCGAAGACCACCGCGAGCGCGGTCCCCGACCGGAACTACCGGACGGCGACCTGGATGGCCGATTACGCCGACGAACGCGGTTGGACGTATCCGGACAGCTACGTCCTCAGCCGGTGGAGTCAGAACCGGATGTTCAACTACTACGTCAGCGGCGAGTCCGAGAGTTACGGGTACGCGCGGGACACCTATCCGGAGTTCATTTCCTCCGTTCGGGGCGAATCGTCGTACGAACGGCTCCGGGACCGCGTCGGGTTCGTCGTGCTCGAACCGCTCCCGCGGCGGGCGAACACGATGCAGGAGCGCCTCTATTACACGTACGGGAGCCGCTGGGCGGACCAGGGTTACGAGGCCGTCTCCCACTACCGGGCGGTCTACACCAGTTCCGACCAGGCGACCAAGGTGTTCGTCCTCGTTCCGGGCGCGCGCATCGACGGCCAGGTCGCCGCGAACACCACGGTCGAACTCCGGACCGACGTCGAGATCCCCAACGACTCGTTCACCTACCGCACGCGGGTGACCGCCGACGCGAACGGGTCCTATCAGGCGACCGTCCCCTATCCCGGAGAGTACGAACTCCAGTGGGGCAACCGGACGACGACGGTAACCGTCCCCGAATCGGCCGTCGAGAACGGCACGGGCGTCCGCGTCGGGTCCTGACCGTCCGGGACAGCGCCGAGGTCCGTCCCGGAACGGGGCGAACGGACGGCGGCGGGCGCGAACGGACGGCCTTATACGCGCGGCCCGGCTACGGACGGGCGATGAGCCACCCGTTCGAGGACCTGCCGACGACGCCGACGGCCGAGGAGGTGCTGGACAAGGCGTTCTCGCGGGCCTCGCGGGCCGGTCGCGCCAAGGAGGGGTTCGACGCCCGGAGGTCGATGCTTCGGACGGCGGCCAACATCGCCTCGGACAACCTGGAGAACGTCGTCGCCGCCTGGCCGGACTTCGACCGGCTCGACCCTTTCTACCGGGAACTCGCCGACGCCGTCGTCGCCTCCCACACCGTCGACGGCGACCTGAGCCCGGGCGGTGTCGACGCGCTCCGTCAACACCTCTCGAAGGTCGGCTGGGCTGCCCGGAAGGTCGAGGAGTTGCGCGACGAGTACCAGGGTCGTCTCTCCGGCGACGTCGACACCGCACGGAAACTCCGCAAGCAGGCCTTCGCCCGGATCGCCGACGTCCTGGAAGAGGTCGGGGACGACCTCGCGGCCGTCGGCGCCGCCCGGGACGCCCTGAAGACGCTGCCGGACGTCCGCCCGGACGAACCGGCCATCGTCGTCGCCGGCTACCCCAACGTCGGCAAGTCCTCGTTCGTCAACGGGGTCACGAACGCCCGCAACGAGACCGCCTCCTACCCGTTCACGACGACGGAGATCCGGGTCGGCCACTACGAACACCGGCGGATCCGTTACCAGCTCGTCGACACCCCCGGACTGCTGGACCGCCCGCCCGAGGAGCGCAACGACGTCGAGTCACAGGCGGTCAGCGCGCTGGAACACCTCGCCGACTGCGTGCTCGTCCTGGTCGACGCCAGCGGCGCGTGTGGCTACCCCCTCGAAGCCCAGCTGGCGCTGCGGGACGCCCTCGCCGCGGAGTTCGACGTCCCCGTCCTCACGGTCTGTAACAAGGCCGACCGCTCCCGGGACGTCGAGGCCGACCACTACATGAGCGTCACCGAGGGAGAGAACGTCGAGGGCGTCCTCCGGGCGGCTATCGACGCCGTCGGCCACGAACCCGACCTGCCGTTCGACGAGTGAACGGTCGTTCTTCCTGCCGGTCACACCTGCCGGTCAGCGTGCAGTGCCTTCGGAACGGCGGATAGGGGAACCGGAGCGTGGTTGCTTGGAGGGCGGTGTGTCGGCGGGGACCGTCGGCGAGCGGCGGGACGGCTGACGAGCGTCAGCCGTTGGTTTCGTAGACGACGGTGACGGAGGCGCTGACGGTGACCGGACCGCTGTCGATCGAGGTGGCGGCGCTGCCACCGTCCGCGAACGCGGCCGCTTCCGTCCTGTACGGCCGTCGGTCGAACTCAGTGGTGGAGATACGGTCGACGCCGGCGACCTGGAGGTCTTCGGCGGCGGCGACGGTGCCGGCCTCGCTCCGGGCGTTCTCCATGGCGGTTTCGAGGGCGTCTTCGCGGAGTTGCTCGCGCTTCTCCGGCGAGAGGGTGAATTCGACGCCGTCGACCTCGCTGGCGCCGTTGCTCACGGCGGTGTCGATGACCTCACCGGCCGTCTCGGGGTCCTCGACGGTGATGGTGAACGAGTGGATGCCGCGGTACTTCGGCCCCTCTCTCTCCGGCCCCCGGTGTCGCTCCTCCGAAGAGATGTCGTAGTGGTTCGTCCGGATCTGGCTGCTGTCGATGCCGGACGAGGTCAACGCCTCCCGCATCGAGGTCGCGTTCTCCGAGAGTTGGTTGCGGACGGTGCTGATGTCGTCACCGGTGGCCAGCACCCCGACGCGGATGACCGCCCGGTCGGCCTGGGCCTGGACCTGGCCGTTGCCGCCGACAGTTATCGTGTCGCTCATCGCCCCCTGGTTCTGGACCTGTGCCTGGCCGGGCGCCCCGCCCGCGCTGAGGGCGCCAGCAACGCCGGCTGTCACCAGCAGCGCCGCGAGCACCGCGGCGCCGCCGAGTGCGATTCGTGTTCGCATGCACTCCCACCGACGACACCGGTATAGATAAGTTTCGTGTAGGGTCAAACCAGCGTTTGAGTGTGTTCGGCAGTCACCGGAGCGGCGGCATCACGTGTGTCCGACAGCATCACGCGCTCGCGACTTGGACGTATCTGACCTCGGTCCGTATCTCGTGGCCTGTTGCCCGCTCTATCGCGGCGTCTATCGGGTTCGCCAGCGCGGGCAAGTTGTCGCTCTCGACGCCGACCATCACGACGACCGTTTCGGAGCGTCGAAACACGATGTCGCTGCTATGCTTGACTTCGATGGAGAGGAGACGGGCCTCCTTTCGGTCATCGATGATGCCGTCGACCGCCTCGTGGATCCGCTCTTCGGTCGTCGCGGCCCGATAGGAGTCGTAGGTGACGCCGCCGAGAAACGCCGACAGGACGAGGATCGTGACGGCGAGGATGCCGACCCGGCGGATCGTCGCCCCGCGGGCCTCGTCCAGCTGGAACCAGCGGTTGGGCCGGTAGCCGCTGTAGCGCAACACCACGAGCGCCGCGAGGTTGATCGAGAGGAGGTTCACCAGCACGAGTACGCTCGACCCGACCGAAACCATCGGTCGGCCCCACGCGATGCCGATCCCGACGGTCGCGGCGGGCGGGATGAGCGCGACGGCGATCATCACGCCCACCAGTGCCGCGGAGACGCCGGCAGTCAAAGAGAGTGACCCGGCGACGCCGGCGCCGATCGCCACCGCCAGCGAGAAGAAATCCGGCGCGAGCCGTTCCTGCACCTCGGGGATCGTCGTCACGTCGGTGAACGGCGGCACGAGGTGGACCGTCCGGCCGAGCCAGGCGAAGGCCGCCGCGCTGGCGATCGACAGCAGGAGGCCGACGACCTGGAGTTTGACCCCGCGGGTGAACATCTCGTCGTCGACGACGATGGTGCCGACGCTGGTCGTCATCGCCGGGCCGATCAGCGGCGCGATCACCATCGACCCGACGACGACCGCCGGCGAATCGAGCAGCAGGCCCGCCGTCGCGATGACGGCGCTGACGACCGTCAACACGATGTAGTTCCGCATCGACGGGACCAGGTCCTGGGCGGCGGCGACGAGTTCCTTGCGGGCGATGCGGTCGGTGTCCTCCTCGGCGTAGCGCTCCTCCAGCGCCTCGAAGTCCCGCGAGACGACCGCCTTGGCGTCGAGGACGACCGTGTAGGTCGACTCGTCGATGCCGGCCTCGCGGAGGGATTCGAGGACCGGTTCGACCGCGTTCGTCGGCAGCGGAACGTACGCGATCGCGGCGTACTCGCGCTCGCTCGTCTCGTCGGAGAGGGCGTAATCCACCTCCTCGTCGTCGAGCGCGCGACGGACCGCCTCCAGCTTGCCGACGGGGACTGTCACCTGGACGAGTCGCACGTTCGCTGGGTCGACCACCGGCGACAAATACTCTGGGGTCACTCACCGGCGGCAGATGCTCCCGGGTCGCCCCGGCGAGGACCTGCCGACCGATTCGACGACACCGACCGCGCGGTGCGAAGGTTTTTCCACGGCTTCGCCATAGAGTGGAGTATGCGACGCGACGACCGGGACGACCCGTTCGATGACTTCTTCGAGGAGATAGAGCGGATGATGAACGACATGATGAACGGTGCGAGCGTCGACGTCGAGGGCGGCGCGGCGACCGACCCTGCCGGCGCCGACCTCCACCTCGACGTCTACGAGGAGGAAAACACGCTGCGCGTCGTCGCGGACATCCCCGGCGTCGACCGGGACTCGGTCGATCTGAAGTGTGACGGGACCGTCCTCACGCTCGACGCCGCCGGGAGCACTCGCGAGTACCACGAGCGCGTGCAACTCCCGGCCACCGTCGACGAACACTCCGCCTCGGCCTCCTACAACAACGGGATCCTCGAGGTCACCTTCGACCGCGTCGACGACTCGGCCAACATCGGCGTCTCCTGATTCCCGCGAAAATTCACGCCGCCGCCAGGACTCGAACCTGGGACAACCTCGTGTCTGCGGCACGCAGAGTCCTACGCGCCATAACAGCGAGGTGCTCTACCATCTGAGCTACGGCGGCTCACCTCGTCGTAACCGGAGTCGTATGAAAGGAGTTTCGTTTTCCGCCCGGGTCGACACGCTTTCCTCGCCAGCGAGGGAACCCGCGGGTATGCCAGCCGAGTTCGACGACGTCGTCGCGCGGGTCCGCGAGCGGGTCGTCCCCGACGAGGCCGAACGCGAGCGCCTCGATTCCGTCGTCGCCACGCTCCGCGATCGGACCGAGGCCGCCCTCGCGGAACTCCCCGTCGACGCCAACGCGGTGGAGGTCGTCCTCGTCGGTTCGACGGCCAGGGACACCTGGCTCGCCGGCGACCGCGACGTCGACCTGTTCGTCCGCTTTCCTACCGACCTCTCGCGCGAGGAACTCGTAGAGTTCGGCCTCGACGTCGGCCACGCGGTCCTCCCCGACGGCCACGAGGAGTACGCCGAACACCCCTACGTCACGGGGGCAGTCGAGGGGTTCGACGTCGACCTGGTGCCGTGTTTCGCGGTCGGGAACGCGACGGCCATCCGCTCGGCAGTCGACCGCACGCCCTTCCACACGGCGTACCTCGCCGAGCGCATCGACGCCGACCTGGCCGGCGAGGTGCGCGTCTGCAAGCAGTTCCTCGCCGGGATCGGCGTCTACGGTAGCGACCTCCGCACGCGGGGGTTCTCGGGCTACCTGACCGAACTGCTCGTCCTCGAATACGACGGCTTCCGCGGATTCGTCGCGGCCGCCGCCGACTGGCACCCGCCCGTCGAACTCGACCCCGAGGACCACGGCGAGCGCGAGACCGCGTCGCCGTCTCGGAACGACGAGGTCGGCAGTACCGACCTCGCTTTCGAGAACCCGCTCGTGGTCGTCGACCCGACCGACCCCGGACGCAACGTCGCCGCCGTCTGTAGCGCCGAGGCGGTCGCCCGCCTCCAGCACTACGCCCGCGAGTTGCTCGCCGACCCCCGGGAGGCGCTGTTCGACCCCGCAGCGCGCGAACCGGACCCGCTCGACCCCGCCGCGGTGCGCGAGCGGTTCGAAGCCCGCGGGACGACACCCGTCGCGGTGCGGTTCGCGGCACCCGACGTCGTCGACGACCAGCTCTACCCGCAGCTCGCACGCTCCCGCGACGGCGTGGTGGACGAACTCGAACGGCGCGGGTTCGACGTCCTCCGCTCGGCGGCCTTCGCCGACGAGTCGGCGGTCTTGCTGGTCGAACTCGCCGTCGCGCGTCTGCCCGCCGTCGAACGCCACGAGGGGCCGCCGGTCGACGTCCGCGACCACGCCGAGGGGTTCGACGAGGCCTACGCCGACGACCCCGCAGTGTACGGGCCGTTCCTCGACGGCGACCGCTACGTGGTCGAGCGCGACCGGGAGTTCGAGACGGCGGCCGAATTCCTCCGGAGCGACGCCCTCCTGGGGGTGGCGCTGGGCGCGCACGTCGAGAGCCGGCTACGATCGGAGTACGAGGTGCTCGTCGGCGACGACGTGGCCGACCTGGCGGCGGAATTTGGCCGGGAACTCGCCCGCTACCTGGACCCGCACCCCTGATACGGTCGGTTGTACCGATGTACCGGCATTTCGCCGACCGGTTCGACGAAATCCGGAAACGATTGACGACCGACCGTATCAGGGTGCGTTCTCGGCGTCCGCGTCGCCGGCCTCGTCGGCGCTCTCGCCGTCGGCGGCGTCTTCCGTTTCGTCCCCGTCGTCCGGCGTCGCGAGCGCGGGGCCGAACACCGGCGTCTCGACGCGTTCGAAGCCCTCGGCCGCGACCCTGTCGATGACCGCTCGGGCGGCCGGCTGGACGGGGTCGGCCGGCGGTTCGGGCTGGTATCCGTCGAACACCTCGTGGACGGTCCGGATGCTGTCGGTCAGCGTCTCCAGCCCGTAGCCGCCCTCCAGCACGAACCCCAGCGGCGCGTCGACCCACTCCGCGAACGAGCGCAAGCGGTCGGCCACGATGCCGTACCCCTCCGTCGAGACGCGGATCCGCGAGATGGGGTCGTGTTCGTGGGCGTCGAACCCGGCTGAGACGAGCAGCAGGTCGGGGTCGAACGCGGCGAACGCGGGCAACACGAGGTCGTCGAGGGCCGTCAGGTAGCCGCCGGTGCGGGTCCCCGGCGGAAACGGGACGTTCATCGTCCGGCCCTCGCCGTCGCCGGTCCCGGTTTCGCCGATTCCACCGGTCCCCGGGTAGATGCCCTTCTCGTGGAGCGAGACGAAGAAGACGTCCCCGCGGTCGTAGAAGATGTCCTGGATGCCGTTGCCGTGGTGGACGTCCCAGTCGAGGACGGCGACGCGCTCGACGTCACGCTCGTCGATGGCGTGCTGGGCGGCGACAGCGGTATTGTTGAAAAAACAGAATCCCATGGCGTCGTCGCCGACGGCGTGGTGCCCGGGCGGGCGGCCCAGCGCGAAGGGGGTCGCGCGGCCCTCAGCCCCGTCCAGGGCGCGGTCGGCGGCCCACGTCGCGAGGCCGGCGCTGGCGAGGGCGGCGTCCCACGTGGCCTCGACGGCGACGGTGTCCGCGTCCCAGTCACCGCCGCCGTCGGCGCAAAAGTCCCGGACCTCCTCGACGTAATCGGGGTCGTGGACCGCGCGGACCGCTTCGACCGCTGCCGGGTCGGGGGCGGCGTACTCTACGCCGTGGACCTCCGAGAGCCCCTTCCGGACCGCGCGCAACCGGTCGGGGCTCTCGGGGTGTCGCGGCCCGGGGTCGTGGTCGAGACAGACCTCGCAGTAGCCGAAGTGCATCAGAAGTACTGTTCGAGTTCGAAGTAGGCCTCGATGTCCTCGGACTTGACCGTCCGCCGGTCGGCGTGCCGGGCGAGGTCGGCGGCGGCCGCCGCGACGGTGTCGGCGTAGGACTCCAGGCGGCTCGCCAGCGCGATGCGGGCGTCCATGGAGACGCGGTAATCGTCGATGTCGAGACGAGCGATGCGGTCGACCGGCGCGATCGGCAGTTCGAGGGCGTCCTTGTCCAGGTCGTCCCCGACGCCGAAGTCGGCGGCCATCAGCGTCTTTCGCCCGTTGGCGGTCGCTCGATGGGCGGCCTCGGCCGCCAGCTCCGCCCCGCGTTTCTGGATGCGGCGGGCGAGTTCCTCGGCGGCTTCGGCGCTGACCCGCAGGCTCCCCGCGTTGCGCCGGATGATCGTGTCCACCGGCGCGAACGGTAACTCGACGCTCATACTCCACAAGCGGGCCGTTCCGGCCTTAAGCGTTTCCGAACCCGCACGTACAGCCACGACGACCCGTCGCGACCCAGCGTCCGTCCGGACGGGCGCCGCCCTCGGGCGTTCCGCCCCGTTCAGAAGACGTCCTCGGCGTCGAGACGGCCGCCCTCGACCGGCCCGCGGGCGGTCACTTCCTGCCCGAGCATCAGCGTCTCGTCGGTCCTGACCTGCATCGTCTCCTCCCCGTCGTCCAGGATTGTGGGGTCGCCGGTCTGGACGACCGTCCCCGTGAACTCGACGACGCCCTCCGTCGCCGCGCCGCCGGAACCGGTCGCGGGGTCCTCGGGTCCGGTCGCGCCCGTTCCGGCGCTCCCGCCCGATCCGCTCGACCCGCTCGACCCGCTCCCGTCGCCGGTGAACGCGTCCAGCCCGGCGTCGGCGTCGTCGGCCCGTCCGCCGGAACTCCCGCCGGCACCGCTGCTGGCGCTCGCGCCCGGGGCCGCCACGCCGGCGCCCGTGTTCTCGTCGAGAACGACGACCGTCGAGCGCCACCCCGCCGAGGCTTCGAGGTCGTCCTGCCAGCCGTCCTGGATCTCGGCGTCGGCGACGAACACCTCGTCGCCGGGCGCGATCTCCTTGTCGGCCTTCTCGCCCCACAGCGCCGCGCGGATGTCGCCGGTGTCGTCCTGGATGCGGACGTTCCGGACCTGCCCCTCGCTGCCGTCGTCGCGGTCGAAGGTCCGCTTGGGGTCGGCCGACCGCACCACGCCGGCCAGGTCCACGACCTCGTCCATCTCGACGCCGTCGATCGGGTCGGTCTCCGGGACGAAGTCGACGTCCGCCTCGATCTCGTCGACCGCGCCCTGCTCGCCGACGTGCAACTCCAGGTCGCCGTCCCGTTCCCGGACGTAGCCGTCGACCACCTCGACGGCCGTCCCCGGGTCGAGTTCGGTCGCCCTGTCGGCGCGCTCGTCCCACAGAGTCACCCGGACGCGGCCGGTCTCGTCGCCCAGCAGGAAGTTCGCGACCCGCCCCTCGCTGCCGTCGTCGCGGTCGAACGTCCGGACGGATTCCGTCTCTAGGACGATCCCCTGGACGTTCACGTCGGACTGGCCCATCGTCAGCGAGTCGACGGTCGACCCCGCGCCGAGTTCGACGTCGATCTCGGCGTCCTCGTCGGCTTCGGCCTTGTCGACCGAGACTTCGAGGCCGTTGTACCCGTCCTTCGGACGGCCGGCGACCCGCAGGACCTGCCCGGGTTCGAGGCCCTCGACCGCCCCCGCGGCCTGTTCGTCCCAGAACGCCAGGCGCACGCTATCGGTCTCGTCGGCGGCCTCGACGTTGACCACGCGCCCGTCCTCGTCTTCCCCCTCGCGCTCGAACGTCCGCAGTTCGCCGACGGAGACCACCTTCGCCAGGAACTTCACCTCGTCCATGCCCGGTTCGATGTCCGCGACCGTCTCGACCTCCCCCTCGTTGAGTTCGTGTGCGAGCAACATCGCGGCCGTCTCCTCGTCCGCGAGGCCGCCCATCTGCTCGACCTTCTCCTCGACGGCCTCCCGGAACTCCTCCTCGCTGACGTCCGTCTCGAGGTCCTCGTAGACGTCCTCGATTGCACCCATTATTCTGTTCTGGCTCATGGTTGCTCGCCGCTTAAGCGTTGCCGTTGGCGAACCGTCGGACTCTCCGCTGGCGGTTTTGCGGTCCCGGCGTCGACCCGCGTTCCCGGGCCCCGGACCGTCGAGCGCGTGGACATGGCCCGCCCTGGTCGCGGGTTCGGATTTAAATCTGCGGACCGGGTCGGCGGGCACTGTTCAGATGAAAGTCCAACTGCGACTACCGCAGACAGCGTGAAAGCCCCCGCTGGCTCCGGTCGAGGGGCTCGCTGCGCTCCTCACTGCGTTGCGGTGCTTACGTCGCCC
>PXRS01000047.1 GCA_003023785.1 Halobacteriales archaeon QS_5_68_33 | reverse complement strand
CCGACGCCGACGGCCATCGCGGCGAAGATCCAGACGGTGAGGTACTTGTCGAGAACGTCCATCGACCGCGGGTCGCCACAGCTCTCGCAGTTACAATCCGGGCCGTGGTCGTGAGTTCGGGCGTTACTCACGCGCCGCCACCTCCCGCTCGATCTCGTCGAAGAGGCCGCTCACTCGCCCCCGGATCTCGTCGCGGATCGCCCGCACACGCTCCGTGTCTTCGCCGTCCGGGTCGTCGAGCGCCCAGTCGCGAACGTCAACGCCTGCGTCGAGGGCCAGCGTCGAACAGCCCATCGTCGCGACGTGGTCGCACGATTCGAGTTCGCCGGTCGAGACCTCGCGGGGCGACCGGTCGGAGAGATCGAAGCCCTCCTCGGCCATGACTTCGACCACCTCCTCGTGTACGCGGTCGGCGGGATCGGTGCCGCCGGTGAGTATCTCGACTTCCCCGTCCAGCCCGCGTCGCTCGCGCTCGCGCTCGGCGAAGGCGGTCGACATCTGCGAGCGACCCGCGTTCTGGACGCAGACGAACGCCACCCGAACCGGGCCGGTCATCGGTCCCCCCGCGTCCCGTCGAGCGCCCCCAGGAGGGTGTCGGCCCGCTCGGTCGTGTCGTAGTGACGCCACTGCCCCTCCTTGCGGCGGGTGACGAGACCCGCCTCGGCCAGGTCCGAGAGGGCGTGGCTCACCGCGCTGTCGCTGACCGCGACCAGCGGCGAGAGCTCACAGACGCACAGTTCGCCGTCGGCCGCCGAGAGGAACCGGGCGAGCCGATAGCGCGTGTCGTCGCTCAGCGTCCCGAGCGCCGCCCGGTCCGACGCCTCGTCGACGGGCAGTCCCCGCTCCAGCCCGTGCAGGTCCTCGATCCGCTCCGAGACGTCGGCGTCACGGCACTCTTCCAGGCGGTCCTCCAGCAGTCGCCGGAGCCGCGCCGATTCCGTCTCCATGCCTGAACGTCTGAACAGCCATTCATATGACTGTTGTGGTCCGGGGGCGAGGGTGGGTTCCGGGAGCAGGAATCACACGGTCGGTTGTCAATCAGTTCCGGATGTCGTCGAATCGGTCGGCGGGCAGTCGGCACGTTTTAGCGCGGAGCGCGGTAAGCGCCGCGCATGGTGTCGGACGCGGTGATGGCGACGGTTGTGCTGGGGTCGGTGACGCTGAGTTTCCCCTGTTTCGTCTACGGCGCGTGGTACATCATCGAGACCGAGCCCGTGACCTGGGGCGTCCTCGTACACCACCTGAAATTCGTCGGCACGGGCCTGGTGTTGACGACGGTGCCGATACTCGTCTGGATGGCCCCGCGCTCGATGGACCAGTTCAGCGGGTTCACCGTCGTCCACGCGTTCCTCGGCGCGCAGGCCTACGCCATGCTCGCGTTCGGCTTCACCGGCATCGTCCGGATCTTCCGGGCCAAGCGCCGACATGACCTCTACAACGATTACGACGAAGACCTCCTGCTCGACGAGATCGGTGGTGACACCATGGACCACTGGCGGAGTCGCCTCCGGGTCGGCGTGTTCGGCTACGTCTTCTTCTGGGTCCTCGCCTATCTCGTCGGCGTCGCGCGCTACGTCTTCCGGTATCTGCTCTGACCCGCCACCGACCGCACGCGGTGGTGCTCCGCCGGAACGTCCACGGCATGCCCCCCGAGGTGGCCGACGCCGCTCCCCGAAGCGCGAGTCCTCGCCGGCGTCGACGTTCGGGAATGTGCATCTCTACGTGACAGCCAGTGGGAACCGGAACCTTCGAATCCGAGCGGTCCCGAGCGCCGTCATGACCGAGGCCGAAGCCACGGCGAACGGGATCACCGCAGGATACGAGGAGACCGACACGGAGCGGCGCGTCGTCTTCTCTGCGGACGGCCGGACCGCCGCGATCGCCCAGAACGTCGAGGGCTACGCCATGCTGAAAGTCCGACCGACCGCCGAGGGCGACGAACTCGAACGCTACTACGGGTTCGACATGGCGCTGGACCACGCCGCGGAACTGCTCGGCGTCGCCAGACACGACCTGCCGGTGCCCGACGCGGCCGCGGACATGGGGATGTGAGCGAGGACGGGAACGACTCGGCTTCGCGGGTCGGTTCTCCCGGGATCCGCGCGGTGGGACTGGCAGTGCTTGGCTATATTGCGGCCTGCGGCGCGTTCGGGCTCGCGCATGAACGCACCCCTTTTACCGTCCGGAAACCCTACGGATTGCCGATGACTGCACCGCGTGTCGCGGGCGTCGGGCTGACGCCGTTCGGGGAACACTCCGAGCGGACGGGGAGAGACATGTTCGCCGAAGCCGGTCTCGCGGCGATCGACGACGCCGGTGTCGCCCCTGCCGACGTCGAGGCGCTGTACTACGGCAACTTCATGGGTGAACTGGCCGAACACCAGGGTCACCAGGCCCCGCTGATGGCCGAGGCCGTCGGCCTGGACGTCCCGGCGACCCGCTTCGAGGCCGCGTGTGCCTCCAGCGGCGCCGCGGTCCGCGAGGCCGTCCGGGCGCTCCGGAGCGGCGAGACCGACGTCGTCCTCGTCGGCGGCGCCGAGCGGATGACCAACATCGGCACCGCGGCCGCGACCGACGCGCTCTCGATCGCCGCCGACGACCTCTACGAGATACGCGCCGGCATGACCTTCCCCGGCGCCTACGCGCTGATGGCCCGCGCCTACTTCCGCGAGTACGGCGGCTCCCGCGAGGACCTCGCCCACGTCGCCGTCAAGAACCACGAGCACGCGCTCCCCAACGAGCACGCGCAACTCCGGACCGAGATCAGCGTCGCGGACGCGCTGGAGGCGCCGACGGTCGCCGACCCCCTCGGGCTGTACGACGCCTGTCCCATCACCGACGGCGCGAGCGCCGCCGTCCTGGTCAGCGCCGACTGCGCCGAGCGCGAGGGGCTGGACGCCCCCGTCGCAGTGACGGGCACCGGCCAGGGCGGCGACCGCCTCGCGCTCCACGACCGCGAACATCTCGCGCGGACGCCGGCCGCCGCCGACGCCGCCGAGGAGGCCTACGCCGACGCCGGCCGCGGGCCCGAGGGCATCGACGTCGCCGAGGTCCACGACTGTTTCACCATCGCGGAGGTGCTCGCGCTCGAATCGCTTGGCTTCTACGAACCGGGCGGGGCCATCACCGCCGCCCGCGAGGGCGAGACCCACGCCACCGGCGACCTGCCGGTGAACCTCTCGGGCGGCCTCAAGGCCAAGGGTCACCCGGTCGGCGCCACCGGCGTCGCACAGGTCATCTCGCTCGCGAAGGTACTGGCGGGCGAGACCTCCTGGGTCGACGAGGTCGGCGACGCCGCGGTCGGCGTCGCGCACAACGCCGGCGGCACGGTCGCGAGCGCGACCGTCCACGTTCTGGAGGCGGTCGAATGACCGACGCCGCCCGTGACGGCGCGTACGACGACTTCCTCGACGCCATCGAGGCCGGCGAGGGCTACTACCTCGAGTGCGAGAACGGCCACGGCTGGCTCCCGCCCCGGCGGGTCTGCCCGGAGTGTGGAAGCCGCGAGCTGGCCGAAACGCCCCTCCCCGAGGCGGGCGAGGTACGCACGTACACGACTGTGGCGGTCGCGACGCCGCAGTTCAGCGAGGACGCCCCCTACGTGACCGCCATCGCCGCGTTCGGCCCGGTCCGGGTGACCGGCATCGTCCGCGGGACCGATCCCGAGGGCGTCGAGATGGGAATGCCCGTCGGCATCGCGGTCGGCGAGCGCGAGACCACGGGCGACCGTCTCCTCGTCTTCCGGCCGCGGTAGGCGGTTCGTGGTCGATGACGGAGTACGTCGTGAAGGGCCTCGTCGACCATCGCCTCGCGCATGCCGGGCCACTCGTAGCCCGCCCGCGCCGGCGTCCCGGCCGGTTTCAGGCGCTCGGGGTCGTGTCCATGTCGGCGTCGTCCCCACTGTCCCTCGTTACCGGCATCGTCACTCCGCCACGACGTCGACGAACTCCCCGGGGTGTTCGGCGTAGGGGACGAGCGCCGACTCGCCGATCGAGACGAGGCGGACGTCGGCGTCCTCGGCGAGGTCGCGGCCGGTCGAGAGCGGCGGCATGTCGGCCTCCTGGCCCCAGACCAGGGTGACGGGAACGTCGATGCTCCCGAGGGCGGCGGCCAGGTCCACGTCGCTGTCGAGGTGGCCGCTGACGAACGACGCCGGGGCGAACCGCGCGCCCGGCTGGTGGGCCGTTCGCCACTCGTAGTCGACGGTCTCCGCGTCCAGGTTGTCGAGGTCGTCGTAGCCGTGGTCGTCGTGGAAGTACCGGATCGAGCGCTCGCTGACGACGAGGTTATAGAGGGCCTCGCCGATGACGGGCGAGCGCACCAGACTCCGGAGCCAGACACGCTTGCCGGGGATGGTCGTCGCCGTCGGGCAGACGAAGACGTACTCGCGGGCGTCGATGTCGTCGGCACCTGCGGCGACGTAGGCGGCGGTCAGCGACGCCGCCACGACCGTCGGGGTGCCGGTCAGGTCCGCCAGGAAATCCCGGACGAACGTCTCGTACAGCGCCGCCGAGTAGGTCAGCGGCGGGCGGTCGGACCGGCCGAAGCCCGGCAGGTCGGGTGCGATGACGTGGTACTCGGCGGCCAGCGGTTCGACGACGTCCTTCCACTCGTGGCTGGAGGCGGCGGCGTTGATGCCGTGCAGGAGAGCCAGGTCGGGGTCGTCGGGGTCGCCTGCTTCCGTGTAGGCGACGTCGAACCCCCGCCAGCGGTAGGTCCGGCTCTCGCCCGGCAGCGGCGCCGGTAACTCCCCCGCGCGACGCGACAGCGCCTCGTTCGCGGCCGCGGCCGTCCCGAGCGCGCCGACCGCCGCACCCGCCAGCGTTCGAAGTCGCATGCCTGACACTAGCGGCCTGGCGGATTTATAGCCTGCGACCGCCCGGTCACTCCTCGTCGCGGCGCTCGCGGACGCGCTCCGCTACCGGCGCGATGACCTCGTCCGCGACGGAGTAGGGGTCGGTCTCGCGGGCGAGGATCCGGTCGACTGCGGCCTCGATGCCGCCGCGGGTCTCGATCTCCTCGGCGAGCAACTGGTGGACGTCCTCGCGCAGGAGCGTCCGGACTTCGGCGGCGTAGCGCTGGCGGGCCTGGCGCTCGCGCTCCCCCGTGGCGACGAGGTACTCGCGGTGGTCTTCGAGCGCGGCCACGAACTCGTCGATGCCCTCGCCAGTGTTCGCGACCGTCTCGACGATCCGCGGTTCCCACTCGTGCCCGTCGCTGACGCCGCCGCTGTCGCCCTCGTCGCCGCCAGTGTCGTTGTCGCTCCTGCCGTCGGCGCTGTCGTTGCCACCTCCTCGGCCGGCCGTCGCGTCCGGGCCGTGGTGGCCGGCGGTCGGGGACCCGTCGCCCATCCGGAGCATCTCCGTGAGTTCCTGGACGGTCCTGTCGGCGCCTTCCAGGTCGGCCTTGTTGACGACGAAGAGGTCGGCGATCTCCAGGATCCCGGCCTTGAGCATCTGGACGTCGTCGCCGCTGCCCGGCGGGACCAGCACCGCGACCGTGTCGGCGGTGCGGACGATGTCGATCTCGTTTTGCCCGGCGCCGACGGTCTCGACGATGATCTCGTCCTTGCCGAAGGCGTCGAGGGCGGTGACGGCGTCGGTCGTCGCCGTCGAGAGGCCGCCGAGGGTGCCCCGCGCCGACATCGACCGGAAGAACACGTCCATGTCGCCGACGTTCGACGCCATCCTGATCCGGTCGCCCAGCACCGCGCCCCCGGTGAAGGGGGAGGCGGGGTCGATGGCGATGACGCCGACGGTGAGGCCCCGATCGCGGTAGGTCCTGGCAAGTTTGTCGACGAGCGTCGACTTGCCGGCGCCGGGACTGCCCGTGATCCCGACGACGTCGGCCGAGCCTGTGTGGGGGTGGAGACGGGCGACGAGGTCCCGATAACCCGGCGCGCGGTTCTCGATGTTGGTGATCGTCCGGGCGAGCGCCCGGTGTTCGCCGTCGAGGACGCCCCCGACCAGGCGGTCGACCTCCGAGTCGCTCCCGCCGTCGGCCGACTGGCTCTCGCCACCGTCGGCGGACCCGTCGTCGCCCCCGTCGGTCATCGTCGCTCGGGCGCGCTCTCGCGGACGTACTCGATCATCTCCGACATGGAGGCGCCGGGACCGAATATCTCGGCGACCCCCTCCTCCTCGAGCGTCGCCTTGTCGTCGTCGGGGATGATCCCGCCGACGAGCACGAGCGTGTCCTCGAAGGCGCTGTACTCGCGGAGGCCGTCCATGATCTTCGGGACCAGGGTGTTGTGGGCGCCCGAGAGGATGGAGATGCCCAGCACGTCGACGTCCTCCTGGACGGCGGCCTGGACGACCTCGTCGGGCGAGCGGTGGAGACCGGAGTAGATGACTTCGAACCCCGCGTCGCGGAAGGCGCGGGCGATGACGTGGGCGCCCCGGTCGTGGCCGTCGAGGCCGACCTTCGCCACGAGACACCGGATCTGGCGCCCCTCGCGCCCGCCGGTCTGTTCCGTGCTCATGCCCCTGGATACCCGCGCTGGCGGTTTCACGTTTGCGGTGAAATTTGTGCCGACCGCGCGGCGACGGTGGCGGATCGCCGGCGGACCGCCGACCGGGCAGCGAGGGCGGATTCCGAAGCGGGTTTACTGGTGGCGTCCTGAACGCCGGTATGGCAGTCGCCGAAGACCTGCAGTCGCGGGCCAGGGCCAACCCCCGGCGGGTCACGGCGGTCCTCTCGCTCGTGGGATACGTCCTCGTCCTCGTCGCGTTCACGCCGTACGCCCCGTTCCCCTCGATCAGCGATGAACTGACGGTCCTCCTGGGTGACGCCATCGCCGTCGTGAACACCGTCGCGCTGGTCGCCATCCTCGCGGGCGTCTACTTCATCAGGAACGGCGAGGTGCGCAAACACCGCACCGCGATGCTGACGGCGTTCGCGCTCATTCTGGCCTTCCTGGTCATGTACCTGCTCAAGGTGGGCGGCGGGTTCGAGAAGTCCATCGTCGCGTCTGGTCCGGTCCGCTACGCCTACCTCGCGATGCTCGGGATTCACGTCCTCCTGTCGGCCGTGTCGGTCCCGGTCGTCCTGCACGCGGTCGTCCTGGGGTTGACCCACTCGCCGGCGGAGTTGCGCGAGACGGTCCACGCCCGCGTCGGCCGGGTCGCCGCCGCCGCGTGGTCGCTGTCGCTCTTTCTGGGTATCGTCACCTACGTCATGCTCAACCACGTCTACGGCTGGGAGCCCCGCGGCCACGAGGCGCTTCTGGTACTCACGGCCGGTCCGTCCTGGCGGTGGCTCCGTGACCTGTGGTGACGCCGGTTTGCACTCCCCGCCCCGAACGTTTTGCCGTCGGCCACGGTACGTGTCAGTATGACCGACAGCGCGCCAGAGGAGTCCAGGGACGGCGACCCCGGCGGGGAGACCGACCGGCAGTGTGACTACTGCCGGCTCCCGATCCCGGGGTCGGGCGTGACGGGCGAACACGAGGGCGAGACCTATACCTTCTGCTCGGAGGGGTGTCGGGACGCCCTGGAGGGCGCCGAGAAGGTCTTCACGCAGCACCACGGCTTCCGGCGGACGCCGACCGGCGTCGGTCCGATCGACGAGAGCCTCCCGCAGGGGGTGCCGCGCAACTCCTTCGTCATGCTGACCGACCTCGCGGGGACCCGCACGGGGTCGGTGCGGGCGGAACTCGCCTGGCGAGCGCTCCGGCGGGGCGAACCCGTCGTGTTCGTCACCTTCCTGGAGCCGCCGGTGTCGGTCGTCCAGGAGTTCGTCACGCTGGACTGGAACGTCCTCCCGTATCTGGAGGCCGGCCGCCTGCGGTTCGTCGACGCCTTCACCTACCGCATGGAGGACCGCGACCGCCTGACCGAGCGATTCAACGACTGGAACAGCCACCTCGCGGGCTTTTGCGAGCCCGCGACCTCGCGGGTCCGGGACCCCTCGGACGTGAACGAACTCGAAAACCGGGTCGACGACGCCCTCGAATCGCTGGACATGGAGGACCGGGGGATCGTCGTCCTCGACTCGCTCGACGAATTCGGTTCGGGCGTGCAACCCGTGCAGGCCTACCGGTTCGTCAAGGACCTCCGCGCGACCGTCTGCAAGGGCCGGTTCGTCCCCGTCTACGCGAGCGCCACCGTCTCGAACAACGGCGACCGGTTCCCCCACGACCTGGACTACCTCGTCGACGGCATCGTCGAGATGCAACTCAACGACGACCTCGTCGAGAGCTCCCTGCTGAAACAGGTTCGCGTCCGGAAGATGAGCGGCGTCCTCACGCTCCCGAAGTGGGTGCTCTACGAGTACACCGCCGGCGAGGGCATCGTCACCATCGAACTCCACGAGGGGTCGCCCGACACCGAAGGGGGGAGCGAGAACGAAGGCGACGGACGCGACGGCGGTAGCGGTTCAGCCGGCCGTGCGGAGTCGACGGAGGACTCCGCGGCCGACGAGTGACGACGAAAGGACTCTCAGTCGGTCCGGGGGAGCGCGAGCGCGCCCAGCGCGACGAAGACGGCCGTGAGCGCCAGGAGGACGAGCAGGTAGCCCAGGCGGGGGTCGACCGACGCCATCGCCGGGACGGGCTGGCCGGTCCCCGCGCGGACGCCGCGGGCGAAGTAGGTCAGCGGCGAGAGCCACACCGCCGGACGGAACCACCCCGGCAGCATCGACGGCGGGACGAACGTATCGGAGAGGAAGAGCAGCGGGAGCGCAATCCCGTTCGACGCCGCGATGACGCCGTCCTGCGAACTCGCGAACGACCCGATGAGCGCGCCCATCCCGCAGAACAACGCCACGCCGGCGACGACGGCGACCACGAGCGCGCCGACGCCGAGCGCCGAGAGCGCGAGGGCGGCGCCGGTGAGCGCGACGACGAGCGCGAGGAGCAACAGGGCGGCCAGGCCGATGACGACCACGTTGACGAGCGTCTGGGCGAGCAGCCACTCGGCGCGCGAGAGGGGGGTCGTGGCGAGTTTCTCGAAGCGGTTGCCGTCGCGGTGACGGGCCACCTCGCTGCCGACCCGCGAGAGCGGCGTGAACAGGACGACCACCGCGAGATATCCCGGCACGTAATAGGCGGGGTCCTCGGCGAAGAGGCCGCCGGTCGGTTCGGTCCGGACCAGCGCGCCGAAGATGACGACGATGATCAGCGGGAAGAAGAAGGTGAAGAAGACGGCGGTCCGGCGCCGGAGAAACGAGTGCCAGTCGGCGCGGAAGGCGGCCGCGACGCGGCGCGTGCGGGTCACGCGTCTCCTCCCCGGACCGTTTCGGTCAGCGACTCCTCGCCAAGTCCGGCGGTCGGGGCGGGTCCCTCGCCCGCACTCGTGAGTTCGAGGTAGGCGTCCTCCAGGTCGGGCTGAGTCCAGGTGAGCGACTCGTAAGTCGCGCCGGCGCGGTCGAGCGCGTCGACGACCCCCCCGATGTCATCGGGGTCGATGCCGCGGACGGTTAGATTCCCCTCCCCGCCTTCGACCCGTCGGGCGTCGACGTTCGATGGCAGGTCCAGCCCCGCCGGGTCGGCGCCGGTCTCGACGACGAGGCGTGGGTCGCCGCCGTACTCCGCGACGAGGGCGTCCGGGTCGTCGACGGCGACGAGGCGGCCGTCGGCGAGCAACCCGACGCGGTCGCCCAACCGATGTGCCTCTTCCATGTAGTGGGTGGTGAGCAGGACGGTCGTCCCGCCGGCGGCCAGGTCCTCGACGAGGCGCCAGAGCGCCCGCCGGCCGGCGGGGTCGATGCCCGTCGTGGGTTCGTCGAGAAAGAGCAGGTCCGGGTCGTTGACCAGCGCCGTTCCGACGCAGACCCGTCGGCGCTGCCCGCCCGAAAGGTTCTCGTACCAGGTGGCGGCGGCCTCGCGCAGGCCGACGTCGTCGAGGACGCGCTCGACGTTGCGGGCGTCGTCGTAGAGGCCGCCGTAGTACGCGAGGAGTTCGCGGGCGGTGAGCCGTTCGGGCGGGTCGAAGTCCTGCGGGAGGAGACCGACCCGCTCGGGGTCGACGTCGCGGGGGGAATTGCCGAAGAGCGTGACGGAGCCCTCGGCGTCGGTCGTGCCCGTCAGCGCGCGGACGAGGGTGGTCTTGCCCGCGCCGTTGGGACCGACCAGCGCGAACACCTCGCCCTCGTCGACCGAGAGGGAAACGCCGTCGAGCGCGACCGTCTCGCCGTAGGCGCGGCGGAGGTCCTCGGCGACGAGCGTCGCTGTCATACCGGCAACGAGCGGCCCGCTCCGCAAAGACCGTTCGGTTCGAACGCGACGGGCGGGCCGGCATGCCCTTGCGTGGAGCCCGGAACTGATTTACAACCGACCGTATCAGGCGGGGCGGGGGTCGGCGGCGGGTTCGCCGGGTTCGGACCCGGAGTCGCCGCGCCAGCGGGCGGCGACCGGCCCGTTCGCGTCGGCCGTCGCGTCACTCGACGTAGGTGTACTTGCGCTCGCCCATGCGGCCCCAGCCGTCGAAGACGAACTCGGCCTCGGGCGCGGTGAACCGGTCGACGTCCGACTCGACATCGTGGTTGTGGGCGTCGTGGACCCGCTCGTACTTCTCGAAGGAGAGCTCGTGGCGGTCCGCCAGCTGTTCGTCGACGTTCATCGCGCCGACCTCCTCGGCCCAGCCCGCCTGGATGGTCTCGGCGTGGAACTCCGCCTGGGCGCCCGAGCCGTACGAGCCGACGAGCATCCGCTCGCCGGTGAGGTTCTGGCCGTTCTCCAGGGCGTGTTTCATGCCCGCGACGCGGGCGACGTGGACCGAACCCGTGTACCAGTTACCGACCTCCCGGGAGATCTTCAGGGTGGGTTCGATCACGTCCTCGTACCACTCCTGGTAGGTATCGGTATCCGTGAGCGCGTCCGTGTACTCGGCGGCCGCCTCCCTGAACGCCTCGTCGCTGTCGAACGCCTCCCGGCGGGGCTGGCGGCCGATCTCCTCGGCGAGCGACACCTCGATCTCGGTGTCGCGGCTGAAGTGCCGGTAAGCCAGCGCCGCGGCCTTCCGGACCATCCCCGGGAAGGGGGTGTGGAAGGGTCCGAGCACGTAGTCGTCGGGGTGGATCTTCCCGACGACGCTCTCGTAGTCCTCGATGGCCTCGCGCATCCGCGCGAGGTAGACCTGCACCGAGCGCTTGCCGTCGACGCTCGGGAACTGCTGCTGGGGCTTGAGGAAGTCCGTCTCGTCGGCGCTGCCGTAGCCCTGCTCGGCCGAGAGTTCGACCAGGTCGGGGTCCTCGCTGATGAGCATCGCCACGGCGCCGGCCCCCTGGGTCGCCTCGCCGGGGTCGTCCCGGGCGTAGAGGGCGGTGTCGGTGGCGATCACGAGGCCCGCGCGGCCGCGGTTGCGGCCGGCCTGGATCCAGTTGTAGGCGTCGTCCAGGCTCTGGGTGCCGGAGATGCAGGCGAACTTCCGCTCGCCCTTGTTGGCGTGGTGGAAGTCCCCGTCGTAGACCTGCTCCAGACAGCCCCCGACGTACGTCGAGACGGGCTTTGAGTTGTCGAACGCCGACTCCGTGGCGACGTCGATCCGCCCGATATCCTCGGGTTCCAGCCCCTTGCGGTCCATGAGGCGGTGGGCCGCGTTGGCCCCCATCGTCACGATGTCCTCGTAGGTGTCCGGGAAGGAACTGGCGTACAGCCCCAGCCCCTTCGTATACTTGCCCGGGTTCTCGCCCTGTGCCGGCGCGAACGTCTCCGCCAGGTCGAGCCGGAGCTTGCCCGTCCAGACCTCGATTCCGTCGATGCCGACTGTCATACCACCACTGTTCCCCGACCACCCTTATTTGTCTGTCGACTGTCCGTTCGACGGTCGTCGAATTAGGGTCGGACTCGTCCCGAACCCGGGCCGGGTTCAGGCCGGGATCCGCTCGCGGTCGTCCACGAGGACGCTGTTCGAGGGGTCGTGGACGACCATCACCCCGAGATCATCCGACGGGAACCCGTGGGCGCGGCTGATCCGGTCTCCGGGCCTGAGACGGGCGTCGCCGTCGCTCGTGTTCGCGGCGTCCGGTGTGAACCGGCGTTCGCTCCCGTCAGCGTCGAGGACAACCGTCAGGTCCCCGAGCGCCAGCGTGTCGCCGCCGTTGTGCGTGAGCGCGACGTCCGAGGCCGTGACTTCCAGCACCAGGTCGGTCGTCGGTCCGTCGTCGCCGCCGGTCTGGGCGATGATGACCGCGCCGACCGTGAGCGCGGCGATGACGACCACGCCGGTCAGGATCGTCACGCCGACGACTTCGGACTGGGCGCGAGGGGAGGCCGCGCCCGACCCCGGTTCCGACCGCTGTCCCCCGGTTTTCGCTCGGGGCTGTCGGAGTTCACGGCGAGTCATGAAGCGCCGGTGCTGGGCTTGGCCGCCAGTCGGTTCCCGGCTCCGTCCGTGATGTAGACGGTCCCGTCCTGTGGGTCGGCGTACGCGAGTCGGTCGTTGTTGGTGGCGTCGACGTAGACGATCTCGAACTGACTGTCGCCGTCGCGGTCCGCGGCGCCGACCGGTCCCTCGTTGTCGGCCCCGGTTACCACCGTCGTCGTGGTTCCGGAGTCGGTCCCGCCCGGCCCGTTGACGTATTTCACGTCGGTGTTCCCGTCGATGAACGGGATCTCGGCAGCGCCGTCGCCGTCGAAGTCGGCCGGGGCGCCCACGGCGGTCGGGGTGTTCAGCGTCGGCGAGCCGGACAGCGGGAGCTTCTGTGCCTTTCCGTTGGCCTTCTCGTCGAGGTAGGCCAGTTCGGCGTTCGAATCGACGTAAACCAGTTCCGGCGCCCCGTCGCCGTCGATGTCGCCGGTACCGGCGACCGCCTGTGCGGAGATGCCATTGTAAACCGTTTCGACCGTCCCGCTCGAATCGACCCGAGCGATTTCGCCGTTCCCATCGATGAAGTAGACGAACGGCCCGGTGTCGGTCAGGTAATCGTTGTTGTTGTCGACCGACACACCGCCGACCGCGAGACGCGCTGCGCTGACGCTCCTGGAGTCGCTCGTCGACACGAGCGTCCGCTGATTCCCGTCGAGGTCGACGATCCCGAGGTTCCCGTCCCCGTCGAGATACGGCACCTCCGGGCCGCCGTCGAACGCGAAGTCAGTGGTCTGTGGACCCGCCGCCTGGACGCCCGTGATGCCGTAGACGGACTGAGCGACGACGCCCGCTGTATCGACCGTCGAGAGGTTACCGTTGCTCGGGTCGGCGAACACGACGCCCGGTTGCGGGTCGGTCGCGTTCTCGACCACCACGTCGATGTAGTCCGACGCACCGCCGCTGGTGGCGTACAGCCTGACCGCGCCGTTACCCTGGGCTGTCAGCGTCGTCGACACCTCGCCGTTCGAGTCCGACGTGTCGTTGCTCGGCGCGACCGTCACGACCGTCGAATCGTTGACCGCGAAGTCGACGTCGGCGCCGTCGATGGTCGCGTTGTCCAGCGTCGAATTCCTGACGTCGGCCGTCAGCGTGACCGTGTTCCCCTCGGCCGCGACGTCGAACGTGTACCGGGAGTCACTGTTGCCGTCGGGGTCGTTCCACGACACTGTGTACGGGGCACTGCCACCTGCACTCCCGACCTGCGTGTTCTGGACGTCGAGACGCATCGTGACGTTGGTAGCGTCGGTCGCCCCGAAGCTGAAATCGACCGTCCCCGTGGTCGTCCCCGGGACGGAGTCCGGGGCGTCGTAGGAGAACACCGCCCGGCCGTCACCGTCAGTCGTGACCGTCGTGTCCGCGAGCGCCCCTTCGGACGCGTTCCCGTCGACGGGGACGCCCGAGACCGGGTTGTTGTACGCGTCCCGGACTTCGACGACCAACCGCTCGGACCCGCCCTCCGGCACCGCCGACCCGTTGCCGGCCACGTCGGTCAGATACGCCGGGTCCGTCTCCGTAACCCCGGTGCCGACCCCGGCCTTTGCCAGCCGGAGCGTGTAGTTTTCCCCCGGCGTCAACTCGACGACGAGCGTGTCCGTCGGCGACCCCGAAACGACGTCGACGGACTCGACGTAGCCGTCGGGGGCCATCTGGTCGGCCAGGAGGTCCCGCCAGACCGACGCCTCGAACCGCGTGGGGAATTCGAGCGTCACCCGCGACCCGCTGGCGTTCGTGACCGACACCGTCCGGGTCGAGGCGCTGACCGGCCGGACGTCGACCGACGCCGTCCCCGGCCGGGTCGTATCGAGCGACCCGTTCAGCGCGACCAGCGTCACCGTCTTCCCCTCGACGAACGCCTGCCCGGCCAGCGGGACCGTCCCCGACCCGAAGTCGTTGACCAGCGCCGAGTGCTCGTACACCGTCGTCGGCGCACCGCCGTAGACGTTGTAGTTCGGCCTGTAGACGACCGACCCCGTCGAGTAGACCCGGTCGGTCCCGTCCCAGAAGTCGCCCGTCTCCCCGCTGGCCCGCGCGTTCCCGACGCGCATCGCCACGCCGGGATCGGTCGTCCCGGCCGTCCGGAGCGAGCCCGAGGGCGGCCCGGGGTTCATCGCGAAGATCCGGTCGGGATAGCGCGTCCCCAGCGTGACCGACACCGACCGCGGCGAGGCGTCGCCCGTCGCCGAGACGAAA
This sequence comes from Halobacteriales archaeon QS_5_68_33, assembly GCA_003023785.1. GTDB lineage: Archaea > Halobacteriota > Halobacteria > Halobacteriales > Haloarculaceae > QS-5-68-33. The sequence continues at coordinate 494 of PXRS01000047.1, read as the reverse complement.
GCGTTGCGGAGGTCCTGCAGTTCGTCCTGGACGGTCTGGCTGTGAGAGAACTCCAGCCGCTCGTTTTGCTGTGGGACGACGAAAGCCTGGTAGCCAGCCAGAGCGATCACCAGCGCGCCGAACAGCAATACGGCGCCGATCTGGATGGACTGGCCGCGGTCGTCCCGGAACATTGACTCCGGGTACCCCTTCGCGGCGCAAAAACCTGTGTCCCCGATTTTCCGCCGTGATAATCCCGGACGTGGTCGGGGAACACGTCGAAGCGTCCGCCGAGGGAGCCGAGGATCCCGTCGACGCCGCCCAGGGGTCGTGTGGTCGGTCGTAAATCAGCGGATCTCGTCGAACCGGTCGACGAAATACCGGTAAATCGGTACAACCGACCGTATCACTCGTCGTCTTCCTCGACGACTTCGGGGTCGCGCATCGCGTTCTGGAGGCTGTCGAGGCCGTTGACCCACTGGACGGTGAGCCCGGGGTCGAGTTCCTCGGCGATG
>PXRS01000046.1 GCA_003023785.1 Halobacteriales archaeon QS_5_68_33 | reverse complement strand
GTGGCCGCCGCGGAACTTCGGGATGGCGAGCCGGTTTTCCACCTCGTCGTTGGTCGTGGTCGTGTCGAGCTGGAAGATGACGTCGGCGAAGTGTTCGGTGCTGTCGCGCAGCGGCGGGACGGTCCGCCCGTTGAGGCAGTGCATCACGCCGAGACTCCCCGTGTTGACGAGGTGGTTCTGCAGGTCGTTCATGAACGAGCGAAACCGCGAGGGCGGCTCCTGGGACTCGAGGACGTCCACCGGGTCAACGATGAGATTCGAGTTCTCGGGGAGCGCGCTGACGAGTTTGCCGGCGTTGTCCAGCGGGGCCTCACCCGAGATGTGACGCACCGTCGGGTCGCCGGTGGTCGCGGGGGTCTGTTCGATGCTCGCGGTGACCGACTGGGCGGTGCGGTCCAGCGAGAGATAGAGGGTCCCGCGGGTCGCCGTCAGTTCGTAGAGGAACAGCTCAGCCTGGCTGGCCGGCCTGGCACAGAGCGCCACGAGGCTTCCCTCCGGGATCCCACCCCCGAGCTTCCGGTCGAGAACGTCGATCCCCGTGTGTAGCCGGTTGACCATCGTAGAGTTGCTTCCGACGTGGAGGAGATTAAATATTCCGCTCGGGGAGCCGGTCCGCCAGGTCCCCGTAGGCCGCGCGTCCCGTTCGACTGGCGAGCACACCCTCGGTATCGGGGACCGTTCCGAGAACGGGACACTCCGCGCGGAGGTCAGTCGCTTCCGGAACGTCGGGGACGGACCCGTGAGTGCGTGTGATGACCGCACCGCAGGGGTCGGTGCCGAGTTCGCGCGCCATCCGGGCCGTTTTGACGGCGTCCTGGAGGCTCGCGCGCTCGGCCGTCGAGACGACCAGCGCGGCGTCGGCCGCTCGCACCGGCGTCGCGACGCTCTCGGTCGCGCCCCCCGGACAGTCCAGCAGGACCGGCCCCGGAACGGACCCGACGCGCCGGAGGACACGCTCGTCGGGCGGGCCGGTCGCGGTCCCTGCGGGGAGGACGTCGACGGCGGGGTAGGCGCGGCTGCGGTGACAGACGCGGTCGGGCGCGACCCCGTCGGCGACCGCCCCGAGACCGGGCCGGGGGTCGGTCTCGGCCATCGTGTGGAGGTTCGGCATCGCGCAGTCGGCGTCGACGACGAGCGGGCGAGGCCCGTCACGGGCCAGTGCCCGGGCGAGGCCGAGCGCAGTCGTCGTCTTGCCGCAACCGCCCTTGCCGCCAACGATCGCGAGCACGGTCCGGGATGGGCGCGCGATGGGGTTTGAACCTTCGGGCCTCCGACCCCGGGCAGGCGCCGGGGCCGGCGGTCGCAAGGGGCGCGGCCGAGTGTCGGGGGATTCAAGAGCGCGGCGGGTGCTGATCCGGTAATGCGTCACGACCACGTCATCAGTGCGAAAGACCTCTCGCGGGAGGGCATCGAGGAGGTGCTCGACCGCGCGGCCGAGGTGGCGGCCGACCCGGCGGCCGCGCGCGGTCGACAGGCGGGGACGCTGCTGGGCTTGTGTTTCTTCGAGCCGAGCACGCGCACGAAGATGAGCTTCACTGCCGCGATGAAGCGACTGGGGGGCGACGTCGTCGACATGGGGTCCGTCGAGTCCTCCAGCGTCACGAAAGGCGAGAGCCTCGCGGACACGGTGCGGGTCGTCGAGGGCTACGCCGACGCCTTGGTCCTGCGCCACCCCAGCGAGGGGTCGGCCAAGATGGCCAGCGAGTACGTCGACGTGCCGCTCATCAACGCGGGCGACGGCGCCGGCCAGCACCCGACCCAGACGCTGCTCGACCTCTACACCATCCGGAAGTCGGCCGGCCTGGACGACCTGACGATCGGGGTCATGGGCGACCTGAAGTACGGGCGGACGGTCCACTCGTTGGCCCACGCGCTGACGAACTTCGACGCTCGACAGCACTTCGTCAGCCCCGAGAGCCTGCAACTACCACGGAGCGTCAGGTACGACCTCCACGAGGCCGGCGCGTCCATCCGCGAACACACCGACCTGACCGAGGTCCTGCCCGAACTGGACGTCCTCTACGTGACGCGCATCCAGCGCGAGCGCTTCGCCGACGAGACCGAGTACCGTGCGGTCGCCGGCGAGTACCAGATCGACGCCGACACGCTCGCCGCCGCGCGCGACGACCTCACGGTCATGCACCCGCTCCCGCGCGTCGACGAGATCGCTCACGACGTCGACGAGACCGACCACGCGACCTACTTCCAGCAGGCCCACAACGGTGTGCCCATGCGGATGGCGCTGCTGGATCTCCTGCTCGGAGGTGACCGATGAGCGACCACGAACTCCGCGTCAGCAAGATCCGCGACGGCACCGTCATCGACCACATCGCCGCCGGCCAGGCGCTGAACGTGCTCGCGATCCTCGGCATCGACGCCGACAGCGGCGAGACGGTCAGCGTCGGCATGCGCGTCCCCAGCGACCGCCTCGGCACCAAGGACATCGTCAAGGTCGAGGGCCGCGAACTGAGCCAGGACGAGGTGGACGTCATCTCGCTCATCGCGCCCGCGGCGACGATCAACATCGTCCGCGAGTTCGACGTCGCCGAGAAACACCGCGTCGAACGCCCCGCAGAGGTGGCGGGCGTGCTCTCCTGTCCGAACCGCCGCTGCATCACCACCGAGGACGAACCCGTCGAGTCGCGCTTCGACGTCCTCGACGACGGCATCCGCTGTCAGTACTGTGGCACCATCGTCCGCGAAGGGATCGCCGACCACATCGACGTCCGGTGACCGCTATTCCGGCCGCGCCGGCGTCCACCGACCACTACCGTCCCGCACCCGTCGACCGGTCTCGTCCGGGCCACCGGAAAACCTTTCATCACTCCGGGAGAACGTTTCGGTGATGTCACGGAAAGTACTCCTCCTGGTCGTCCTCCTGATCGCCGTGGCCATCACCTACAAGATGGTCCTGAGCGAGTGACGGGGTCTGCCGGTTCCCGGTAGCCCGCGCTCGAACGACCTGCACCGGCTCGAACCACCTCGCTCCCGGCGAGGTCCCGCGTCGTTTCGAACCACTTACCCCGGTTCGCGGCCATCCAGCGGTATGTACGGCGTCGTCACCCGCAACGCCGAGGAACTCGCGTGGGAGGAGTTCGACGTCGGCTTCTACGAGGTCAAGGACGTGACCGGTCGGGCATCCGACCCGGTTGCCGAGGGTATCAACATGGTCTCGTGTTTCGCCGACAACGCCGTCGCGGAGGCCGACCCCGAGCTGGTCCCCGTGAGCGATTCCGGCGAGCGCGCGACCCGCGACCGGCCGTACTTCGACTGGGACTACGTCTGTCCCTCCCACGAGGCGTACCGCGAGGGCCTCCTGGAGATAGTCGAGGAGGCCGCGGCCGTCCGGCCGGACGTCCGCCTGGACGACGTAGGCTTTCCTCGCGAGGAGTACTGTCACTGCGACCGCTGTGAGCGGGCCTTCGCCGAGAGCGACCGCGATGACTGGCGCGCGTGGCGCGCGTCGGTCATCACCGACTTCGTCGCCGCGGCCCGCGAGCGCGTCCCCGGTGACCTCTACGTGACCCTCTACCCCGACCCCTACCCCGGTCACATCTACGACCGCGCCGGCCTGGACGTGGACGCCCTCGCCGCACACGTCGACGAGTTCGTCGTCCCCCTCTACGACATGGCCTACTCGACGACCTACTGGCTGGAGGTCCTCGCGAAGGGGTTCGTCGACGAACTCGATCGGCCCTTCTCCGTCGAACTCTACGCCGTGAGCGTCGACGTCGACGACCTCGTCCACGCGACCGAAGTCGCCGCCGAGTACGGCGAGCGCGTCCTCTTCGGCTACGACGCGAGCAACGCCCGCGCGACCGTCCGCCGGATGCGCGCCGACGCCCGCGACGGCCGGGAGTTCGGCCCGGAGTAACGACTCTCCGGGAGCCACCTGCGCGGTTCAATCCCGAAGGTTCACGACGTCGACGAGCCCTTCCAGGGGCTCCGTCTGAAAGTCCGAATCCGCTACCGCGAGCATATCTCCGGTCGACCGGGCGGTCGCTGCGACCATCACGTGAACTCCTGTCGGGCCTGATAGATGTCGGTCCGCCCGGGGCCAAACACTTCGCCCTCTAACACCTCATAGATACAGACCGACGACGTCAACAGCGACTCCTGTCTGTCGACCCAACGAACGACGTCGTCAACGCCAGCGAGATAGTCGATGATCACCGAGGTATCGACGACCGTCATCGGCCGCTTTCGAAACTCTCGCGGGACTTCTTCAAGCGTTCGCGTGCGACATCGGCTTTCTCCGAACTCCACGAACCGGCCACCATGTCGTCCCCTTCGGTCGCAAGCCGCGCCAGCAACTCGTCGTAGGTTTCGTCCTCTCGCTTGCGCCGTTCCAGCAACTCCTTGGTGTCGTCCGAAACGCGGATCGTCGATCCCATACGTATATCTCGGTTATACACTCGAAAAATCTTGTGGAGAGATCCGGGTTATTCGCAGAACCGGCTGTCCCGCCAGCTCTCAAGGATCGCCCGGTCGCGGGTGTTCTCCGGGAGCGTCTCGAACCACTGCGCGTCGGTGATCTCGCCGTCGGGGTCGTCAACGTGCGTCTCGGTCGCGGTCGCCCGCCCCTCGAATATCGGCAGGACGCCCCAGGTCTCGTGGCCGTTACACCGGAAGGTCACCTCCCCCAGGATGGCCAGCCCCTCGTACTCGACGTCGATACCGCTCTCCTCGCGGAGTTCGCGCCGGGCGCCCTCCCTGAGGCTCTCGCCGGGGTCGACCTCCCCGCCCGGGAGGACCCAGGTGTCGATGGCGGCCTGCTCGACGAGGAGCACCTCGCCGGTCTCCCTGTAGGGGATGGTGTGAGCCCCGAACGGGAGGCCCTGGCGCTCGATGCGCTCCGAGACCGTGCGAAAGCGCGGCCGGGAGACGTGCCTGGTCGGCTCGTAGGTCAGGAAGTCGTCGTATCGCTCGCGGAGGCGGTGGGCGAGCTGTTCGGCCTGCTGGCTCGCCTCGGTGGCGAGAAACCACAGGTCGTCGACGGCGGTCATGGCCCGCGTCCGTCCGGTGGTCGAGGGTCGAATCGCGTCGAGATGCGCGTGGCCGCGGCGAGGTCGCCGGTCATGCCGCCCCGTTCGAGCGGTGCCGGCATAAGTCTTCGACCTCCCCCGGCGTCCGGGCGGCGGTCGACCCGCCGATTTTTGTGGTTGCCGCGACACGGACCCCCATGACACGACCGCTGCGCGAGGAGGTCGCGGAGACCGCTCGCGAGACCGTTCCGTTCCTGCTCATCGTCCTCGTCTGGACCGTCGTCACGCTCGCGCTCTACGGGATTTTCCTCGCGACGAAACCCGGAAACGTCGACTACGACGCCTGGGTCCACGCGTCCGTGTTCGCCGTGCCGATGGTCGGCTTCCTGGGGCACACGCTCCGGCAGGTGCTCAAGGCCCGTGCCGGGTAGCCCGCCGTGTAACTGATTCACGGCGGTGCCGACCGTTCGCGGCGGATCACTCCCTTTTTGGTCGGCGGTCGAGAACCGACGGGCATGACCTTCGAAGAGGACGACCGCGTCGTTCTGCACGACGAGCACAGCGACTACGACGGCGAGGAAGGCACGGTCATGCAGGTCGTCGAGACGATGTTCGGCGACGAGAACTACACCGTCTCCTTCGAGGACGGCCAGGAGGCCGGGGTCCCCGAGGACAACCTGGAAGCCGTCGAGGGCGACGAGGACGACGACGAGGAGTAGATGCCCGCCGTCCCGCTGCACTACGTCGACCTCCGGGCGTTCTGCTACGCCACCGAGGACGACCAGCGGGTCGAAGCGGCGCTCCGGACCTTCCTCCCCGAGGGGGTCGAACTCGACCGCGCGGCGTCCGCGGGCCACCACGGCGACCGGATCCTCGTCGTCTCCGCGCGGGTCGAGCGCGCCGACGAGGTGCGCCACGTTTTCGACCGTCTCGCCGAACTCGACGACATCGACGCCGTCGTCGACGAACTCGACGAGCGCGTCGACGACAACTGCGCCTTCTACCTCACCCTCGACAAGCAGGCGGCGTTCCACGGCGAGATCCGTCGCGGGGACGGGATCACCTTCCGCTCGAAGGTCGAGGCCTACCCCGCCAAACGCGAGAAAGCGGTCGCGAACGCCCGCGAACTGTTCGAGTCGCTCTGATGTACGAGGCCGTCTACGCCGCCCCCGACGGCGACACGCCGGTCGCGGAGTTCGTCGAGACGGCAGCCGAGTACGGCTACGGGGGCGTCGTCGTCCGCAACCACGGCGATGCGCGGGCCGACTACGACGCTGCCGCCCTCTCGGAGACCCACGGCGTCGACGTGGTCGAGGGGGTCGAAATCCGCGCCGAGGACCCCTCCCGTGCGAGCGGCTACGTCGGGTCCCACCGCGAGACGGCGACGGTCGTCGTCGTCCACGGCGGGACGAACGCGCTCAATCGCTTCGCCGTCGAGCAACCCGCGGTGGACGTGCTCGCACACCCGATGACCGGCGACGGCGACGTCAACCACGTCCTCGCCAAAACTGCGGCAGAGAACGGCGTCCGCCTCGAACTCTCGCTCCGCCCCGTGTTGCGGGCGGAGGGCGGCGAGCGCGTTCGCGCGCTCCGTGACCTGCGGAAACTCCGGGAACTCGTTTCCGAGTTCGACGCCCCCTACGTGGTCAGCGCCGACCCCCGCAGCCACCTCCAGTTGCGCGCGCCCCGGGAACTCGTCGCCCTCGGGGACGTGGTCGACATCGGACGGGAGGCCGCCGAGGCGGGGCTCGCGGAGTGGGGTGCGCTGGCCGAACGCAACCGCCATCGGGCCTCCGACGCGTTCGTCGAACCCGGCGTCACGCTCCGTGACGCCGACGACGAGGGAAACCAGTGATCCGGTCGCGGCGACACCCCCACCGTTCGCCGCGGGCGTGTCATTCATGCCTCGCCGCGACCGACGGACGGCTATGCCATCGATCGAGGACCACGCCGCCCGATTCGACGAGAAGGCCGACTCCTACGACGACTCGAAGAGCGACGAGTACAGGACCTGTGCGTCCCTCGTGGTAGAGCACGCCGCGCCCGACCCGGACGAGACGGTGCTCGACGTCGGGACCGGGACGGGCGCCATCGCGCTCCGGGTGGCCGAGGACGCCGGTCGGGCCGTCGGCCGCGACATCAGCGAGGAGATGTTGGCGCAGGCCCGGGAGAAGGCCCGCGAGCGCGGCATCGAGAACGTCGACTTCGGCGAGGGTCGCTTCCGGGAACCGAACGTCCCGGACGAGGCGGACGTCGACGTGGTCACCTCGAACTTCGCGATGCACCACCTCTCGGACGCGAAGAAGCGCGAGGCGATCCGGGTCGCGGCCGACCTCGGCGCCCGCCGATTCGTCCTCGGGGACGTGATGCTCTTCGCCGAGGCCGACCCGTCGGAACCGTTCTACAGCCCCGAGGTGGACGACCCCGCGACGGTCGGCGTGCTCGCGGACGCGTTCACCGACGCGGGCTTCGCCCTGACGGCGGTCGAGCGCGTCCACGACCAGGTCGGCGTGCTCGTCGGCGAGCGCGTCGAGGAGGGCGCGATGCCGGACGCGCGGTAGTGGGCGCCGTAGACGGCGCCGTCGCCGAGGAGTCCGGCGGCCCCGAACGCGGCAGAGGCGCGCCGGAGCAACCGTCGCCGCGAGCGATACGGTCGGCTGTAGATCGTTTCCGGACTTCGTCGAACCGGTCGGCGAAATACCGGTAAACAGTTACAATCGACCGCATCAGTGGGCTTTTGAGCCACCGCGCCCACTCGCGGGTGTGAAACACCTGCCGAAACACCTCCGGCCGCGGTGGCGCTACCTCGCGGTCGAACTCCGGGGAGCCGGAGAACTCGCCCGCGACCCCTTCCAGCGGGAGTGCTGGTTCGCGGCCCAGAACCTGCTGGGCGACGTCGGCAGCGCGGCGCTCGACCTGACGGTGGTGGACTTCGCGTTCGGGGACGGCGAGGGGCAGGCAGTCGTGCGGGTCCGCCGCGGCGAGACGGACCGCGCGCGAGCGGTCCTGGCGTGTCTCGACGCCGTCGACGGGATGGAACTCGGTCTGCGAGTCCGGGGGGTCGGCGGGACCGTGCGGGCCTGCAGGGAGAAGTATCTCTGATACGGTCGGTTGTACCGATTTACCGGTATGCTCATCTGTCGAACCCGGTACTTGCGCCGTTCCGTGGGCCTGCTCGGCACGGAGCAACGCTCCTGCTCACGAGATAGCAGGTCGGATTCGCCGGGGATGCATTGCTACAGATGAGCGTCGGTATCCGATAGAGCCAGCTTTCCGGTTCGACGCTCCGGTTCCCGGTGGGAGGACGGGCCGCTGACCTACGCCGCGTCCTCGGGCGGCGCCAGCAGGTCGGGGTCGGAGAGCGTCACGGTGACGCGGTCCCGGGACAAGGTCCGCAAGCGGACGTCGAGTTCGTCCCGGTCGCGTGCTATCTCGAACAGCCGCGTGGCGGAGTCGTCGCTCTCGGCGTAGTAGGCCGGGAAGACGACGGCCAGTTCCTGTGTACGGTCCTCGAGGACGACCAGGAGCGCGACGTACCCGAGCGCCGTCGTCCGGTAGACGTCGCTTTCGACGTCGCCGGGGGAGAGGCGGGCGGACAGTTCGTCGAACTCGTCGTCGGGGACGAGCACGCTCAGGCCGACATCGTCGCCGTGCTCCCCGTCGAGGGGCGTGACGTCGGCGGTGTGGAGACACAGCGCAGCCCAGCCACGCTCCTCGTACTCGGCGGCCGTCGCGCGGGCGTCGTCTTCGAGCATGTCCCACCAGCCCATCCCCGTCGGCCGTCGGCGCGCCCGCCTCGGAGGCGTCGCTCCCGTCGTCCCCGGTCATACCCGATAGGCCGGGACTCCCGGGGAAAAGCGTTCCCCTCGGTAGTGTTTATCACGAGAAATTCAACGATACCCCGCCAGTCCGGCCCGGAGAAACGCTCTCACCCGGTGACCGACCGACTCACCGGTAAATGCTCGTGATAAACACTAGGAACGCCGCCCCCGGAACCGCCAGTTGGCGCCGCCGCCGTGACACATCTTTTTTGTACGTTCCGCACAGTTGGTCGGAGTATGCCGGAGGAAGACTCTTCACTCAACAGGCGGAGTTTCGTCAAGCTGGCCGGCGGTGCGGCGGCGAGCGTCGCGCTCGCGGGGTGTGGCGGCGACGGCGGCGACACGCCGACGGACGCCGGCGGCGAGGACGGCGGCGACGGCATGGGCGACGGCGACGACACGCCCACGCCCACGGCGACGGAGACCGACGACAGCATGGGCGACGGGACGGACACCGAGACGGCGACGGACGAGCCCGACATGGGGTTCCCGGTAACCATCACGCAGGGACAGCCGCCGTCGACGCTGGACCCGCACAACCACCGCGAGACGCCGACCGACAGCGTCGTGCTCCACGCCTACGAGGGAGTTCTCACCCGGGAACCCACCGGGGAGGTCGTCGAAAAGCTCGCGACGGGCTTCGAGCGGGTCGAGCCGGGACTGGTGCGGTTCGAGGTCCGCGAGGACGTCCGGTTCCACAACGGCGACGACCTCACGCCGAGAGACATCGCCTACAGCATCAACCGGATCGTCGACGGCGACGTCGGCATCGAGAGCCCGCAGAACGACCAGCTCGCGGGTGTGACCGGCGCGTCGGTCGTCGACGGCGAGCGCGCCGTCGAAGTCGAGAGCGACGGGCTCAACCCGGTCGTGTTCTCCCTGTTCGCGAGTTACTGTGACGTCATGCAGCGCAGCTGGGTGCAGGCCGACGACACGGAGCCGGCCACCGAGACGAACGGGACGGGTCCCTTCCAGCTGTCCTCCTACGAGGAGGGCGTCGAAGTCGTCATGGAGCGGTTCGAGGACTACTGGCGCGAGCCGGCCGACGTCACCGAGTTGACCTTCCTGGCCGCCGGGGAGCCGGGAACCCGCGTCAACCAGCTCCTGGAGGGCGAGACGGACGTCATCGTCAACGTCCAGCCCCAGGAGATATCCCGGCTGAGCGACGCCGACAACGCCCGCGTCGCCGCGGAGGCGAGCACCCGCATCATCTACAACGGGATGCGCTACGACGTCGAACCGTTCTCGGACCCGGACTTCCGGCGGGCGATGAACTACGCCGTCGACCTGGACTCGATCATCGAGAACGTCCTCCAGACGTTCGGCGACCCGACGGGCCAGCCGACCCTGGAGGGGTTCGTCGGCCACAACCCCGACGTCGACCCCTACGAGCACGACCCCGCGCGGGCCGAGGAACTGGTCAGCGAGAGCGGCTTCGAGGGGGCGGAACTCGAGTTGCACACGCCGAACGGTCGCTACCTGCGGGACTTCGAGATCGCACAGGCCGTCGTCGAGCAGGTCGACAGCCTCTCGAACGTCTCCTGTGAGATCAACCAGCGCGACTTCGGCTCCCTGGCGGGCGAACTCACGGACGGCGACATCACGACCTCGCCGCCGCTGTATCTCATCGGCTGGGGCAACTCCACGTTCGACGCCAGCCAGACGGTCATCCCGTTGCTCACGTCGGACGGCGCCGTCTCGTCGTACAGCAACGAGGAGGTCGACTCGATGATGGAGCAGGCACAGAACGAGGGCGACCGCGAGGAGCGCGAGTCGATCCTCCAGGAGCTGAACGCGACGCTCCACGACCAGGCGCCGTGGATCTTCCTGAACAGGCAGTACAGCGTCTACGGCGCGAGCAACCGCGTCGAGTGGACCCCGCGTGCGGACGAGCGCATCGACGCCTACGCGATGTCGCCCGCCGAGTAACCGGTCGGGGTGACGACTGTGTCGCTCGGACGGTTCCTCCTCAAGCGCGCGGTGCAGGGCGTGTTCGTCATCTGGGGCGTGGTGACCGTCGTGTTTCTGCTGCGGTTCATCACACCGGGCGACCCGGTGACGTTCATCGCCCCGCTGGACGCCAGCCAGGAACTGCGCCGACGGATCGCGGCCGAACTCGGGCTGAACCGTCCCATCTACGTTCAGTACCTCGATTACCTCGCGGGACTCCTCCAGGGCGACATGGGCTACTCCTACATCTCGAACACGGAGGCGAGCGCACGCGTGTTCGCCAGGCTCCCCGCGACGGTCGAACTGGCGGTCGCGGCCACCGTCGTCGCGGTCGCCCTCTCGATCCCGCTCGGCGTGGTCAGCGCGACCCGGCGTCACGAGCCCGTCGACTACGGCGCGACCCTGTTCTCGCTGGTCGGCATCTCGACGCCGAACTTCTGGCTGGGGATCATGCTCGTGCTGTTGCTGGCGGTCCAGTTCGGGCTCTTCCCGACCAGCCAGCGGGGGACCGGGTTCCTGCCGGCCGTGGCAGGGACCGTCGGGCAGTTCGACCCCGGGCTCGTGGTGCGGCTCGCGGTCGAACTGCGGGGCGAGGCGCTCCTGGCGTACCTGGGTAAGCTGCCGCTCGTGACGTGGCTCGCCCACATCACGCTGCCCGCGGTCACGCTGGGGACGTACTTCACGGCGCTCATCACGCGCCTGACCCGGAGCGGCATGCTGGACGAACTCGGGAAGTCCTACATCCGCGCCAGCCGGGCGAAGGGCCTCCCGGAGTCGCTCGTCCGGTACAAACACGCCCTGCGGAACACGCTCGCTCCGGTGATCACCGTCGTCGGCCTCCAGCTGGGGACGCTGATCGGCGGCGCCGTGATCACGGAGGCGGTCTTTGCCTGGCCCGGCCTCGGGACGGAGCTCATCCGCGCGATCAACCTGCGCGACTGGCCGCTCATCCAGGGGTCGCTCATCGTCATCGGCGCCGGGTTCGTCGTCGTGAACACGCTCGTGGACGCCCTCCAGGCCTACCTTGACCCGCGGGTGGTGGCCGACTGATGGTCGACCTCGACTGGCTGTTGCACCCGGTCGCGAGCGGGGCACTCTCCCGCCTGCGCGAGGCGCTCAGGCTCTCGCCCCGCACGGTCAGGAACCTCCGGACGGAGTTCCGCCGGAGCGCGCTCGCCAAACTGGGGGTCGGGCTCATCGTCTGTGCCCTCCTGGTGGCGGCGTTCGCGCCGGCGCTCGCGCCCCACAACCCGACGAACCAGAACCTGAACGACAACCAGCTCCCGCCGCTGGGGTTCGACCGCCAGACCACCAACACCACCTCGAAGATGGTCAACGGCTCCATCGAGATCGTCAACGAGACGTCGTGGGTGAACTCGACGGGCGAGCACCCGCTCGGGACCGACTCGCTCGGGCGCGACATGCTCTCGCGGACGATCTACGGCGCGCGGACGTCGCTCATCGTCGGGGTCATCGGGACGGGCATCGCCGCGCTGTTCGGCGTCACCGTCGGCCTGCTGGCGGGCTATTACAGCGGCCGGATCGACGACGCGCTGATGCGCAGCGCGGACGTCATGCTGGCGTTCCCGTCGCTGGTCCTTGCGGTGGCGCTCGTGGGGCTCATCGGGACCGCCTCGGTCCGCGTCCCCGACCCGTTCGTCCGGGCCGGGCTGACGCCGAACATGCCCGAGACGTTCACGCTCCCCGGGACGGTGATCATCGTCGTCGGCCTCGTCAACTGGGTGTGGTTCGCCCGCGTGGCGCGCAGCGAGGCGCTGTCGGTGCGCTCCGAGGAGTACATCAAGGCCGCCCGCGCGGTCGGCGCGAGCGACCGCCACATCGTCACCCGGCACGTCCTGCCCAACAGCATCACGCCGATCATCGTCCTCGCGACGATCCAGGTGGCGGCGATCATCCTCCTGGAGAGCGCGCTCGCGTTCCTCGGGTTCTCGGGGACGACCCTCTCGTGGGGGTTCGACATCGCACAGGGCCGCCAGTACCTCTCGTCGTCGTGGTGGATCGCGACCATCCCGGGGGTCGCCATCGTCCTCACCGTCGTCGGCATCAACCTCGTCGGCGACTGGCTCCGGGATGCCCTGGACCCCGGCATCGAGGGTGAAGGAGGTGGACCCTGATGGCCGGGCGCGACCTCCTGCGCGTCGAGGGACTCTCGACGCGGTTTTTCACCGAGGAGGGCCAGATAAACGCCGTCGAGGACGTCTCCTTTACCCTCCGGGAGGGCGAGGTGTTCGGCATCGTCGGCGAGTCGGGGTCGGGCAAGAGCGTCACCGCGCTGTCCCTGGTCGACCTCGTGGAGTCGCCGGGGCGGGTGACCGCTGGCGAGGTCCGGTATCGTGACGCGGACCTGGCCGCGTCGGTCCGCGACCGCCACCCGGACGCCGTCGACGGCGAGTTCGTCGACCTGCGCCGGGTGCCCGAGCGGGTCAGGCGCTCGCTGCGCGGGCCCTCCTTTTCGATGATATTCCAGGACCCGATGAGCAGTTTCAACCCCTCGGTGACCGTCGGCGAACAGATCGCCGAGGCCGTCGAGGTCCAGCGCCGCGCCAGCGCGAACCCGCGTTCGACCCGCTCGCGCACCCAGGGGTACGGTCTCGGGCGCCTGCTGGCCGACACGGTCCTGCCCACCCGGTCGTACGTCTCCGGGGAGAGCAGAGAGCGCGCGGTCGAGTTGCTCGAACAGGTTGGGATCCCGGACCCGGCCGACCGCGCCGACGAGTACCCCCACCAGTTCTCGGGCGGGATGCTCCAGCGGGCGATGGTCGCGCAGGCGCTGGCCGGCGAACCCGACGTGCTGGTCGCCGACGAACCGACGACGGCGCTTGACGTCACCATCCAGGCCCAGATCCTCAACCTGCTCGACGACCTGCAGGCCGAAGCGGGGATGAGCATCCTCCTGATCACGCACAACCTCGGCGTCATCGCCCGGACGTGCGACCGGGTGGGGGTGATGTACGCCGGCGAAGTCGTCGAGCGCGGGTCGCTGACGGCGGTTTTCGACAACCCCGTCCACCCCTACACGCAGGGGCTGCTCGGGTCGATCCCCGACCTGGCGGACCCCGCGCCGCGCCTCCAGCCCATCGAGGGGTCGGTGCCGGACCTCGTCGACGCCGAGATGGACGACCGGTGTTACTTCGCCGACCGCTGCCCGAAGGCGATGACCGAGTGTCTCGACAAGCCGCCCGAGTTCGCGGTGGACGGCGACGACGAACACGCCGCGATGTGCGTCCTCGCCGACCACGACTTCATCGAGAGCGAGGCCCTCCGCCCGGACTACTTCGAGTCGCCGCTGGAGGGGGCGGATGTCGACGCCGCGGAGAGTGAGACCGATGACTGACCCGCTGGTCGAGGTCGAGAACCTGGAGAAGTACTACCACGAGGTCGACTCGCTGCTGGACCGGCTCACCGGCGCCGACCCGACGAGCGTGAAGGCCGTCGACGGCGTCTCCTTCGCCGTCGAGCGCGGCGAGACGCTCGGCCTCGTCGGCGAGTCGGGTTGCGGGAAGTCGACGACCGGCGAGACCCTCCTGCGACTGCGCGAGGCGACCGGCGGCACCGTCCGCTTCGACGGCGAGGACGTCTTCGGCATGAACGACGAGGAACTGGTCGACTTTCGCAAGCGCGCCGGCATCGTCTTCCAGGATCCGTTCTCCAGCCTGGACCCGCGGATGACCGCCCGGGAGATCATCGCGGAACCGCTCGCCGTCCACGACGTCGGCACGGCGGCCGACCGGCGCGCCCGCGCCGAGGAGTTGATGGAGCGGGTCGGCCTCTCGGCGGCGCAACTGGACCGCTATCCCAACGAGTTCTCGGGCGGGCAGCGCCAGCGTATCGGCATCGCCCGCGCGCTGGCGCTGGAACCGGACTTCGTCGTCTGTGACGAACCCGTCTCGGCGCTTGACGTCTCCGTCCAGGCCCAGATCCTCAACCTGCTGGGCGACCTCCAGGACGAGTTCGAGTTGACCTACCTGTTCATCGCCCACGATCTCTCCGTCGTCCGGCACATCACCGACCGCGTCGCCGTGATGTACCTCGGGCAGGTAATCGAGCGGGGACCGACCGACGACATCTTCGAGGACCCCAAACACCCCTATACCGAGGCGCTCCTGGAGAGCGTCCCGCGGGCGGACGCGAGCGAGCACGGCCGCCGCGTCGACGCGCTTCCGGGAGACGTCCCCTCGCCGCGTGACCCGCCGCCCGGGTGCCGGTTCCACACGCGGTGTCCCTACGCGCGGGAGGTTTGTCGGGAAGCGGA
>PXRS01000045.1 GCA_003023785.1 Halobacteriales archaeon QS_5_68_33 | reverse complement strand
GGCGATCATCAACCAGGCAGCGCAGCGGCAGAAACACATCGATCAGGCACAGAGCCTGAACGTCTCGATCGATCCGAGCGAAGTGAGCGTCAAGGAGATCAACCAGCTCTACATCGAGGCCTGGAAGAAAGGGGTGAAGAGTCTCTACTACCAACACAGTGTGAACGCCGCACAGAAGTTCAGCCGAGATATCCTCGAATGCAAGGCCTGTGAGAGTTGATCTCCCATCGGTCGGTATGATAGAGTGGTCCGTGTAAACTGCACCACCCCACCCCTCGGCGTATGCGTGCCTCGGCCCTTGACGGCTTCAGCGTAGATCTCATCAAACAGATTTGGTCGGAGAATCCCGGCGTGTGGACCGCCGAGTTCGGCAACGAGGTAGTCGACTTGATTATTGAAGCAGTCGAGCTAGAGAAAATCTACGCCTACGAGGCATGCCCTAACGAATTATTGACATAACGTCTTGATGGACCGGGAGTTTGATAGCCAGCACGTCCTAGAGATGATCAGCCAGCGTGAGCTGTCGTACGTCGTCTCGAAACGGATGCAGACCAGCGAGAAAGCCCAGGCTAAGCGATCGCTGCGCCGTGATCAAGGTGGAGTTGACCGGAGAGTACGAACACGCGCCGGTCATGACGGCCGATAACACACTGACGCTGCTGAAGAAGGAGACTGGAATCGGGTAGATTGAGAGCCAGTTTGGTGTCGTTTCCGCTTACCGATTCGCCTGAAATCACGCATTACAGACCGGCTACACACCCTGTAGTCTCAACTTTCAACCCGTCGGCAAAACTACTTCCTGCCGCGGTCACGGTGGCTGTCCGCTCGGAGTGGGGTGCCTACCGGAGCCAACCGCCGTCAGTGACAGGGACCGGACGGGCGATTGACTGCGAGTGGTGCGTGCGACAAGAAAGAGCGACGACGGGCGTCCGTCAGTCGGCGGCGACTTCCTCGGCGGCCTCTCCCTGGTAGTACTCGTCGATGTACTCCTCGTCGACGCGGTTGAGTTCCTCGCGCGGGAGCATCGAGAGCAGGTCCCAGCCGATCGACAGCGTCTCCTCGATGGAGCGGTTGGTGTTCGAGCCCTGGTCGACGAACTCTTCTTCGAAGCGGTCGGCGAAGTCGAGGAAGCGGTTGTCGCGCTCGGAGAGCGCCTCGCGACCGACGATGTTCACGAGGTCGCGCTTGTCCTTGCCCTCCGCGTAGGCGTAGAACAGCTGGTCGGAGACGCCGCCGTGGTCGCCGCGGGTCAGCCCCTCGCCGATGCCGTCGTCCATCAGCCGCGAGAGGCTCGGCGAGACGTTCACCGGCGGGACGACGCCCTGGCTGTTCAGCCCGGAGTCGATGAGGATCTGCCCCTCCGTGATGTAGCCCGTCAGGTCGGGGATCGGGTGGGTGATGTCCTCGCTGGGCATCGTCAGGATGGGCATCTGCGTGATCGAGCCCTCCTGGCCCTTGATGCGACCCGCGCGCTCGTAGATCGACGCGAGGTCGGTGTACATGTACCCCGGGTAGCCACGCCGGCCCGGCACCTCCTCGCGGGCGGCGCCGATCTCGCGCAGCGCCTCACAGTAGTTGGTCATGTCGGTGAGGATGACCAGCGTGTGGTAGCCGTGCTCGAAGGCCAGGTACTCCGCCGTGGTGAGCGCCAGCCGCGGGGTGATCGTCCGCTCGACGGCCGGGTCGTCGGCGAGGTTCATGAAGACGACCGACCGTTCGAGCGCACCGGTGCGCTCGAAGTCGTCCATGAACTCGTTGGCCTCCTCGGCCGTGATGCCCATCGCGCCGAAGATGACGGCGAACTCGGAGGCTTCGCCGCCCGCTGTCTCTTCCTCGGGCACCGTTGCCTGGCGGGCGATCTGGAGCGCGAGGTCGTTGTGGGGCAGGCCCGAGGCCGAGAAGATCGGGAGCTTCTGGCCCCGGACCAGCGTGTTCATGCCGTCGATGGCGGAGACGCCGGTCTGGATGAACTCCTCGGGGTACTCCCGGGAGTAGGGGTTGATGGCCTCGCCGACGATGTCGCGGCGCTCGTCGGGGACGATGTCGGGGCCGCCGTCGATCGGGTTGCCCGACCCGTCCAGCACCCGCCCGAGGAGGTCCTCGGTGACGGGCATCTTCATGGTCTCGCCGAGGAAGGTGACCGAGGAGTCGCGGTCGATGCCGGTCGTCCCCTCGAACACCTGGATGGCGACGTGGTCGCTCGTGGTGTCGAGCACCTGGCCGCGGCGGATGGTTCCGTCGCCGGTCTCGATCTCGACGATCTCGTCGTAGCCGATCGGCTCGTCCGCCTCGACGAAGACCAGCGGTCCGCTGATTTCCGTGATCGTCTGGTATTCCTTCATTGTCAGTAGAGCGTGCGGAGCTGTTCGGTGATGTCTTCCTCGAGTTCGTCGACGAACTCGTCGGCCTCGTCGTCGGGCGTCGTCCCGATGCGGTTCAGCCGGGGCAGCGCCTCGATGTCCGTGATCTCGTCGACCGGGACGCCCGCGTCCAGCGCGTCGGAGGCCTCGTCGTCGAACGTCTTGATCGCCCCGAGGATCCGGTAGGTCTTCTCGGGCGGGCAGTACCGGTCCACCTCGTGCAGGGCGTTCTGCTGGAGCCAGGCCTCCTTGATGTACCGGGCGACCTCCAGCGTGAGCTGCTGGTCCTCCGGCAGGGAGTCCTTCCCGACCAGCTGGACGATCTCCTGGAGCTCGTCGTCCTCGTCGAGCGTGTCGATGGCCCACTGGCGCTGGTCGGTCCAGTCGTCGGCGACGTTGTCGGTGAACCACGGGTCGAGCTGGTCCCGGTACAGCGAGTAGGAGTCGTTCCAGTTGATCGCCGGGAAGTGACGCCGGTCTGCCAGGTCCGAGTCCAGCGCCCAGAACGTCTTGACGATGCGCAGCGTGTTCTGGGTGACGGGCTCGGAGAAGTCACCGCCCGGCGGCGAGACGGCCCCGATGACCGAGATCGATCCTTCAGAGCCGTTGACGTTCTCGAAGTAGCCGGCGCGCTCGTAGAACTCCGAGAGGCGCGCCGCGAGGTAGGCGGGATAGCCCTCCTCGCCGGGCATCTCCTCCAGGCGCGAGGAGATCTCGCGCATGGCCTCGGCCCACCGCGAGGTGGAGTCGGCCATCAGCGCCACGTCGTAGCCCATGTCGCGGTAGAACTCCGCGATGGTGATCCCCGTGTACACGCAGGATTCGCGGGCGGCGACGGGCATGTTCGAGGTGTTGGCGATGAGGCAGGTCCGGTCCATCAGGGGGTTGCCCGTCTGGGGGTCGGGCAGTTCGGGGAAGTCGTCGATGACCTCGGTCATCTCGTTGCCCCGCTCGCCACAGCCGATGTAGACGACGATGTCGGCGTCGGCGAACTTCGCCAGCGACTGCTGGGTGACCGTCTTGCCCGACCCGAAGGGTCCGGGAATGGCAGCGGTCCCGCCCTTCGCGAGCGGGAACAGGCCGTCGAGGATGCGCTGGCCCGACGTGAGCGGCTCCGTGGGCGTCTGCTTGTCGACGGTGGGTCGCGCCTCCCGGACCGGCCACTCCTGGCGCATCGTCACTTCCGCGCCGTTGTCGAGTTCGGCCACCGTCTCGTCGACCGCGAAGTTGCCCGATTCGACCTCGACGACCTCGGCGGTCTCGCCCTCCTCCAGGGCGCCGGGCGGGACCATGACCTTGTGGTCGATGCTCGCCGTCTCCGGGACGCTCCCGACGACGTCGCCGCGACCGACCTCGTCGCCCGCCCCGACCTCGGGGGTGAACTCCCAGGTCCGCTCCAGGTCGATGCCCGGTGCGTCGACCCCGCGGTCGAGGAACGCCGACCCCATCTTCTCCTCCAGGACGTCCAGCGGGCGCTGGACGCCGTCGTAGATGGAATCGAGCATCCCGGGGCCCAGGTCGACCGACAGGGGCGCGCCGGTCCCCTCGACGGGTTCGCCCGGCGCGACCCCCGAGGTCTCCTCGTAGACCTGGATGGTCGTGATGTTGCCTTCGATCTCGATGACCTCGCCCATCAGTCCTTCCTCGCCGACGTAGACGACGTCGTTCATCTTCGCGTCCAGATCCCGCGCCTGGACGACCGGCCCGGAGACGCTCTCGATGACGCCGTCCTCGCGTACTGTCGTGTCTGTAGCTTGGCTCATGTTAGTCCTCGGCCATCAGGTCGATCCCGATGGCGCGTTTGATCTGCTCGCGGAGCCCGTCGGACCCGCCCTCGCCGCCGAGGGTCACGACGACCGGCTCCACGCTCGTTTCGACGTCGGACCGCACGTCCCGGGAGAGCCGCTCGACGTCGTCGTCGTGCATCACGACGATGCCGACGCCCTCGTCTTCGAGCATCTCCCGGACGGCCCCGTCGAGCTGTTCCTCTTTCTCGTTGTCGGGGATATCCGCGAACTTGCGGACGCCCGCGAGCCGAAACCCCGTCGTGAAATCGGGGCTGCCGACGACGGCGATCTCCTGGCTCATGATATCACCAGTTCCTCGCGGATCTCCTCGGGCGCCAGCCCGGCCTCGCGGCCGCGAGCGATCGCCCGGATGTTGTCCACCTCACGCTCTTTCGCGAGCACGAACGAAAGGATCGGACACACCGACAGCGGGTACCGGTTCGAAAGCGTGTCGGCGTACTCCAACAGCGCCGCGTCCAGCGCGTGCTCGAACTCGATGAGGCTCTCGGCCTCGGCCAGCGTGCCGAGCGCGTCGTCGAGGTCGTCGCCGTAGGTGCTCTCGCGGATGTGCTCGACCAGCTGTGACTCGTCGGTCACCAGCTGCCGGAGCTCCTGCTCGTCGAACAGCCGGCCGCCCTCGATGAAGTACTCCGAGGGGTCCATGTCGGCGCCCGAGCGGGCGATCCGCAGCGCGTTCCGGAGGTTCCGGAAGTCGATTTCCGCCCGCAGGAACTCGATGTAGAGGCTCGTCGCCCGGCCGGGCTCGTCGGGCAGCCCCGCGATGAGGGACTCGTAGAACGTCCGGTCCAGCGCGTTCTCCAGCGGGACGAGCAGACCGCTGCCCTCGTAGTCCGCCAGCGCCGCTTCGAGAGGGTCGCCGAACACCGTCCGGTCCAGCGCCGCGACCACCGCCTCGACCGAGTCGGCGTCGAGCAGCGCCTCGAGTTCGTCCTCGGAGAACTCGCCGGCGTCGATGAGGTCGGCCTCGACGGCCGCGCGGTCGGCGCCCGAGTACAGCCCCCGGAGCACTGTCTTGACGTTCCAGACGTCGAACTTCCGCAGGTAGCGGGCGACGTAGTCGTACAGCCGCCCGTCGGCCCAGCGCAGCAGGTCGTCGAAGTGGCCGGCGAGGTTCTCGTTCAGCGCGTACTCGACGAGATCAACTCCGGAGTGGCGCGAGCCCAGCCGGTTCATCTCGGCCTCGTACTCGCTTTCCTCCATGAACCGGGCGATCTCGCTCGTGCCCATCCGGACGAGCTTCCGGTAGTCGTCGTCGTCGAACAGCTTCGACCGGCGCGACCGCACCCGCGCTGTCACGTACTCGTAGTTGCTGCTCCGGTAGTCCTGGGCGCTCATTGTGCGAACAGTCTGTCGCTGACCTCGCGGAGTTCGTCCTCCCAGACGTTCTCGAGTACCGAGTCGAACGTGTTGTTCACGCGGACCCGGGAGCCCTCGCTCTCGACGACCACGCCGCCCAGACAGGCGTATTCGCCGCCGTACTCGAAGCCGTGCTCGTCGGCCAGGTCGGTCAGCAGCCCCTCGTCGTCGGCGCGGCCGTAGACGGTCACGTCGTCGTCCTCGTCGAACTCGACAGCTGCGGCGTCGAGCAGTTCGCGCGTCAGCTCCTCCCGCGTGTCAGCGTCGAGGTCCGCCAGTTCCGCCTCGACGGCGTCGCGGACCTCCGAGAGGACCGCCTGGCGGGCCTCCAGGCGCTCCTGTTTGGCCTCGAGTTTGGCGCTGGAGACGCGCTGTTCGCGCTCCTGGTCGATGGTCGCCTCGGCATCCGCGAGGCGCTCCTCCCTGATCGCCTCGGCGTCGGCCTCGGCCTCCGCGACGACCTCGTCGGCCTCGGACCGGGCCTCCTCGCGGATCGCTTCGGCACGCGCGCGAGCTTCGTCTCGGATGTCCTCCACGACGGTATCGAGGCTCATTCTAATCGGAGGGAGTTACCCCTGGGCCACGAAGATGGTGACGAACGCGATGATGATGAGCGTCTCGGGCAGCGCCGTGAAGATCAGCGCCGGGACGAGCATGTCGCGGTCCTCGGCGACGGCCCCGACGGCCGCGGCCCCGATGGAACGCTGTGCGATGCCGGTCCCGAGCGCGCCGAGACCGACCGCGATGGCGGCGGCGGCCACCGGTTCGAGCGCGGGTGCTCCCTGCTGCAGTGCGACTGCGGCCAGCTGTGTAGTAGCGTCGATCATGGGTCTGGATTCGCTCGCGAGTTGTGTTTCCGTACGGTCTGACGTTTGCTCTATCGTGGGCTTAAAGCTTCCCAAATCGGACGGATAACGCGCCAGTAATCCGGTATTTCACCGACTCGTCGGGTGTGATTCGCTCACACGGATCCCCCCGTACCTGTCACTGTTGTTTCAGATGTGCGGCAGCCGCCGGAGCGGTCGGAACGGGGTCGGGTCGGACGGAGACCGGTCGGCGCGGGTCGGCCGGTCAGGACCCGTCGTCGGTGTAGGTCCGTTCGGTGCCGAAGGGGGTGTAGGTGCGGCCGTTGCCCTCGTAGAACTTCGAGAAGAACTCGAAGTACTCCAGGCGGATGGACTGGATGCCCGAGGAGGTCACGCCCAGCGCGAGCACGATGAGGTGCCCGACGATCAGGACGAGGACCCCGAACACGACCATCAGCGGGCCCATGTGGACCATCCCCTCGAAGAGGATCTCGGCTTCCTCGTGGTGGTCGAGCACGTACTCGGGCCCGTGAGCGAGCATGAAGTGCCACTCGTCGCCGTGGCCGGACGGCTCGGAGTAGACCCCCCAGAACAGGAGGTTCACGGCGAAGGCCATCCCGGCCTTGGCGAGCAAGACTGCGGCGATCCGCAGGTACGACAGCGCGTGGGCCAGCACCTGGTGGAACTCGACCAGTTCGTAGGCCGGCCCCAAGGCGAGGAACGCGGCGCCGAGGAGGACCATCACGACGCCGACCAGCTCGGTGAGGGGAATGACCCCGAGCACCGGCAGGTCGAGCATGGCGACGTGCGGGATGCCGGTGAACCCGAGCGAGAGCGCGGCCTCGGACCCGCCGTCGAACACCTCGTAGATGAACGGCGGCTTGGGCCCGAGGAAGACCGTCTCGCCGCCCTCGGTAGCCGTCGGCGGGCGGGCGAAGATGAACAGCCACAGGCCGTTCAGCGCCAGGATCCACGACCCCGACTCCAGGACCGCCTCCCTCGTGCCGTGCAGCGCCCTGTTCTCGAAGAACTCCAGCACGTAGGCCGTGTTCATGTGGACGATGCCGAACAGCGTCGTCACGATGAACCACGCGCTCGCCCAGTAACTCGTCGCCGGCGAGAGCCCCTTCTCGATGGGGGCGTGCTCCAGTCCCACGATGCCCTCCCAGAACTGGGAGGCAACCAGGTGCAGGCCGAATATCTCGCCGTAGAGGACGCCGAATATCGTCGTCATGACGCCGGCCGCGAGCGTGATCAGCCCGAACCGCCGGAACGCGTCCGAGTCGTGGTAGTTCCGGTACACCCAGTAGCCGATGCCGGAGTAGACGAGCCCGTAGCCGACGTCCCCGATGATGAACCCGAACATCAGCGGAAACGTCAGGAGGAGCACGATCGTCGGGTCGAACTCGGAGTAGTTCGGTCGGCCGACCGCCCGCGTGAGCAACTCGAACGGCTTGGCGAGGCCGGGGTTGTCCTGGATGACCGGCGGGTCGTCGTCGCCCATCGTGACGACGCCGCCGTCAGAGCGCGGCTCTGCCGAGGCCTCGCTCGCTTCGCTCGCGAGACCGCCGTCCGAGCGGACCTGTTCGCCGCCGTCGGCGGTCGCCTCGACCGGTTCGCGCTCCTCCTGTTCGTCCTCGTCCTCGTCGAGTTCGGCCCCGCCGATGCCGGCGTCGGGCGCGCCGCCGGATCCCTCGACCTCCTCGCGGGTTTCGGCGTGGCCGTGGCGGTTGTAGGCGGCGACTTCCAGTTCCTCGACGTCGGCGTGGTCGCCGACGGCGTCGGCGATAGCCGCCTCGAACTCGTCGACGCGTCCGGTCGGGATCCACCCCTCGGCGACGAACGCGTTTTCGGTCGTCGCAAACGAGAGGGGCGCCTCGGCCTTCCGGGCCTCGATGGCGAGTTTCTCCTCGGCCGCCAGGAGGAAGGCCGCGGCCTCGTAGCGCAGGTCCTCGATCTCCTGTTCGACTGTCTCCAGGTTGGCCTCGACCTGTTCCTCGCGGTGTTCGAGTTCGTCGAGGACGTCCTCGGGGTCGCCCTCCTCGTCGGGCACCTCGAGTTCGCTGAACTCGGCCTCGACCAGGGCGTCCGAGAGGGTGCCCTCGTCGGCGCGAGCGAACGCCGCGACGACGTTTCCCTCCGAGAACACCTCGGTGGCGCCCTCAATGTCGGAAAGCGCCGCCCGCACGGAGTCGGCGTCGCCCTCGCCGACTGCGACCGACAGCGAGTCGTAGCCCCACAGCAGGTCGAGGTCGATGCCGAGTTCCGCGAAGGGCTCGATGGCCCCCTCGCGTTCCTCGATCTCGCGCAGTTCGTCGCGCAACTCCGACCGGCGGTCGTCGAGGTCGTTCGCCTCGATCCGGACCTCCTCGAGCTCCTCGTCGAGGGCCTCGTCGGTGACGATCCGGGTGGGACCGGCGTCCTCGTCGGTGACCCCGAGGATGCTCTCGAGCGACCGGACGGTGAGGAGTTTCTCCGAGGCCTCGTCGCCGCCTGCCATCGGGTTGCCGTTCTCGAAGCCCTCCCAGCGGCCGTCGTAGTCCGAGAGGTGGACGAGATGCAGGTCGTGCACCGCCTCGACGATGTCGCCCATGACGGCTTTCGAGCCCGTCACGGACACCTTGCTCATCCGCTCAGGTCTGAGCATGCACCGCCTCCTCGAACTGCGAGACCACGTACTCGACCACCGCCTCCCGGCGCTGTTCGGCCCGTTCCTCGAGGCCGGACCGCTCCTCGCGGCCCTCCTCCAGGATGCGCTGGCGGTCCTCGTCTATCCCTTCTCGCGCGTTTTCGACGCGCTCCGTGGCCTCGGCGTCCGCCTCCTCGCGTGCCCGCTCGCGGATCCCGTCGGCCTCCTCGCGTGCCTCGGCGACGACCTCCTCGGCCGCCTCCTCGGCCTCGGCGACGATCTCGTCTGCCTCCCGCTCCGCCTCCTTGATACGGTCGAGAACCTCTGGCCTTGGCATTTATCGTCCGGATATCCGGACAGCGCCTATTTGGTAGTTGCGAAGTGGACTCGGCCCCGGCGAGCGCCCGCCGGCCCGAGCGGACCGGAACGTCGCCGACGGGGGCCGGCATGTCCGGAAACGAGGGAGTTATCCCGGACTGGTCCGAAGTCCGGCCGATGGTACTCATGGGCGTTCTCGAGGACAAGTCCAATGCCCGGCTGTTCTACCGGTACCTCTCGACGGTGTACGACGAGGTGAACAGGTTCGTCTGGACCGAGGAAATGCGCGCCGAGGCGCTGGGTCTGCTCGGCCTCGACCGCGACGACCGCGTCCTCGATGTCGGCTGCGGGACCGGTTTCGCCACCGAGGGGCTCCGCAAGCACGTCGACACCGTCCACGGCCTCGACCAGAGCGTCGACCAGATGGAACGGGCCTGGGAGAAGTTCGGCAAGCACGGCCGCGTCCGCTTCTATCGCGGCGACGCCGAACGGCTCCCATTCCGGGACGACACCTTCGACGTCGTCTGGTCGTCGGGGTCGATCGAGTACTGGCCGAACCCGGTCGCGGGCCTCGCCGAGCTGCGCCGCGTCGCCAGACCCGGCGGGCAGGTGCTCGTCGTCGGCCCGAACTACCCCTCGAACCCTCTCTTCCAGCGACTGGCCGACGCGATCATGCTCTTCTACGACGAGAGCGAGGCCGACCGCATGTTCCACGAGGCCGGCTTCGAGGAGTTCCGCCACCTCACCCACGGCCCCGCATACAGCCCCGACATCGCGATCACCACCGTCGCGGACGTGCCCGAGCCCGACGAGTCCGGGGCGGGATCCGCGGCCGAGGCCGGAATCGAGGACCCGGCCGGGTCCGGGCCGGAACGCAGGGCCCGGTAAGGCCCCGTTAGAACGGCGAACGGTCGGTTTGGCGCGGCTTTCTCCGGTTACCGCGGCATGACTTCGACGGTGGCGACGCCGTCCTCGGTCCGGACGGTAACGACCCCCGAGGGGTGGGGGCCGGTTGTCCAGAGGCGGCCGTCGATCCCGGTGGTCCCGACGCGGTAGCCGTCGACGAAAACGGTCGCGTTCAGCGGCCGTTCGGTGACGGCGGTGGTGACGACGACTTCCATCGGGCCGGTCCCGTAGGTGTGGTTGACCCGGAGTTCGACCGACGCCGTCCGGTTGCGCACGGTGTCGGCGGGCACGCGGTCCGAACGCAGTATCTGGACCTCGCGGAAGACGTTGCGCGTCGCCCCGTCGATGTGGGTGCGGAGTCGCCCCTGGCTGTGGTCGATGGCGACGGTGTACACCGAGGTGGTCCCCTCGCGGGAGAGTTCCGGACTGGTCCCCCCGTAGGCCCACGGGTAGAGTTCGCGCGCCCGGTCGTTTGCGGGGTTGAGCCCCGTCGGGTCCGCGTCGGTGACGAAGTTGTCCTCCCCGCCCGGGTCGCGGTCGGCCGCGAGGTACGCCTCCCGGTAGAACCGCTCGCCGTCGGTGGTCGTGACGACGATCCCCGTCGGCGACGTCAGGGCGTGGACCTCCGTGCTGGCCGTCTCGCCGGCCATCGCGCGCCCGACCCGTTCGCGGACCGGCCCCTGGAGGGGGATGAGTTCGGCCCGCAGGTTGTTGATGCGGGTCTCGACGTCACCGGGGATGACCAGCCCGGCGCGCTCGACGATGCGGTCGAGCTGGGCCTCGGCCGACCGGGCACCGTCGTCGACGGCCGCGAGGTCGGCGAGGAACCCGCGCGTCGAGAGGTCGCCGTCGTTGTATGCGTCGAGGGTGGCGTTGCCGTAGCCGCCGCGCTGGACGTCCCGGCCCCGGATGTCCAGGAAGTTCGTCGTGTTCGACTGGGCCCTGATGACGGGGAGGTCGTTCACCCCGGGTTCGTCGGCCGACACGGGCGGGCCTACCGACGCCGCGCCGGCGGCCGGAGCGATCGTGAGCGCGACCGCGAGCGCGAGGAGGACAGCGCGGGTGGGTCGCATCTGTGGTCTCTTTTCCCTCCGGTTACAAAAAGCCAGCTACTCCCGCCGCCGCGCCGAACGCCCGAGAACCGCGGAGACCG
Source organism: Halobacteriales archaeon QS_5_68_33 (assembly GCA_003023785.1). Lineage (GTDB taxonomy): Archaea > Halobacteriota > Halobacteria > Halobacteriales > Haloarculaceae > QS-5-68-33. Next base: position 3,824 of record PXRS01000045.1, on the reverse strand, counting down.
TTCATCCGGCGCCGAGACGTTTTAATGGAAAGCGTTTTGACCGCGCCGGGGAATGTGTCGGACATGCCCCCGCGGTCGCTCGTCGCCCTCCTCGTCCTCGTCGTCGCGTTGCTGGCCGCTCCGGGAGCGCCGGCCAGCGGCGGGACCGCGAGCGGGGATCCGGCCTCTCTCCCGGCCCAGCAGGAGCCGACGACCGCGGGACCGCCCGGGACCGCCACGCCTGACGGGACGGTCACTGCGACGCCGCCCGGCCGGGCGACGTTGCCCCCTTCCGAGGAAGTCTGGCGGGTACAACTCCGGCCCGGCGGCGACGCGCGCTGGCAGATAGCCGTAACCGTCCCGGTCCGCAACGCCGAGGACGCGGCCGCGTTCGACGAGTTGGCTGAGGAGTTCGGGACCGCCGAGGATCCCCTGCGAGTCGACTTCTTCCGGACCGCTGCGGCCGGGGCGAGCGCCGAGACCGGCCGCGAGATGGATATCAGCGGCGTCTCGCGGTCGGCCGGCCGCGAGAACGGGACCGGGACGTTGGCCGTCTCGTTCACGTGGTCGAACTTCGCGCGCGCCGAGGGCGACCGCCTCTCGGTCGGCGACGGCTTCAACACCACTCGCGGGACGTGGCTCCCCGGATTGAGCGGGCGGCAGACGCTCCTGGTCGCCCCGCCGTCGGGCTACGGCGTCACCAGCGCGCCCGAGGTCGGGATCACTGGCGGCACCGCGCGGTGGGAGGGCCCCTACGACTTCGAAGGGCGCGAACCGTGGATCGTCTACTCCGGCGACGCTCCGACGCCGACCGGCACATCGACCACGGCGCCGGGGACGAACGCGACCGAGACGCCCGACGGTGGTCCCGTCGGGTCGCTGCTGTCCGTCGTCGCGCTGGCGGTTCTCGCGGGCGCGAGTGCGGCCGTCCTCGTCGCCTACATGCACCGCGAGGACGGCGACGCCGGCGCCACCGTCCCGACGACTGGCGGCAACCCCGACGACGGCGCGGCCGCCGCGTCGGCCGGCGGGAGCGATGCCGGGGCGGTTGACGGCGACGGAAGCGGCGTCGGCAGCGAGAGCGCGTCAACCGGCGGACGGGCCGGCGACGCGACGGCGGGCGGCGCTGCTGCCGGTGCCGGCGCCGGCGGGTCGACCGCGGACGGGACCGAGGACGACGGGATCAACGAGGAGCTACTGAGCGACGAGGAGCGCGTCGAGCGCCTGCTCGAACGCAACGGCGGGCGGATGAAACAGGGGAGCATCGTCAAGGAGACCGGCTGGTCCAACGCCAAGGTCTCGCAGTTGCTCTCGTCGATGGCCGAGGAGGGGCGGATCGACAAGCTCCGCATCGGCCGCGAGAACCTCATCTCGTTCCCCGACGAGGACGTCGCCGACCTCGACTCGGAGTGACTGCCCGGCGGTCGCTCCCGTGCCGGTCGGCGGCGGGCGAAGCCACGCCGAGCGGATCCACGGCGCGCCCGTTTCTCGCCGTGCGAAAACGTTTATCGGCGGACCGCACCCATATCCCGGTATGCAGCTACTCGTACCGGTGACCGACGCGGCAACGGTCGACGACGAGTTCGAGATAGACGGGCTCGTCGTCGACGACCGCTATCTGACCTACGACATGAACGAGTGGGACGAGTACGCCGTCGAGGCGGCCGTCCGGATCGCCGAGGCCGGCGAGGGCGTCGAGGTCGTGACGGTTACGGTCGGGCCCGAGCGCGTCGAGGAGACGGTTCGACAGGCCCTCGCGAAGGGGGCCGACCGCGCCGTCCGGGTCTGGGACGACGACCTCGCGGCGCGGGACCTGCTGGACGCCCGCGCGAAGGCCGCGCTCGTCGAGGCGGTCGCCCGCGAGGTCGACCCCGACCTCGTCCTCACGGGCGTCCAGTCGGGCGACGCCGGGTTCGCCGCGACCGGTGTCACCCTCGCCGAGCGCCTCGGCTACGAGTGGGCGGCGGTCGTCAACCAGCTCGACCTGGGCCGCGAGGCCGAGCGAAGCGACGTCTCGGAACGAGCGAGCGGCGAAGCCGCGAGCACCGACGCCGACGTCGCGCACGTCCACCGCGAACTGGAGGGCGGCGTCGAGGAACTCACCGAGGTCGAACTCCCGGCCGTTCTCACGGTCCAGACGGGGATCAACGAGCCGCGCTACGCCAGCCTGCGGGGCATCCGCCAGGCACAGAACAAGCCGCTGGACGTGCGAACGCCCGCCGACCTGGGCGTCGAGAGGAACGACCTCGAAACGCCGCTGGCCTGGACGGCCACGCGCGAGCCGGAGAGCGAGAGCGAGGCGACGGTCTTCGAGGGCGACGCCGACGAGACGGCCGGCCAACTCGCCGGCGTCCTCCGCGAGAGGGGGGTGGGACAGTGATCCTGGCCGTCGCGGAGCACCGGCGCGGCGAGTTGCGCGACGTGAGTCTCGAACTCCTGGCGGCCGGTCGCGGGGTGGCCGACGCGCTCGGGACCGAGTTGCACGTCGCGGTCGTCAGCGGCGACGTCGAGCGCTATGCCGGGGAACTGAACCGCGAGGGCGTCGACGCGGTCCACACTGTCGCCCACGGCGAGGAGTTCAACCACGACGTCTACGTCCAGGCGCTCGCCGCGCTCGCGGGCGACCTCGACCCGGGGGTCCTGCTCGTGCCCCACACGGTCAACGGGCTGGACTACGCGCCGGCGCTTTCCTCCCGGGTCGACTACCCGCTGGTGACCGACGCCGTCGACCTGCGCGTCGATGACGGGACGCTCGCGGTCGACCGCGAGATGTACGGCTCGAAGGTCGAGACCACCATCGAACTCCCGGCCGACCGCGCGCTGGTCACCGTCCGACCGGCCGAGTGGTCGACCGCGGAGGGAGCCGGTGACGCCGCGGTCGAGGCGTTCGACGCGCCCATCGACGAGTCGGCGGTCCGCTCGCGGGTGACGGGCTACGAGGAGGTCGCGGGCGGCGACATCGACATCGGCGAGGCGGACGTGCTCGTCTCCGTCGGCCGGGGAATCGGCGAGGAGGAGAACCTCGACATCGTCCACGACCTGGCCGAGGCGCTGGACGCCACGGTGTCGGCCTCGCGACCCGTCGTGGACAACGGCTGGCTGCCGAAAAACAGGCAGGTCGGCCAGTCGGGCAAGGTCGTCACCCCCGACGTCTACATCGCCATCGGCATCTCCGGGGCGGTCCAGCACGTCGCCGGCATGAAAGGCGCCGACACCGTCGTCGCCATCAACAACGACCCCAGCGCGCCCATCTTCGACATCGCCGATTACGGCATCGTCGACGACCTGTTCGACGTCGTGCCGGCACTGACCGAACAGTTCAGGTGAACTACCCCACCCTGCTCGCGTTGACACGCTCACTGAGGGTGGGGCTTCCTGGTTCCACGACACGCTTTTTCACGGACGGTCGGCTTGCGCCGACAGTCCGCGCAGGGAGCGCAGTCTCCGCAGGCGTGGATTCGGAGTGTCCCACTCCTACTCGGTGGTGGTGGCGTACTTCATCTCGACCGCCTTTCTTGTCGGGCTCTAAGCCGAGACGATGAGTAGCTGCCATCACACTTCCAGTCTTCGACTGGCAGTGTTGTAAATGCCCGGCATAGAGTGAACGTAAAACGAAGACGGCACTGTATCCCCGCCCTACTGTGCTCCTTGTCCGCTTGCGCGGACTTCGGTGCTCGTTGAGGACGGGGGCTTAGTGCCTGCAATCAGCGAAGCGTCGGTTCTCCCGGTCCGGCCTCTTCGAGGGGTCTCGGAGACCACGGCGAGCGACCCCGAACAGGACGGTATCGAACTCGCAGGCTGGAAACGTCACCACCGGGTTTTGCTCCCTGCAATGGCAGGCACGT
>PXRS01000044.1 GCA_003023785.1 Halobacteriales archaeon QS_5_68_33 | reverse complement strand
GACATCGAGCGGATCGGGGATGGTCCCGCGAGCAAAGCGAGGGGGACCTCGTCGGACGACTCGTCGTCCGACGGCGACTGGGCCTACACCTTCGAGTTATCGCCGGACCTCGCCCGCTACGTCGTCGAGAAGGGCTCTATCGCGCTGGACGGGATCAGCCTGACCGTCGCCCGTCTCGACGACGAGGCCGGGACGTTCTCGGTGGCTATCATCCCGACGACCTACCACGAGACGACCCTCTCCGAGAAGGAACCCGGCGACGAGGTCCACGTCGAGGTCGACGTCTTCGCGAAGTACGTCGAGCGGATGGTCGGCAGGGAGGAGCGGGAGGCCGACGCCGCGGTGCGCCGGGAACTCGACGCGCGCCTGGGGTAACGTTTCGTCGCTGGGATCAGGCCAGTCGCATTTAATCAAGCCGACACTCCCAGTGCTACCGCCTGGAACAGCGTGAAAGCCCCCGGACGCTCCGGTCCCGGGCCTCGCTGCGGTCCTTACGTCGGCCGGGTTCCCGGAGCGTCCGGCCCCTTTCAGTCCCGCCCGACCCAGACAGTCGATGGGGGCGGGACTGAAAGGGGCGAGTGGTTCGAGGTGCGAGACGACGCAAGCACCGCAACGCAGTGAGGAGCGCAGCGAGTCGCAGCCCTCGAACCACTCGGGGCTTTCACGCTGCTTACCGATTCCCTCCCCGTGTCTTCTCCAGAAAGCACCGCTGTTCACCCGTCGAACTCGGTGAGTTCCGGCGGGTTGTCGCCGTCGTCGCGGGCGTCGTGGTAGGCCCGGCGGTAACGGGCGATCTTCCGGTAGAGGACGAACCCGAAGACGCCGTCGTAGACGAGGATGAAGGCGACGACGACGGGGAAACTCGGGAGTCCGGTGAGACCCGCGACGGCCGCCGGGACGACACTGGAGAGGCTGTTGTAGACCGCGTGGATGAGCGCGGCGATGACCAGCCCCTTGAGGACGAGGGGGCCGGCGCGCTCGGGGTTGAACTTCGCGAGGCCGAGGTAGTAGCCGGCGAACGCGGAGTAGATGACGTGCCCCGGGCCGGCCAGACCCCGGACGATGGCGCCGGCGCTGCCGGCGACGACGAGGTTCAGCGGGTCGGAGACCCCCTCGACCATCCCGGAAATGTAGATCGCGTTCTCGATGGTGGCAAAGCCCAGGCCGGCGACGGCCCCGTAGACGGCGCCGTCGATGACGGCGTCGAACCGCGGGCTCCGGTAGGGATAGAGGTAGACGGCGAGCAGTTTGACGGTCTCCTCGACGGGACCGACGACGACGAAGAACGTCAGGGCGAGGAAGACGAACCCGACCAGCCCGGAGTCGAGTCCGAGCGCGGCCAGGACCGCCCGGGTCGCGGTGTTGAGGACGCCGGCGAACCCGGCGAACAATACGCCGAGCACGAACGCGACGCCGACCAGGTCGAGGGGTTCGGCGGTGGTCACGTCGGCGTACCAGACGTAGCCCGCCAGGAGAAACGCGGGGACCGCCGACAGCAGCGTGAACACGGCCGCCTCGGGGCTGAGCAGCGCGCCGAAGACGACCTGGAGGACGAGCAGGCACAGTCCCAGCAACACGAGAAACGCCCGCAGGCCCGAGACGAGAAGCGAGTGGAGCAGTACCCAGAACCGGTCGAGGACGGACCGGACTTCCCAGGTCGCGACCCCGTGGAGGTCCGTCTCCTCGTCGGCGCGGCGCTCGACCGGGTCCCGTTGCGGTGCCATATCCGGGTATCCGGCCCCCCGCACCTAACAGTTTGGCCCGCGAGCGGCCCGTACGGGCTTCCCGAGGTCACCGCCGAGGGGCGGTCGCCGCAACGGTTTCGGGCAACGAGAGGTTTTTCGCCGTGGAACCCCCCGGTCCGGACATGAGCATCCGAGCGGGCGTGGTCGCCGTCCAGGGGGACGTCAGCGAACATGCGACGGCGATCAGGCGGGCCGCAGACAGCCACGGCGAGGACGTCTCGGTTACCGAGATCCGAACGGCCGGGGGCGTCCCCGACTGCGACCTCCTCCTGTTGCCCGGCGGCGAGTCGACGACCATCTCCCGGCACCTCCACCGCGAGGGGATCGCCCCGGAAATCGTCGCCCACGTCGAGGCGGGCGGGCCCGTCCTGGCGACGTGTGCGGGGCTCATCGTCGCTGCGGTCGACGCCAACGACGACCGCGTCGACGAACTCGGCCTCGTCGACGTCAGCATCGAGCGCAACGCCTTCGGCCGCCAGAAGGACAGTTTCGAGGCGCCGCTGGCGGTGGCGGGACTGGACGACCCGTTCCCGGCGGTGTTCATCCGCGCGCCGGTCATCGACGAGGTCGGTGACGCCGAAGTCCTCGCCGAGCGGGACGGCCGCCCCGTCGCCGTCCGGGACGGCCCCGTCATCGGCACGTCGTTCCACCCCGAACTGACCGAGGACTTCCGGATCCACGACCTGGCCTTTTTCGAAAGCGTGGCGCGAGCATAGCGAGGCTCGAACCCCGTGAGAGAGCGAGGAAGTCGCGGCTCCCCGAGAGCGACACCGTGAGGCCTTAGCGTCGGGGGGACCCAGAGGAGGGCATGACCGACGACGTGCTCGACGAGCTGTTCGCCGTCATCGAGGACCGCAAGGCAAACCTGCCCGAGGACTCCTACACCGCCTCGCTCTTCACCCACGAGAAAGGCGAGAACGCGGTGCTGGAGAAAATCGGCGAGGAGACGACCGAACTCCTGCTCGCGGCCAAGGACGACGACCGCGAGGAACTCGTCCACGAGTCGGCCGACATCGTCTATCACCTGCTCGTCGTGCTGGCGATGAACGACGTGGACCTGTCGGACCTGCGTGCGGAGTTGCGCGAACGGTAGCGAGGTCGCGACCGACTCCGGCCTGTTGCCCGTTCCGAAACACCAACCATTAAGTGTCTAACAGGAATAGGCTCGCCTGTCCTTTCCGTGGGGGGAAAGGGTAATGCACCGAACTGAGGCCGACCGGCCGCCCGGCAGGGGGAGTCCGCCGGGTGGGGACGAACAGGCGTATCGTATCACGACCGCGGAGGGAGCGGGATGAGCGTCCGCCGTCGCCTGACCCGCTCGAAGACGCGGGTCGACGCGCTGTGTGGCGGGTGGATCCTCGCGCTCGGAACCGTGCTCGTGTGGTGGAACCTGCAGGCGGGCTACCCGACCCGGGCGCAGGTAGTGGTGGCGCTGATGGCTCTCGGTGCCGTCGTCTACCTCGCGGACATCGTTTCGACGCTGTACCGGAACGAGACGGGCACGTAGGGGCGCTACCGGAGCGCCTCGCGGACGCTCTCTGCCAGCGTCGCCCGCGGTTCCCAGCCCAGTTCCGCAGTCGCACGCGACGTGTCGACGGGGAACTCGGAGACGAGCGTCTCCTCGCCGGCGCGAGGATTCTCGACGAGTTCGACGTCGACCTCGATGTCGCGTTCCTCGCGCGCGAGTCGCCGGACGAGTTCGGCCAGTTCCATCACGCTCGGGTCCTCGTCGCTCGCGAGTTCGTATTTCTCGACGCCGGTCTCGCCGTCGGCGAGCCGGTCGGCCAGGCGCTCGGCGCTCCTGACGTAGGCGCGGGCGATGTCGGTCACGTTGACGTAGTTGCGGGCCTGTGTTCCGGGCTCGTAGACGGTCAGCGTCTCCCCGGCGAGCGCCCGCCCGACGAAGAAGTTGGTGACGGTCCCCTTCGAGACCGTCCGGCCGTTCACCTCGTGGGCGCCGTAGAGATTCGAGATCATGAACAGGTGGGCCGGGAACGCGCCCTCCGCGAAGGTCTCGACGGCGCGTTCGCCGAGGTGCTTCGTCCGGCCGTACCAGTTCAGCGGGTCCCGCGGGTGGTCGATGGTGATCGGGAACTCCGTCGGGTCGCCCAGCGTCGCCATCGAGAACGGGAACACGAGCGCGGTGCCTGTCTCCTTGCAGTGCCACGCGACGTTGTTCGTCCCGGCGACGTTGACCTCGTAGGCCAGGTCCGGGTCGTCAGTGCAGTCGTCGACCCCCGAGACCGCGGCGAGGTGACAGACGACATCGGCGCCCCCGAGCGCCTCTTCCAGTCTGTCGCGGTTGCGGATGTCGACGTGCCGGACGTCGACGTTGCCAACCTCGCGGACGTCACCGAGATAGAAGTTGTCGATGGCCGTGACCGTCCAGTCCGGGTGTGCCTGCTGTATCTCGCGGACGACGCAGCTACCGATATACCCTGCCGCGCCGGTGATTGCGACGTGGAGCGGTGCATCCGTCATGGGCTGGGTTCGGTGTCAACCGGTTTGTCTTGGCGGTCGCGGTTACCCGTAAACCGCGCGGCGAGACCGCATACACCCTCCCGAAGCGTCCACTCCGGTTCGAAGCCCGTCTCCGCCAGTCGGTCGAAGTTGACGTGATACGAGGGGCCGGGGTGTTCGTCTTCGAGGTAGGTGACGTCGACCGGCCCGACCTCGTCGCGGACGACCTCGGCGACCTCCTCGATCCGGTAGTTGGCGTCGTTCGAGCCGACGTTGTAAACCAGGTCGGACCACGCGTCGGGGTTCCGGAGGGCGTGGGCGTACGCGCCGGCAGCGTCGTCGACGTGGATGAAGGGCCGCCAGTTCGACCCATCGCCGTAGACGGTCAGGGGGCGCCCCGAGACCGCGCGAAAGACGAAATGGTTGACGACGAGGTTGAAGCGGATGCCGGGCGCGTCCCCATAGTTCGTCGCCATCCGCAGGGCCGTTCCGGTCATGTCGTACTCATCGCAGTGCTCGCGGAGCAGTCCCTCGGCGTCGTGCTTGGTCTCGGCGTAGGGGTTGAGAGGGTCGGGCTCGACCGTCTCGTCGATATCGGCACTCATCGCCCGGCCGTAGACGTTACACGAGGAGGCGAACACGACGTGGCCGACGCCGAGCTTGCCCGCGGCCGTGAGGACGTTCTCGGTCCCTTCGTAGTTGACTGCCACAGTCTCGTCGCGGCGTTCGTGAGTGCTGGCGGCCCCGGTGATCGCGGCGAGGTGGACCACCCGGTCGACGCCCCGAGCGGCGCTCTCGACGTCGCCGTACTCGCGGATATCGCCGCGTCTGAACTCAAGCGAGTCGCCGAATGACCCGGAGAGGGCCCGAGGTGACCCCGAGGCGAGGCTGTCCAAGACGACGACACGGTCGACGTCGTCGGCGGCCTGCAGGCGCGGGACCAGTCGGCTGCCGATGTAGCCACAGCCGCCAGTGACGAGCACGTCCATCGGTTACTCAGATATTGAGTAACTCCACGGCAATAAATATCTTTCCTTCGAGGCCCCACCCTCTTTACCGGTATTTCGCCGACCGGTTCGACGAAAATCCGGAACTGATCGACAACCGACCGTATGACGGGGGCGGTCTCGGTCGCCGCCGACCCCTGCTATCCGAAAACTTATCTCCGGATGGGGCGGAATACCGGCGACAATGGCGCCCGCTCGCGGGACGACGCTCGCCCTTCTCGGCGTCGCTCTCTTCGTCGTGACGATGGCCGGCGGTGCGGTGACGGCGCCCGACCGCACGGTCACCGGCGGCGACGTCAGCACGCCGACGCCCACGCCGACGCCGGCGGGGACGACCGCGCCCGGCAACGGCACGCCGACGGACACGCCGACGCCCCTGCCCGCGCCGCGGACGCTCGTCGGGATCCAGGGTGGATGGGTCACTCACGGCAACCTCCGCATGTACGAGGGGCCGGGCGAGCAGTGGCGCGAGACCAGCGCCGACGGCTACTTCGAGGCGTCGATGCTTCCGGATGGCACCGTGCTCGCGGCGTTCGCCAACGAGAGTTCGACCGACTGCGGCGACGTCGGGTCGCCGTGTGCCCGCACCGGCTACCGGCACATCGACCCGTCCGGGCCCAGCGGACCGGCGGTCATCGCGGAGTACAGCTTCCCCGTCGGGTCGATCACCGACAGCGAGGTCCACGCCGTCGACCGGGTCCGCGAGAACACCTACGTGTTCACCGACATGGACGAAGAGCGGGTCGTGATGGTCGAGAACGACACCGAGGTCTGGGAGTGGCGCGCATCGTCGTTCTACGACGCGCCGCCGGACCCGACCTCGCGCGACTGGCTGCACATCAACGACGTCGACCACCTGGGCGAGGAGCGGTTCCTCGTGTCGGTCCGGAACGCGAACCAGATCCTCGTCGTCGAACGCGGCGAGGGCGTCGTCGAGGTAGTCAACGCCGACGACGGCGGGAGCGACGCGACCTGCACCGAGGAGGGCCGCCTCGGGGACTTCGACGGCGACGGCGAGGTGCGGTGTGGCGACCCCTCCGTGTTCAAAGAGCAGCACAACCCGCAGTGGGTCGGGCCCGGCGCGGTGCTGGTGGCCGACAGCGACAACGACCGCATCGTCGAGGTGCACAGGACCGACGACGGCGACTGGGAACCCGCGTGGGTGCTCCGGTCGGTCAGCGGCATCGAGTTCAACTGGCCGCGTGACGCCGACCGCCTCCCGAACGGCAACACGCTGATCACGGACTCGCTGAACAAGCGCGTCGTCGAGGTCGACCCCGACGGGAACGCCGTCTGGAGCGTCGACACGTCCGGCCCGGACGGCCCGCACATCCCCTACGAGGCGGACCGGCTCCCCTACGGCGAGTTCGCCGGCCGCTTCGACGGCGGACCCGCCAACAGCTCGACCCCGACGGCAACGCCCGAGGACGGCTCGACCCCGGCGGCGACCGAGCGGACGGCGCTCCCGACCGCTCGAAGCGACGGCGGGGTCGATGCCGGGACGGGCGGCGAGGTCCCGGTCCTGACGCTGGCGGTCACCGGGATGCAGGGTACGTTCGCGTGGCTCCCGTTCTGGTTCGGCGAACTCCACCTCGCCGTGACGGTCGTCTCGGTCCTTCTGGTCGCCGCCGCCGGTATCGACGCCCTGGTCGCCTCGGGCGCGCTCGACGGTCTGCGCTCCCGGCTCGGCCGGTAACCACGCTCGTCTCCCCCGTTCATACGGTCGGTTGTATGCACCCGGTCACGGTCCACTCGACAGCGTCAGGTCCATCGGCTCGAACGCGAGGAACGCGGTCTCGTAGCCCTCGTGGCGGGCCAGTTGCGGGGCACCGTCGACGACGAGTCGCAGGTCGTCGCCGTCCCGCAGGTCGGCGGCGGCGCCGTAGTGATAGCCCAGTTCGGGGTCGAACGTCGGCTGGAGAGCCCCCTCGAACGCCGACTCGCCGTCCCGGGTCAGCGTCGCCGACAGCGCCATGAACGGCAGCGGGTAGCGGTTGTAGGGCGTCCGCGCCGAGACGGCGAGATAGGAACCGTCGCTCTCGACGCCGGTCGGCGGGTCGGTCCGGACGACGACGAACTGCGCGTCGCCGCTCTCGCCGGTCGCGAGCGCCGTTCCGGGCATCCCCCCGGGTTCGGGCAGTTGCGCGACCGGTAGCATCTCCATGTCCATCGGGTCGACGGCGCCGGGGTCGCCCTCCCGGTCGGTCAGCCGTTCGAAGGGCAGGTCCCGGAGCGTGGACTGCTCGAATTCGAGGGTGAATGTGGCGCTCTCGCGCTCCCCGAACTTCCCCGCGAACGCGCCGGTCGTCCGGGCCGAGAGGGGGCCGACGTCGTAGGTCACCTCGTAGGTGCCGTCGCCGTCCAGGCCGACGTTGTCGCCGGCGTGGACGCCCATGTTCTGGGAGAGCATCGGCCACAGCTCCCTGTCGACGACCGTCTCGCCGTCGCGGGTGACCGTCGCCTCGACGCTGCTGTTGGGGACCACCGTGCCGGTCTCTGGGTCCCAGACGGTCCCCATCAGGTGGGCCGAGTCCGACCCCTGGATCTCCACCTTGTTGGCCCGGTCGACGTCGACCGTCCAGAACCGGTGGGGAAAACTGTAGGTCAGCGCGACCCGGTAATCGCCGGCCTCCGCCGTCCCGACCATCGACATGCCCTCCGTGTGAGTGGGGACGTAGACCGCGTCCGGGCGGTCGTCGACCAGCGGCGGGGAGCGGGCCGACCGCGTCTCGAACAGCGAGCGACACCCCGCCGTCCCCGCCGCCGCGGCGGCCGCGCCCGCGGCGAGAAACGCCCGTCTGTCCATACCCGCTCTCGGGTCCGGAGGACAAAGCGGCTTCTGGTACGCCTCTCGAACCGAACCGGTTCGGGCCGCTTCGGTCGGCAATGGGTCGACTGTGACCCGTCGGGGCCGCGGCCAGGGTCAGGCCGGGGCCGCAGCCGGCGGTCAGGTCAGGGCCGTGGGCCGGGGAGCGCGCGGTGTTCGCGGGGCGGCAGCAGGTAGTTGCCCCGCCGCTCGACGGACATGTACTGGAGGATGCCGTTGTTGGTGCGCTGGCCGACGGCCCCCTCGCTGGCGGCGTCGGTGCCGTTCATCGCCTCCCGCGTCGCGACGAACTCCCCGATGCCCGACTGCAGGGCGAGGAAGTGGACGCTCGCGCGGCCGCCGTCCGTCGAGTCGAAATCGCGGCGGAGAATGCGTGGCATGCCGTCCTCCCGCGCCCGGGCGAGTTTCTGCGCGTGGCCGACCTTCCCCGTCTCGCGGGCGTCGCTGGCGACGTCGTCGGCACAGTCCCCGACCTGATTGCTCGCGCCGAGGTTCTCGCCCGTGCCCTCGATCGCCCCCTCCTCGGCGTGTGCGGGACAGAACATCGTCGCCTCGCGGTGGAACCGGCTGTCCTGCTCGTACCACTGGTCCAGGCTCAACTCGATGGCCGAGAGGTGCTGGGTGGTGCCGCCGGCGAACGGCCCCTCCTCGATGGTCACGCGGTCCTCGGTCGCCTGGCTCCCCGAAAAGCCCGACTCGAAGCCCATGAACAGGGGGGCGTCCTCGTCGACCGGTTCCGAGTCGGGGATCCCCTGGACGTCCTGGTTCTCGGCGGGGAGGCCGGGGCCGATGAAGCCCGTCCGCCGCGCCCGCCCGTCGTCATCGAGGTCGGCGTCCGCAAGGATCCCGTCGAGGCTGACCGCCATCTCGACGCCGTTGACCGACTCGCGCTCGCCCACGAGGGCTTCTTCGGCGGCGAGGACGACCGACCCGTAGTCGCTGGCGAGGTGAACGGCGACGTCCGGGCGGTCCGGCGTCGGGTTCTCGAAGGGCGCGAGGGGTTCGGGTTCGGGCAGGTCTACGCTCTCCGGGAGGTCGGCGTCGAACCGCTCGAAGTACGCCGGCGCGTAGCCGACGGTGAACAGGAGGCCGACGGCGTTGCCGTCCTCGACCTCGTGACTGCGCGGGTAGGCCCGCTCCAGCGACCGGAGAGCGGTCTCGACGGTCTCGCGCTCGTCGGCGGTGGGCGTCCCCTCGCCCTGGTAGTCGAGCAACCGGACGACGTGGTGGCGCGGCGGCACGTCGTTGCCGTGCTCGTCGGTGGGGAGGGCGTCGTTCCAGGCGTGCTGGCGCGTCGCGTAGGCGGGGTCGTCGGGCCCCTGCGGGAGGGCCGGCGACTCCCGCTGCTGGCAGGCCGACAGCGCCGCCCCGCCGCCGATGGCGACCGCGGCCTTCACGAAGTCCCGCCGGGAGAGCGACCGACTGGCTGGCATTACCGGCGGTTAGGACCGGTCGGAAAAGGGGGTTCTGGTCGGCGCGTCGAACGGCCGGGAGCGACTTGAATCGAGGGTCGATCCGCCAGTCCCGCGACGTTCGTCGTTTCCGGACGGGAGCCCTCGTACGGTCGGTTGTACCGATGTACCGGTATGTCGCCGACCGGTTCGACGAAATCCGAAACTGATTTACTCCGGGAGCAGGCCGTCGAGCAGGCGGTCGAACCGGTCGACGAGGCGTTCGGGCAACGACGGTTCGACCGCGTCGAGGTGGGCCCCGATCCAGTCCGGGTCGGCGAGGACGAGCGTGACGCGCCCGCGCCGGTCGCGGGACTTGCGGACCAGGTCCTCGGCGACCAGCCTGTCGAGGTGCCACTCCAGCGTGCTCCGCGCGACGCCGAGTTCGTCGGCGACGGCGGCGGGCGGGGTCGGACCCCGCCGGAGGAGCACCACGAGCGCGTCGCGTGCCGTCTCGCGGCGGAGGGCCGCCAGCGCCCTGCGGTCGCGCTCGTCGACGCTCGACGGGTAGTAGTGGGTTCGCCCGTGGAGGTCGGCCACGTCAACCCCGTCGAGTCTGCGGAGGTGGTACTGGACCTGTCCGGGGGCGAGGTCCAGTTCCCGGACGAGTTCGCTGAAGTAGACGCCGGGGTCGGCCTCGACGCGGGCGGCGATGCGCTCGCGCGTCTCGCTCACGCCTCCTCACCCCCGAGGGCGACGCCCCGCCGGGCGTAATAGACGGCCGCGAGCAGACAGGTCGCGAGCAGCGCGTCGAGCGCGTGCTCGGCGAAGTGGTGGACGCCGGGGCCGAGCGGGCCGAACATCGCCAGCGCCGAGACGCCGGTCCGGGCGGCCAGCGCGGCGAGCGCGAACACCACCAGCAGGTACGAGCGCGAGGCCCGCCGGGAGAACGCGGCCACGCCGAACACGAGCAGGAGGCCGGACCCGACGCCGGCGAGGAGGTGCGTCGCCAGCACCACCGGGTCGGGCGGCGGGAGCGCGTGGGCGGCCGGGAGCATTGCTCGCCGTAGGGGACTCGGATACCTAAGTCCGTCTATCGAGCGTGTGCGGTCACACTGCCGGCTGTAAGTCCGTCAAGAATTTCGCCGCCCGTAGCGGGCGTGGGGGACGAGAACGACTCGCCCGCGTAGCGAACCGAGGGGCTAGCCCCGCACCCGCCGAATAGCTCGGACGAGCGTTCCGTCGCCCGCCCGGTACTGATCGAGCAGTGCGCCCACGATCCGCCGGTCGCGGTCCTCGATCCCGAGGAGATAGAGGGTCCCCACGAACGCCACGATTCCGGCGAGCGTCCCAAACACAAGGAGCGGTGTCCCCGACAGGAGTGGTTTGACTCCCAGCATGGTCGCCGTCATGGCGGCCCCGGCACCCAGCGGTTTGAGGAACGTCGCGTCAAAGGGCTGGAGCCGTTCGAGATACCACAGCTGGGAGAGCCGGACGAGGTTGACGATCGCCATCGACCCGGCGGTCCCCAGCGCCGCCCCGATCAGCCCAAACTCGAGGATGAAGTAGTAGCTGAACGCGACGTTGAGGCCGCCGAGCACCCAGCTGTTGACCATCCGCAGGTACTGGTGGTCGGTCATGAGGAGCAACCACCCCGTCGCCCCGACGGCGTTGGCGACGATCCGCCCGACGACGAACGTCGCCAGCACAAGTGAGCCCCGCGTGTACTCCTCGCCGAACAGCGCGAGCAACTCCCCCCGGTAGACGAACTGCGTGACCGCCAAGACGATCGTTCCGGTGAACACTAGCCGAGTCACCGTGCTGTAGACCGAGTTCAGCATCCCACGCTTCCCGTCGGCGTACAGCCG
Source organism: Halobacteriales archaeon QS_5_68_33 (assembly GCA_003023785.1). GTDB lineage: Archaea > Halobacteriota > Halobacteria > Halobacteriales > Haloarculaceae > QS-5-68-33. Next base: position 10,698 of record PXRS01000044.1, on the reverse strand, counting down.
CGAGGCGACCGCCGGGAGCAGCTGGTTGAACGCGATCAGCGGGATCGCGATGATCGACGTCAGAAAGAGCGTGAGGTTGTAGATGCCGGCGGCGTCGGCAGTCAGAAGCAGCCCGATCAGGAGCACGTCGATCCGGCTCTGGAAGAGCTTGCCGAACCGCGAGAGCGTGTTCGGCCCGGCATGGTTGTAGAACTCCGCGGCCTCATCGCGGGACGGGTCAAGCGTCGGGCGGAGATCCGTCCGGGAGAGCGAGAGCCAGAGCGCCGCCGCCGCGACGACCGCCGTCGCGACGACGAGCGCGCCGACCACGCCCGTCAGCGAGAACCCGGCTAGGAGCGCGACCCCGACCGCCGCCAGCCGGACCCCGGGCCTGGCCACTCGCCTGATGAACACCTGGTACTCGGGGAGTTCGAGCGCGCGAAAGAGGAACGCAAGCAACCGGACGAACACGTCGAACGGCAGCAGCACGGCGAACAGTCGGAGGACGAGCGGGAACGCGGGGTGGGCGACCGTCAGCGCGTTGATCCGGTCGGCGGCGAGGACCACGGCGCCGGCGATGAGGAGGCTGGCGACGAACGCGGTCGTGTAGGCGATCCCGAGGACGCGATCCTGCCGCGCGGGGTCGTCCCGGTACTCCGGCAGAAACCTGACGAGCGCGGCGTTCGATCCCAGGGAGCCGAACTGGAGGAGGATCTTGACGATCCGGTTCCCGAGCGCGTAGACCCCATAGAGGCTGACGCTCAGCGTCGCCGTCAGCGCCAGGTTCGTCAGGAACAGCAACAGTTTCTGGAGGGAGACCCCACCGATCGAGAGGAGGGCGCCGTGGCTTACCGATCGCAGGGCGTCCAGCTCGTCGTCGAGCGACTCTGCCGGGGACATCGAGCGTGTCTCCGTGTGCTGAACAATCCGCGTTCAAAAACATGTCGGTCGCGGGGATGTCGGCCGGGGCCCTCGCCGTACGTTTTCCCGCGTGGGACCGTCGCTCGCGCTCGTGCTCGCGCCAGGGGGCGGGCGGTACGGAATTTATGAACCACGCCGAGACGTGCTCGCAGTGCTGCATACGCGCTGTGTATCTTGCACAACTCCGAGAACGTCTACTGTATCTGGTAAGACTCACAGCGGGAACTCCGCAACAGATACGTAACAAAGAGGGTCCTCGCATCCCATCACGTATCCAATGAGCGACTGGAACGTCTCCCTCGTCACCCAGGAGAGCCTCTCGGCCGGGCGGTCGACCCGGGCGGTGGTCGAGGCGGCCATCGCCGGCGGCGTCGACGTCGTCCAACTGCGCGAGAAAGACCGCAGCGCTCGCGAGCGCTACCACCTCGGGCGGAAGCTCCGGGGGCTGACCCGCGAGGCCGGGGTGACGTTCGTCGTCAACGACCGTGCCGACATCGCCCAGGCCGTCGAGGCAGACGGCGTCCACCTCGGCGACGACGACCTGCCCGTCCCTGCGGCCCGTGAGATACTCGACGAGGACGCCGTCGTCGGGCGGTCTGTCTCGTTCGTCGACGACGCCGTCGCCGCCGAGCGGGCGGGCGCCGACTACCTGGGCGTGGGGGCGGTCTATGCGACGGGGTCGAAAGACGACATCGACGACGACGAACACAGGATCGGTCCCGAGCGGGTCGGCGACATCGCCGCCGCCGTCGACATCCCCGTCGTGGGGATCGGCGGGATCACCGCCGAAAACGCCGGTCCCGTAGCCGCGGCGGGCGCCGACGGCGTCGCCGTCATCACCGCGATAACCCGGGCCGACGACCCCGAGACCGCCACGCGGGAACTGGCCGCTGTCGTCGAACGAGCGCGCGAGGACCGCTGACCCGTATCCGATACGATAGCGTGTTGGTCCAGCCGGGGGTTGTCCACCTGCTACCGCCCGACTGCGATGGGGCGGGGGATCCTCGAACACGGCGTTGACGAACTGATGCGCCGGGCGGTCCGGCGAATCCCGGGAACGGCATACAACCGACCGTATGACGCGGTCGCAATCCCTTTGCGAGCGCTCGCCCAACCCCGACCATGGCTCTCGTCGACAGGGAATGGCGGCTGATCCGCGAGGAGGCCCGCGACGGCCCGCTGCAGATGGCGCTCGACGAGGTGGCCGCCCGGGCGGCCGCCGAGGGGGTGTGCACCGCCCGCGTCTACCGCTGGGAACCCAGCACCCTCTCGCTGGGCTACCACCAGAACCCGCGCACCGTGGACTGGGAGTTCTGCGAGCGCGAGGGGATCACCGTCACCCGCCGGCCCACCGGCGGCGGCGGCATCTACCACGACTCGTGGGGCGACATCTCCTACTCGGTGGTCGCGCCCGCGGCGGACCTGCCCGGCGACCTCCTGGACTCCTACGAGATACTCTGTGGACCGCTGTTCGATGCTCTCGACGGAATCGGCGTGGACGCGGCCTTCGCCGGGACCGAGCGGCCCGCGATACACGAACCGGCCTGTTACCTGCGGGCGGTCCACCCGGCCCACGACGTGGTCGCTGGCGGGAAGAAACTGTCGGGCAACGCCCAGTACCGCCAGCGCGACGCCGTCGTCCAGCACGGGTCGCTCACCTTCGAGCGGCGGACCGAGCGCCACCTCGCCTGCTTTGCCGGCCCCGACGCCACCGCCGAGGCGTTCGACGACCGGGTCACGTCGGTCCGCGAGCAGGTCGACGTCACCCGCGAGACGGTCGTCGAGTCGCTGGAGTCGGCGCTCGCCGAGTGGCGCGGTGCCCACGACGGCAAGTGGGGCGCGGACGAACTCGACGCCGCCCGCGAACTGGCCGACGCGAAGTACCGGTCGGAGGAGTGGACGCGCGAGGGTGAGGACCCGACGGACTGATACCCGGATTCCGCCGGGTGCGCGGCGGTTCGACGGGCCTATGGGGGTCGACTTCATGCGTTCGGGCATGTTTCGGATCGGGGCACACACGTCCATCGCGGGCGGGGTGCTGAACGCGGTCGACGAACAGCTGGAGATCGGCGGCAACTGCGGGCAGGTCTTCTCGCACTCGCCGCAGGTCTGGCAAGACCCCGACATCGGCGACGACGAGGCCGACGAGTTCCGTTCGGTGGTCGGCGAGCACGACCTCGGTCCGTGGGTCATCCACTCCTCGTACCTGGTGAACCTCTGTACGCCCAAGGAGGACCTGCGCGAGAAGTCCGTCGAGTCGATGCAACAGGAGGTTGACGCTGCCGACAAACTCGGCATCTCCTACGTCAACGTCCACCTGGGCGCACACACGGGCGCGGGCGTCGAAAGCGGTCTCGACAATGCCGTCAGCGCCCTGGACGAACTCGATGTTCTCGAGGGCGTGACGGTCCTCGTCGAGTCCGACGCGGGGTCGGGGACGAAACTCGGCGACGAGTTCGAGCACCTCGCGGCCGTTCTGGAGCGCTCGGAGCAGGACCTCGATGTCTGTCTCGACACGGCCCACATGTTCGCGGCGGGCTACGACCTCTCGACGCCCGAGGCGGTCGACGACGTGGTCGCGGAGTTCGACGATGTGGTCGGCCTGGAGCACCTGGAGTGTATTCACCTCAACGACTCCAAACACGCTTGCGGGACGAACAAGGACGAACACGCCCACGTCGGCGACGGCCACATCGGCGAGGACGGCATGCGCGCCATCGTCACGCCGCGTCGACACGAGCGGGGAACGAAGTGACCCGCGAGTTGCGGGATTCGAGTGAGTGACCGCAGGGGACGAACGAGAATCCCGACGAAACGAACGGGGAGCGGAGCGACCCGTAAGCTGCGGGACTCGGAGTGAGCGACCGAAGGGAGCGAACGAGAGTCCCGAAAACGTGAGCGGCGACCAGCGGGAGCCGCGAACTGCGAGACGCGTAGCGAGCGAAGCGCTTACTCGAGTTCTTTCTCCCGTTCGGCCTCCGCCGTCGCGCCGCCGTAGGCGGTTTCGGCGTCCTCGACGGACTCGGTTTCGAGCAGGCGCTCGACCCGGCGTTCGAACTCGGCCTCGTCGATCTCGCCGCTGGCGTACCGGTCACGCAGCGTCGCGAGCGCACTCGCCTGTTTGTCCTCGTCTTCGCCGTCCGCCTCGTCCTCGTCGGCCGGGCGGGACTCGTACCGCTCCGCGAGCTTTGTCGCAGCGGGGAGGACGGCGACGAATCCGACCACGAACACCAGCCAGAACAGCGACCAGTCGGCGACGAACAGGAAGACGCCCAGCGAGATGATCGCGCCCGAGACCACCGCCTGGACGAGGGAGACGAGCGGGGTCTCCCCGCCGGCGCCGTCCCCCTCTTCGAGGTTCGCGCCGGTGAGGGTCGCACCGGTGAGCGTCGCCCCGTCGAGGTTCGCGCCGGTGAGGTTCGCGCCGGTGAGGTCGGCCTCGCGCAGGTCGGCACCCGCCAGATTCGTCCCCCGGAGGTTTGCGCCGGTGAGGTTCGCGCCGGTGAGGTCGGCGCCCGAGAGGTCCTGTCCCGCGAAGTTGGACCCGCTCAGGTCGGCGCCCGAGAGGTCGCGACCGCCGCGGTCCTGGCCGTCGTCTGCCATCGTGTTGATTTCACCCACCCCCGACTAAGTTCTGCTGGTGGCCTCGACTCGCGGCCACGACTGCCCCGAGCTACAGGTCTTTGTCGGTCCCACTGATACGGTCGGTTGTAGCTGTGTACCGGTGATTCGCCGGGCGGTCCGGAAAGAGCCGGGAATGCCGGCGATTTCGGTCACTCCCCGTCGGCGGGTTCGGGAGTCAGCGCGCCGGATTCGACCATCGCTTCGAGCGGGTTGTCCGCGACGTCGAGCGGCAGGTCCACTCGCCCGCGTCGGCGCGAGGACTCCCAGGCGGCGAAGATGACCTCGGTGACCGCGAGGGCGTGCCGCGCCGAGATCTCGGGTTCGACGCCCGCGTCGAGACAGTCGACGACGTGGTCGATGGCCGGCGCGACCGCCGACGTGCTCTCGACGCCGGTCACGAGCGGTTCCCAGTCGCCGCCGTCCTCGCGGACCCTTGCCTGCGGGTCGCCCCGCGAGGTCACCTCGATGGTGCCGTCCGTGCCCTGGAGGCGGTGGTGGACGCCGACGCCGTCCTCGCCGAAGCCGGTCGTCGCGATGCCCTGCACCCCGGACTCGTAGGCCCACTGGACGAGCCCCTGGTTCTCGTTGTGCGCGCCGTACTTGACGTGTTCCTCCCGGTAGTCGACCTGGCCGATGACCCACTCGACGGTCGCCTCGTCGGCGTACATCGTCGCCAGGTCGATGTGGTGGGTGCCGTTATCGAGGAGGGTGCTCGTCCCGACCTCGACGCGTTCGAGGTCGCCGATCCGGCCCCTGTCCAGTGCGTCCTTGGGTTCGCGCCACACCGGCGAGAATCGCCGCTGGTGGTTGAACGTGAGCTGCACGCCGCGCCGGCGGGCCTCCTGGGCCATCAGGCGGGCGTCGCCGTAGGTCGTCGCCATCGGCTTCTCGCAGTGGACGGCGTCGGGAACGCCGCTCGTGACGCAGTCGAGCACGATGGGCGCGTGCGTGGGGACGGGCGTCGAGACGCTGAGGATGTCGGGGTCGACCTCGGCGAGCATCGCCTCGTAGTCCTCGAAGATCAGGTCGTCGTCGATACCGAACTCGGCGGCGAAGGCCTCGGCGTTCTCCCGGACGAGGTCCGCGCAGGCGACGATATCGCAGTCGTCGCGGTCGCGGTAGCCCGCGGCGTGCTGGTAGGCCATCGCGGCGCTCTCTCCCCAAACGGGGTTGTCGGGTTCCGGCCCCGTGCCGACCAGGGCGACGTCGTAGGTCATAGGTCTCCGTCCGTGCCGCCGGATAAAAGTCCCCGCTTCCCCTCAGAGCGTGCCGGTTTCCGGCGGACGGGCCGTGCTCGCGGCCGGCGGGCGGGCGTCGTCCGGCGGTGATAAACGGGCGTGGATTCCACAACCGGCGAGGGTATCCCCATCCCGTACAGTGAAACGTCGGCGTCCGCTCGGGCCCGTATGGTACGGACAGCGATCAATCTCTACTCCGTTCGCGAACTGGACCTGCCGATGCCCGAGATCCTCGACCGCGTCGCCGCCGCCGGCTACGACGGCGTGCAGTTCTCCGGCGACTACGGCGACCTCTCACCCGGCGAGACCGCCGACGCGCTGGCCGAGCGCGGCCTCGACGTGACCGCCGCCCACGTCGGCATCGAGGCGATAGAGGACGACCTCGAGGCGGTCGTCGCGGACCAGCGGACCATCGGGACCGACGGCGCCGTCGTCCCGTGGCTGGACGTCGAGGGCTTCGAGAGCCGCGAGGCCGCCGAGGCGACGGCCGAGCGACTGGACGCGCTCGCGGCCGACCTGGGCGAGGGGTTCGGTCTGCACTACCACAACCACGACCACGAGTTCGTCGAGTTCGACGGGACGAACGGCTTCGAGACGTTCGCGGCGGCCTCGTCGGTCCTGCTGGAACCGGACGTGGGCTGGATCCACACCGCCGGCCACGACCCCGTCGACGTGCTGGAGCGGTACGGCGACCGGATCGAGGTCGTCCACATGAAGGACATGGCCGACGGCGAGTTCGCCGAGATCGGCGAGGGCGACGTCGACATGCAGGCCTGTGCCGGGGCCGCCCGACGGATCGACGCCGAATGGCTCGTCTACGAACACGACGCCCCCGAGGACCCCGCGGCCTCGATCGAGACCGGCGGGGCGTTCCTGGCTGACCTCTGATTCGGGGACGACAACTGCGAAACGGACATAAATCGGGGTCGTAGTAGCGCGAACGTGTGCCCGACGTGGGGACGGGTTAGTCGCGACGGTCCCGGTCGGCGGGCGAGCGCGAACTCGCGTTCGGGAGCGACGCCGTCACGGTCGAGGTGTACGACGCCGGGACAGCCGGGCCTCGGGCGACGGGTCGGGCGAGAGAGCGTTCGTCTCCGGTCCCGGGTTCGGACCAGTGGCGACGCTGTTCGGAGTCGTCGCGGCGGCCCTCGCCGTACTCGCGGGGCGCCGACGGTAATCGATGACCGGCCGCCCGCTCCAGTGCCGACCGTAGCGGTGACCACACGCCCGCTCAATCGGGCAGTTCGTCGAGGACGCGCCCGGTCGCGGCGACGAGCGCGTCGGCCTCGCCGGCGAGCAGATAGGCGATGGCCTCGCCCGGTGCCCCGCTGTCGACGGCTGCGACCGGTTCGCCGGCGACGTCGGCGCCGGCGTCCGCGAGTGCCGTCACAGCTCGCTGGACGCCACGCGCCGTCGACAGTTTCCCGTCACCGTCGGTTCCGCCGGTGTCGGCGTCGTTCGCACCGTCCCCGGTACCTGCCCCGACCTCGTCACGGTCGAACTCCGCGACGGGGATCCCGGCGGTGTCGAGCGCGCGCTCGGCGCCACCGTCGTACCGGACGTTCGCGCCGAACCGGATGCCGGCGTCGACCTCGCGGGCGGCGAGGACGGCCCCGGCGACGTACGTCGAGGCACCGAAGCGCACCCCGCGGTCGGCTCTCGCGCCCGAGCGCGTCCGGGTGATCCGCCCCTCGACGGCGGCGGCCTCGTCCGGCCGTTCCGCGTAGGGCGTCGCGCCGGCGACGTTGGTCCCCACCTCCGGGACGAGCGGGCCGACATCGCGGTCCTCGAACGCGTCGACGATTCCCCGGACGGCCTCGGCGGTCGACTCCCGCGCGGCCTCGTCGCGCAGTTCGACGAGGTGGTGCACCGCGCCGGGGCCCGCGCCGACATCGAGGTTGTACCGCACCGCCCGGGCGAGCAGTTCGACCCCCGACCCGACGGCCGCGGGCAGGTCGGCGTCGCGCGCGAGGTGGGTGGCGATGGCGGAGGAGAGCGCACACCCCGACCCGTGGGTGGCCGCGGTGTCGACCCGCGGGTGCCGGAACGTCTCGACGCTGTCGCCGGTCACGAGCACGTCGACGACGGCGTCGTCGCCGATGTGGCCGCCCGTGACCAGCGCCGCGTCGGCGCCCATCCCGACGAGTCGCTCGCCGGCCTCGCGGGCGGTCGCCTCGTCGGCGGGGTCGACGTCGGTCAGGACCGCCGCCTCGTCGGCGTTGGGCGTGACCAGCGTCGCCTCGCTCACGAGGCCCTCGTAGGCCGACTCGGCCTCGCGGGCGAGCAGGCGGTCGCCCGAGGCCGCGACCATCACCGGGTCGACGACGGCGGGCGCGGCCAGGTCGGCGACGCGGTCGGTGACGAGTTCGACCACGTCGGCGGTCGCGAGCATTCCCGTCTTGACCGCCGCCACGTCGAAATCGGAGAGCACCGCCGAGCACTGCGCGTCTATCGCCTCGACCGGGAGAACGTGCGTGCTCTCGACGCCGGTCGTGTTCTGGGCCGTGACGCTCGTGACCGCGCTGGTCCCGAACCCGCCACAGGCCTCGATGGTCTTCAGGTCGGCCTGGATACCGGCGCCGCCGCCGGAGTCGCTGCCCGCGACGGTCAACACCACGGGCTTCGAATCGGGTGCGGCCTGTCGTGTCATGGTTTCCAGTTGCCGGACCGGCGGCAAAGACCTGACGGGAGCGCCGTGGCCCCGCCTCGCGGGCGCCTCTATCTCCGGGCCCAGCACCTCGACGACCGGAACCCGTAGCCGCCTGGTCCACCGTGCTCGCACCTGTCGGCCTCGTGCCCTTATACAGTATCAAGATTGCATATCACACCCACGGCAAGATTTATGTGAGCGTATCACACGATCGCGGTCGGTAGATGTCGGGAACTCGCACGCGCCCCGAGACGGGGGACAGGTACGGAACGTTCGAGACGGCAGACGGCGATGTGGTCCTCTACGACCGCGACGACGGGAACGCCTGGATCCAGTCGGACTACACCATCGACTTCGAGGAGGTCCGCGCGACAGGACCGGCGGGGTAGCGCACAGGCACCCTGCGGGGGCCGGGGGTTCGGGCCCGGCCCGTTCGCTCGCTCTCCGTTCCAGCGCCCGAGTCGCTACTCCTCCAGGCGTTGCGCGTACTCGGCCATCGCGCCCCAGAACGGGTCGACGCCGGGATGATCGGTGGGTTCGCCGTCGACCACGAGCCCCGAGCCCTCGACGACTTCGCCGGCGGCGGCGGCGGGGATGCCCTCGCCCTCCAGCGCCGCGAGGACGTCGTCGACGCCGTCGGGGTCGACCGTCGCCAGGAGCGTCCCCTCCGAGATGGAGACCCAGGGGTCGATCCCGAAGAAGTCACAGGCGGCCTCGACGCCCGGGAGGACCGGGACGGCGTCGCGGTCGAGTTCGATCCCCACGCCGGCCGAGCGGGCCATCTCGTAGAGGCCGCCGTAGATCCCACACTCGGTGGCGTCGTGCATCGCCGTCACCGGCCCGGCGGCGGCCGCCGTCAGGGCGTCCTCGACGGGGCTCATGTCGTAGAAACGGTCCATCGCGGCGTCGATGTCGTCGCCGGCGAGTTCGCCACGCATGAGCGACTCGAACTGGGTGGTGAGAAGGCCCGTCGCCTCGATGGCGGGCCCCTTCGTGACGACGACGCGGTCGCCGACGCGGGCGCCGTCGGGACGCACCAGGTCCTCCGGGTCGCCGACCGAGAGGGCGGTGCCGCCGCCGACCATCGGGTAGTTACACCCCTCGTAGCGGCCGGTGTGGCCGGTCACGACCGAGACGTCGAACGCGCGGGTCTCGCGGTCGAACGTCTCCCAGACGGTGGCGAACTGCTCGTCGGTGATCTCCGGCGGGAGGTTGAAATCGACCGAGAGGTGGGTCGGGGGCAGGCCGGAGACGGCGACGTCGGACATGAGGATGTGGACGGCGAACCACGCGGCGCGCTCGAACCCCAGCGAGGGCATCACGAAGATGGGGTCGGTCGCCAGCGCGACGGCCGGGTCGCCGGCGCGGAAGACGCCGAAGTCGACGCCGTGTTGCGGGCCCAGCGTCACGTCCTCGCGGTCGGCGCCGAGGTTCGGATAGATGTACTCGTCGAAGAAGTCGCGGTCGACCTTGCCGAGTTCGGGCATGTCGGCCCCGTCGTGGCCGACGGACATAGAGGTGCCTATCTCCCCGGGAGGTCAGATACCGAGGAGCGCGAGCGGCCCGAGCAACAGCGAGGCGACGAGCAGCGTCACCCAGGCGACCAGCGCGATCCCGGCGGCCGGGAGCCACTCCACGTCGCGGGCGACTTTGATGACACACGCGGTGTTCCCGAACTCCTGTATCTAGCATGTCATAGAAACATTCATAATCGATTTGCTGCGGTACAAGCCGGGCGGTGAAGTATTGAAATAGATATAGTTACGGAACGTAGTGCAAAATATAGAGGCTCTATGCAGCAGGAAATATGACAACATCTGAGGTTCATTCCAGCCGCTACCGGATACTGTCGTCTCCGAACGAGCGTGTCGTCACCTACTCAACGACCAACATCTCGTTAGCACCACGCTGAAATTCGAACGGGACCACTCGGATGTCGGTGGTGTAGCCCGCTGACTGGAGGCTCTCGACGAGCTTCGTAACGAGGTCGGACTGGTCAGCATCGAAGCCATGAAGCGGGAACAGTCGGAGTTGACCGCTGATTCGGAGTAACTCTAGCACCGTGTCGAGATGAAACTCGTAGGAGAGTCGGTCGTCATAAAGGAACAGAAAGTGAGCCGAAAGGACAAGGTCAAACGCTCGGTCAGCGAACGGGGTTGCCGGGAGATCTGTCTGAACGTACCGATCGCCGTTGTGGGTATAATCAGAGAGAAAGAGTGAGGCTGCCCGTTCACGGTACGCCCTGAGTTCGGAGATATCGTCATAGAACTCCCATACGTAGAGGTC
>PXRS01000043.1:75202-80347 GCA_003023785.1 Halobacteriales archaeon QS_5_68_33 | reverse complement strand
GAAGATAAGTGACGCTGGGAGAACCTGTGGCGAGTGGTTGGTGCGGTTTCGATCGTTCTTAGGGGGGTGCTGATTGAAGCCTGTGCACAGGATCGGGCTAGAATGACGCGAGCTTCGGTTTGACCGTAAGACTATACAGTCCCCTGTTTCCCGGCACGTAAATATGATTCTTGCTTGTGGCAGGCGCTCCGAGACTCGGGTGATCAAGCAACTTCTTCCACTGTGAGTCTCCGTTCGATTGGGTCAGAGAACGGAGATACTCCCCTCTATCTCTAGACGAGGTCGTAACATACACGGAATCGTGGGCAACCGTCGGTATCCCGGTCGTGCTGACATTACTGAATTCGGTCCTCCACGCTCGGTCACCCTGCATCGTATAGCTGGCAAATTGCTTGCTATCGCCCGTGTAGAGATGTTGGCCGGCAGCAATCGGTGTTTTTGCCGGGGCGCCAGTTTCTTTCCATCGAACGTCACCATTCATTCGATCCAACGCGATGAGGGCGCCCGTATCAGAATCACCGATATAGATCGTGTCGTCAACAAGAGTAAGGCGATTTCCACCGCCATCAAACGTCCACTGTTCTGTTCCACTGGCTCGGTCAACGGCATAAACTGAACCGTTGCTCCGGATGTACACCATATCACTGGCGACAGCTGGTTTTGGGTATTCGGACCCAACTGTCTCGAAGCGCCACTCTTCTTCACCCGATTTACGGTTGACAGCGAACAGGAGAGGCCCACCTTTCGCGTAAACCGTGTTGTCGGTTATGGCTGGAGTCCCAACTGAGGTGAAGGGCTTCGTAAATGACCAATCTTCGGATCCATCTGTGACTGCGTACAGGGCGCCCTCTGAGTCACCAGCGTACACTGTCCCGTCGACGACGGCCGGCTGTGACTCAACATTGCCGGTGGTCTGATACTCCCAATTGGTAGATCCATCAGACCGGTTGAGTGCAGCAAGAGTTCCTGCGTCTTGATCCGGTTTGTTAATACCAAAGTAGAGCATATCATCAACAGCTGTCGGGGTCGTGGTTTGGCCGGAGCCAGCCATCCACTGAAGGCGGTCAGTGACGAGCCCGCACCCGGCGAGACTGGCAACGAGAGCGGTCGCACCACCAGCAAGTACCTGGCGGCGAGTTCGAAGGGACATATTATATTCTCACCTATAGAATTGGTAAATATCTTTCCCAAGGTCTTATGAGAGAGTATTAGTTTTGGAGGAACATAAGAGCGCGGGAAGACTTTGAGCTAGCTGCTGATTGATTTTAGACGGGCATGCAGAAGTATTCACATGGTCTGAATCGGATACTACTGATTCCTCGTGAGAGGCAAAATACACGCTGACATGAGAGAAATAACACTCAATGCTGGAATCTCTAATCAGCCAGTAGAAGCGTTCTAATCGTTCTACATCCCACCCAATTCTAATGAACTATAGCAGCGGAACCGGTGTCTGAACAGCATGATTCGGTATTTCAGCAGGCCGAACCAAATTTCGACGAGTGACCGTCGCCCGACGTTTCTCGACGGTTATCGCAGTCAAGGAGATTAAATGGGCAGTCACAATAGTGCTGGAACACTTCCTTGAAAAACAGTAAGCATCAAGGCTCGATCTATCGGGTGACATCTTGACGTGGGGAATATCAGACGTATCGACGTCGATGGCTGTCTGACATTCATTGCCAACTGCTCCATGCGATAGGAATATTCATATCCTGTGAAATAAGATCCCTCCTCAATTATGTGTACGAGTCGTGTTGGCCTGAGTTGCCCGAGATTAAACGCTGATTCACAGTTTAGCCGACATACTTTTACTGAATCACAGATAGATCCATGATATGAGTACCTTCGACGTTCTTGGGGGCTTGGCTATTCTTTTTGGTATCCTTAACTTTCTCTTTCCAGGTTTTGGTTTCCGATCGCAGTTTCTCACCTCGAAAGATTCCAAAATCACAGAATCAGGGACAAAACTAACTCGGATCACAGGAGGAGCCCTGATAATCACCGGAATCATATAAATAGATGCCTCACAAGCGATGTAAGATCACCACTATAATATATTATTTTTGTGTCAGTTTGTGGGGTTCACAGCCGCAGTTCCCGGGCGGCCCCCCACCGGGGTTCGAACTCGGCGCGGACGTCGGCGGCGAACTCGGGGTCCTTCAGGTCGATGACGGCGAAGGTTTCGTCCTGCGTGAGCGGGTGGGGCACCTCGATGCAGACCTCGGTGTCGTCGATGATCTCGAAAGTCCCGGAGACCTCGGGGCTGGTGCGGGCCTCGAAGCGCTCGTGGGACTGGTAGGTCGACCGGTAGCGCTCGCCGACGCGCTCGGGCAGGGTGTCGACGAGTTCGGGCGTCAACAGGACCGACACCGAGACGCCGCGCTCCAGGGCGTCCTCCAGGGCGGCGGTGAACCGCGCCGCCAGATCGTCGGCGTCGAACTGCTGGACCAGCGAGGAAGCGACGATGACGATGCTCCCGTCGGCGGCGTCGAGCCGCTCGACCTGCAGGTCGACGGCCTCGGTCGGCCCGACCGCCGCCGTCCAGAACGGCTCCTCGACCGGGTCCGCCGCGTCGAGTTCGTCGACCAGTTCGTCGACCACCTGCTCGTACTGCTCGGCCCGCTGTTCGAGTTCGCCCTTTTTCGACTCCAGGAGCCTGTCCAGGGCCGTCTCGGACTCGACGGCGACGTACTTCTTCGGCCTGCTCGCCGCCTGGCTCCGCACGAGGCTGTGGGTCTCCAGGCTGTTCAACACGTCGTAGATCCGCCCCATCGGAACGTCGCTCGTCCGTGACAACTCCTTGGCTGTTGTCGGCCCCGTCTCCAGTAACGACCGGTAGGCACGCTCCTCGTACTCCGAGAGGCCGAGGTCCCTCAGGCTTGCCATCGAACGTCTTCGGCCCCACCTCGACAAAAACGTTTCGAACGTTTACACGATGGGAGAGTGGTCGCGGGCCGCGTCCGGTCGGATCCCCGTTTCGCGCCGGTGAGGCCCTCGTAGTGTTTCTCACGAGTGCTGCTCCGACGCCTCGCCGGACCGGCCGGGAGATGCCTCGTCAGCCGGGTGTCCGGCCGAAAGACCGGTAACTGCTCGTGCGAACCACCATCATACGGTCGGTTGTACCGATGTACCGGTATGTCGCCGACCGGTTCGACGAAATCCGGAACTGATTGACAACCGACCGTATCACTCGGGGTCGGTGAGCGCGTTTTCGAGCGCGGCGGGGTCGCCGGCACTGCCGCGTTCCTCGCCGTCGAGGAGGATGACCGCCTCGCCGTCGGGCGCCCGGTCGTCGGCGGGCGCGACGGCGGTCTCGTGGTCCGCGAGGCGGAGCGCGGCGCGGTGGAGGTCGCTCCCCGCCGGCGTGTTGACTGTGACGACCCGCGGGTCCCGCGCCCGGGCGACCGCCGACGCGTAGCCCGCCACCTCGACGCCCATCCGGTCGGTGGCGTCGGCGAAGGCCGCGAGCGCCTCGCGGGCGGCCGTCCGGTAGCGGTCCTCGCCGGTGAGCGCCCACAGGTCCAGCAGCGCGTCGGCGAGTTCGGCGTTCGTATCGAGCGGGTACAGCGGCCGGTCGAGCAGTCCCGGCCCCTCGGTCGGCCCGTCGCGGAAGGCCCCGGCGTCGGCCTGCAACTCGTCGATAGCGTAGTCGGCCACGGCGCGGGCCTGTCCGGGGTCACCGAGCACCTGGCCCGCCGTCGTCAGCCCGGCGAGCGCGCGGGCCTGGGAGACGAGGAGGCCGGCGGCGCCCGTCTCTCCGCGGCCCGGGTCGCGGTAGCGGACGACGGCGCCGTCCTCGCGGACGAGGTCGCCGACGGCGTCGAAGCCGCGCTCGGCGTACTGTCGGGCGCGCTCGTCGCCCGTGTAGGCCGCCACGGTCAGGAGCGCGTCGGCGACCAGGGCGTTGTGGCCCGCGAACACCGTCGGGTCGACCGCCGGCGGGTCGGCGTCGGCGCGTTCGGTCGCCTCCAGGCGGTAGTAGGCGTCGTCGCCGCCCTGGCTCGCGGCGAACCCCTCGCCCGTCCAGAGGTCGGTGGTGAGATACTCGACGCCGCGGACGGCGGTGTCGCGGTAGGCCGCCTCGCCGGTGTAGCGGTAGCCGTGGGCGAACGCCCGCACGAGGGCGGCGTTCTCGTCGGCGAGTTTCTCCCGCTGGGGGTGCCCCCAGTTGCGGTCCCGCCCGAACCGGAAGAAGCCGCCGTCGACCGTGTCCGCGAGGCGGGTCCGGACCGCGTCGAGGGTGCGCGTGGCCTGGTCGCGGGCCCGGACGAGCGCGAACTCGACGGTGCGGGGGAGCGGGAACTTGACGCCGGTGCCCCACCCGCCGAACTCGTCGTCGTAGGCCGCGAGCAGTTGCTCGACCATGTGCTCCTCGACGCGGGCCGAGAGGTCGCCGCCCGGCGGGCCGGCGTTCCGGAGCGGCCGGGGGACCGACCCCGCCTCGGCGCCTTTCCCGTCCCACGTGCGCCGGACGGCGTCCAGGATCTCGCGGAAGCCGTCGACGCCGAGGAAGGTCGCACCGGTGATGACGGTGCCCTCGGGCGTCGTGAACACGGTGGAGGGGAACCCACCCATGTTGTAGCGGTCCCGGACCCGGGGGTGGCGGTCGATGTCGACGCGGACGGGGACGAACCCGTCGTTGACGTTCGCGGCGACCCGGGGTTCGGCGTAGGTCGTGCGGTCCATCTCCTGGCAGTCAGCCGACCACGGCGCGGTCAGCGCGAGCAGTACCGGCCTGCCCGACCGCCCGGCAGCGGCGAACGGCTCGGGTCCCCACTCGCGCCACTCGACTTTCGTCTCGGCCGCGAACTCGTCCATATCCCGAGTACGCCCCCGCGCCGAAAAGCCCTTTCAACTCGCCAGCGCCGCGCAGACGACGGGCGTCCCCCGTCGAGTCGACGGACGCCCTCGGTCGAGCCGTTGGGCGGTCCGGCCGCCCGTTCGCGCGGCCCTTTTCCGACTCGCTCCCCTACCGGCGGGCATGAGCCAGACCGACGAACGGACCGGCGGCGACGAGCGCATCACCGTCTATTCTGACTACGTCTGCCCGTTCTGCTATCTCGGGCGGGCGTCGCTGGGCGAGTACCGGGAGACGCGCGAGGCGGAACTGGAAATCGACTGGCGGCCGTTCGACCTCCGGGC
>PXRS01000043.1:40247-75039 GCA_003023785.1 Halobacteriales archaeon QS_5_68_33 | reverse complement strand
CTCGACGGCGAGGAGATCCGCGAGGCGGTCGACGACGACGAGCGCCGCGACGACCTGCGCGAGGCCTTCACCGAGGCCCAGCGCCGGGGCATCACGGGCGTCCCCACGTTCGTCTACGACGGCCACGCCGCCCGGGGTGCGGTCCCGCCCGAGCACCTCGAACGCCTCGTCGAGGGCTGACCCCTCGCACGCTCGCCGCGGTCACTCCTCGCTCAGGCCCTCGTACGGTCGGCTGTAAGTCGTTTCCGGATCTCGTCGAACCGGTCGGCGACATACCGGTACATCGGTACAACCGACCGTATCAGCGGAAACTCGATGCCCTCGAAGGCGGGGCGTAGCACGCCGGGACAGGTATCGTTTTCCCGGCCCCGGACACAGGAGCGCACATGGCCAAACAGCCGCACCTGCTCGTCGAGGCGGGCGACGTCCACGACTTGGCGCTCGTGCCGGGCGACCCGGGGCGCGTCGAGCGCATCGCCGCACAGTGCGAGGATGTCGAACGCGTCGCCGAGAACCGCGAGTACAGGCTCGTCAACGCGACCTACGAGGGCCGGGACCTGACTGTCTGTTCGACCGGGATCGGCTGTCCGTCGGCGACCATTGCCGTCGAGGAACTCGCGGCGGTCGGCGTCGAGACGTTCGTCCGCGTCGGCACCATCGGGGCGCTCCAGTCGAGCATCGAGATCGGTGACATGGTCGTCGCGACGGCCGCCGCGAAAAACGAGGGGACGACGAAACGCTACGAGGACGTCGAGTACCCCGCCGTCGCGGACTACGAGACGCTCTCGGCGCTGGTCGACGGCGCGGAGGCTGCCGGCGAGCGCGCGGCCGGCACGGCCGCGACCGGAGCCGACGGCGGAGCCGCGAGCTACGGCGTCCACATCGGCCCCATCGCGACCGACGACGCGTTCTACGCCGAGACCGACGAGTACGTCGACGACTGGGAGGCCGCCGGCTTGCTCGCCGTCGAGATGGAGGCCGCCGCGCTGTTCACCCTCGCGCGCCGGAAGGGACTGCGGGCCGGCGCCATCTGCACCGTCGACGGCAACCTCGTCGAGGGCACCCAGAAGGGCGAGACCGACGACGAGGAACTCCCCGAGAAGGCGAAGAACAACGTCGAGCGCGCCATCGATATCGCGCTCGACGCAGCGGCGCGGCTCTGAAGGCGGGGTTCGACGCCGACCGGGCCCGCTCGGGCCGACGGGTCGGCCGATTTTTCAGGGGCGAGCGAAGTAGTGGAGGGTATGCGCGGGTCCTGGCGCGACAGAGTCGACGCGGCGCTGGCCAGGGCCCGGCGGGTCGAGCGCCGCGAGTTGCGGGACCTGCGGCGCTGGGTCGAGCGCACCGAGTCGGTGGTCCACCTCTCGGTGCTGGTGTTCGTGCCGCTGCTGGTCGCGCTCGTGACGGCGCTGTCGAACACGCTCGATTCGCTGTCCTTTCTGCTCTTCCCGCCGCTGGCCGCCGGGACGTACACGCTCTTTGCTAACCCGGAGGGGAGGTACGCCTCGCCGGCGCAGTTCGTCGCGGGGCTCACCGTCGGCGCGCTCTGTGGCTGGGGCGCGCTGGCGGCGAGCGGTGCCGTCGGCCTCGCGGACGGCGCGGGGAGCCTGAGCGTCGGCGCGGCGGAGGCGGCGCTGGCCGTCTTCGCGACCGGGGCGGTGACGTGGGCGCTGGCCGTCGAGGAACCGGCGGCCTACTCGACGGCGCTGCTGGGGCTGCTGGTCCCGGCCGGCCGGGAACTGACATTCACGCTCTCGGTCTTCGTCGCGAGCAGCATCGTCGCGGCGGTCTTCTACGTGTGGCGCGAGCGCTTCTACGAACGGCGGGCGACCCTCCTCTACGAGTCCGTCGAGGGCGACGACCGGGTGCTCGTGCCGATGCGCGGCGAGAACCCCCATTCGACGGCGATGCTCGCCGCCCGCCTCGCCGGCGCCCACGATGCCGGGAAGGTCGTCCTCCTCGACCTGGCCGGCGACGCCGACGCCGCGGCGACCGAGCGCGGCCTGCTCGCCGACCGCCGCGGTTCGGCGCTCGCTCCCGACGGCGGGGATGCCGACACGGCGGGTGACGCCGTGGGTCCCCGAGAGGACGACGAAGACGGCGTCCCTCGTACGGTTTCGGACGCGGTCGAGCGTCTCGAACGGCGGGCCTCCGAGATAGAGACGCAGGTGGGCGTGCCCTGCCAGGTGGCCGTCGCGGCGGTCGGGAGCGGGTCGGCGGCGGCGACGGTCCGCAAGGTCGCCTCGGAGACGAACTGCGACCTCGTCGCGGCGCCCTACGAGGAACGCGACGGGGAACTTTCGCCGTTCGTCCGGGGGCTGTTCCGGGGGCGGACGGACGTGCTCGTCCACCGCTCGCGGGCGGGTCGGACCCGCTGGCGGCGGGTGCTCGTCCCCGTACGGCGGGCCAGTGACGTCGCCCACGGGATGATCGAGTTCGCCACCCGGCTGACCGGCCGCCGCGGGCGCGTCAGCGTCGCAACCTGCGTCACGGGCGCCCGGGGTCGCCGCCGGGGCGAGGAGATGCTCGCGGACCTCGTCGACCCCTTCGAGGGGACCTTCGAGACCCGCGTCTCGACGCAGTCGATCGAGGCGTACCTCGCGGAGACGACGGGCGACTTCGACCTCGTGACGATCGGCGCGAGCCGCGAGCGGACGGCGGCCTCGCGGCTGGTCTCGCCGCCGACGTTCGAGCGGATCAAAGACGTCGATGCCGACATCGCCATCGTCGACCGGAACTAACGGGGGGTCAGAACGCGTCACCGGGCCCGTCCGGGTCGGGCGACGGTCCGAATACGCCCGACGACGACGCGACGACCGTCGAACCTGCCGGCGGGACGGCGGACCCCGAGGGCGCCGACGCCGACGACGGGTCGGGTCCCGAGGACGGAGACGCGGCGGGAGTGAACGCAACGCTCTTTGTCGGGGGTCCCCCTCTCACGGACATGCACTGGAGACTCTTCGCGACCCTCGCGGAGGCCGCCGGGGACACGGAGGTGACCGTCGACCTCGACGACGGAGCGACGGTCGGCGACGCCTTCGACGCCCTGCTCTCGGCCCATCCCGCCTTGGAGGAGGAAGTCCTCGACGAGGAAGGCGACCTCTACGACCACGTCCGCCTGCTCCACGACGGGGCCGACCCCTTCACGGAGGCCGAGGGGTTCGGGACGCCGCTCGAAGAGGGGGACGAACTCGCGCTCTTCCCACCGGTCAGCGGCGGGTGACGCCCCGTCGAGGTTGCGCCTGAGACGGATTATTGTAGCGATTTACCGGTACGTGCCGACCCCGGGGTCGGCGCTATCCGAAAATAATCTACAATAATCCGTATGAGACTTTATCCGGCAGGGCGCGACCATCCCGGGGCGTGGGACACCGCGCGCTCCACGCCGTCCCGACCGGCAACGGTCGCTACGACTGCTACCGCACGCGGCGGGACGGCCTCGCCGCGTTCGCCCCGTCCGGTGGCGTCCCCGAACTCCGGGAGGGTGACCGGCCGGTCGCCGAGAGCCGCGACGCCGCCGGCGTCCTCTCGGTGCTCGCCCCCGGCGACGAGGTACTGTTCGTCCACGGTGAGGGCTCCTATCTGGTCTGTCGGCTCGCGGTCCCGACGCTCGCGGGACGGCCCGGACCCACCGGAGACCGGACGGCGGCGACAGCGACGGCACTGGTCCCGGTTCCCGACGGCCGGCGAGCGCGCCGACTCGACGCCGACCTCCGGACCGCCCGGGAGGTCCTGGGCGACGCCGTCGACGCCGGCTTCGTCCCGCGGCCGATGGCGGACTCGTACGTGCGGGCGTTCCTAGCCCGCCATCCCGACGCGAGGGAGGTGGTGTGGGTCCCGCCCGACCCCGACGCGGGACCGCTCCCGTGACGGACGGTTTTTACCGGCCCGCGGCCAACGGCCGGGCGTGGCAGGCGACGACGAGACGGCGACGGCCGTCGAGACGCTGACCCGGCCCGACCTCGCGGCAGCGCGGGACCTGGTGAGCCGCGGCGTCGAGGAAGGTGCCGTGGTGACCGTCGTCGGGTCCTGCACTGTCGAGTACGAGGGCCGGGCGGCGAGCACGCTCGGCCCCGGCGAGCGCCACCTGCTGCTCAAACCCGACGGGTCGGCGCTGGTCCACACCGACGAGGGCCAGCAACCGGTCAACTGGCAGCCCCCCGACTGCGAACACGAGGCGCGCGTCGACGACGGCGGCCTCGTCGTCGAGAGCCACCGCGAGACCCCCGAGGAGCACCTGCTGGTGCGTTTCGACAGGGTGGTCCACGCCGGTGCCTTCGACCTGACCGACGAGCGCGACCTCTCGCTGGCGGGGACGGAGGCGGACCTGCGCGAGCGGATCCTCGACGACCCTGCGCTGGTCGAGGCGGGGTTCGCGCCGCTGGCGACCGAGCGCTCGACGCCTGCCGGCGCGGTCGACGTCTACGGCGAGGACCGCGACGGCCGCACCGTCGTGCTGGAACTCAAGCGCCGGCGGGTCGGGCCCGATGCCGTCGGGCAACTCGGCCGCTACGTCGACGCGCTGGAGCGGGACCTCCACGCCGAGGCGGAGGTCCGGGGGATCCTCGTGGCGCCGTCGGTGACCGACCGGGCGCGGCGCATGCTCGCCGAGCGCGGCCTGGAGTTCGTCGCCCTCGACCCGACCGGTGGCGAGTAACGCATGCTGTCGGACACGAGCGCGCGAGCGTGCTCGTCGACGGTCGGGGACGTGCGTCTCCAGAACCCCGAGACAGCCACCGGAGCGCTGGCATCACTCGTCGAGTTCCGCCTTGAGTTCCGCGAGGGCGTTCAGCGCCTCCAGCGGCGTCATCGTCGCCACGTCCAGTTCCTCGAGTTCCGCGGCGACCCGGGCGGTCGTCTCGACGTCCTCCCCGTGGCCGTTCGTTCGCGGGTCGGCCGTCGGTGTGCCTTCGCCGTCCGCCGCCGTGTCGGTCGCGGCGGCGTCGGCGTCGAGGACCGCCTGCGAGCGCTCGACCACGGGGTCGGGGACGCCGGCCATCTTCGCCACCTCGACGCCGTAGGAGGCGCTGGCGGCGCCGGGCGCGACCGCGTGGTCGAACGCGACCCCCTCCCCCGTGGGGTCGGTCTCGAAGTGGAGGTTGAACACCCCCGGCAACTCGTCGGTGACGGCGGTCAGGTCGTGGTGGTGCGTGGCGAACAGCGTCGTCGCGCCCACCTCGTCGTGGAGGTATTCGGTGACCGCGCGGGCGATGGCGAACCCGTCGGCGGTGCTGGTCCCCCGTCCCACCTCGTCCAACAGGACCAGCGAGTCCTCGGTGGCGTGGCGACAGATCGTCGCGAGTTCGGTCATCTCGACCATGAACGTCGACCGCCCGCCCGCGATGTCGTCGCTGGCGCCGACGCGGGTAAACACTCTGTCGACCGCCGGGACGCGCGCCTCGGCGGCGGGCACGAAACTCCCCGCCTGGGCCAGCACCGAGACGAGCGCGACCTGGCGCATGTACGTCGACTTCCCGCTCATGTTCGGCCCCGTGATCACCGCGACGAAGGCCTCCTCGTCGAAGCGGGCGTCGTTGGGGACGAACCGCTCCTCGGTCCGCTCGACGACCGGGTGGCGCGCGTCGACGACGTCGAACCCGTCGCTCCCCACCTCGGGGCGCGCGTAGTCGAACTTCGCGGCGACCGACGCGAACGAGACGAACGCGTCGAGACGCGCGAGGCGGTCGGCCAGCGCCTGGATCCGCTCGGACTCCGCCGCGACGGCGCGGCGCACCTCGCAGAACAGCTCGTATTCGAGGTCGTCGGCCCGGTGTTCGGCGCGGATGATCTCGCCTTCCCGGTCTTTGAGTTCGGGCGTGACGAACCGCTCCGAGTTCTTCAGGGTCTGGCGGCGCTGGTAGGACTCGGGCACGCTGTCGAGGTTGGGGTCGGTCACCTCGATGTAGTAGCCGTGAACCGTGTTGTGCCCGACCTTCAGCGAGTCGATGCCTGTCCGCTCGCGCTCGCGGGCTTCGAGGTCGTCGACCCAGGACTTCCCGTCGTGTTCGGTCGCCCGCAGGTCGGCGAGTTCCGCGTCGTACTCGGGCTTGAGGATCCCGCCCTCGGTGAGTTCCGCCGCCGGTTCCTCCCGGACCGCCTCGTCGACCCGCTCGCGAACGTCCTTCAGGGGGTCGAGGCGCTCGCGGAGAACGGCGAGACGGTCGGAGTCGGCGTCGGCCAGCGTCGCCGTCACGTCGGGGACGACCGCGAGCGGGTCGTGGAGCGACCGCAAGTCGCGGGCGGTCGCCCGGCCGCGCGAGACCCGCGAGACCAGCCGTTCGAGGTCGTAGACCGACGAGAGCAGGTCGGCGAGCTCCTCGCGGACGGCCGGCGCGGCGACCAGCCCCTCGACGGCGTCGTGGCGGGCCGCGATGCGCTCCTCGTCGAGCAGCGGGCGGCGCAGCCAGTCGTCGAGTTTCCGCCGGCCCAGCGCCGAGGTCGTCTCGTCGACCACCTCGACGAGGGTGCGGCTCTCGTGGCCGTGGACGGCGCGCGCCTCGAACACCTCCAGGCTCTCCAGCGCGGCCCGGTCCAGCAGCATGTACTCGCGGGGGTCGTACCGCGTCAGGTGGTTGATGTAGTCGAGGCGTGCCTCGCGCTCGCCCGCTCCGGTGTCGTCCTCCGGGCCGGCCTCGGGGCCGTGCACCTCTTCGGGGTCGACCAGGCCGGAGCGGGCGTCCTCGGGGGCGAGGCCGCCGCGGGTGTACTCGGCGTAGGCCAGCAGGGCCCCGCAGGCCCGGACCTGGGCGTCGTCGGCCAGCACCCGGTCGGGCCCGCCGAAGTACGCCCGGACCCGCTCGCGGGCCGGCCCGGCCTCGAAGGCCCGCCGCTCGTAGGGCGAGACCATGCAGTCGTCGGCGAACACCGCCGCGGGCGCGTCCGGCCCGACGATGGCCTCCGCGGGGCCGAAGCGGCCGAGTTCGTCCCGGACCGTCCCGCGGCGGCCCGTGCTCGTCGCGTAGAAGTCGCCGGTCGAGACGTCCAGCAGCGCGAGGCCGTAGGTGTCGGCCCCGGCGTCGCCGGCGTTCGCGAGGTCGGTCCCTGCAGCCGTCAGGCAGGCGACGAAGTTGTTGTCGGGGCTCCCCAGGAGTTCGTCCTCGGTGAGCGTTCCGGGGGTGACGACGCGGGTCACCCGGCGTTCGACGACGCCGGTGGTCTGGTCGGGGTCCTCGACCTGGTCGGCCACCGCGACCCGGTAGCCGGCGTCGAGCAACCGGTCGATGTACGATTCGGCGTTGTCGATGGGGACCCCTGCCATCGGGTACTCGCCGGTGTTGTCCTCGCGCTTGGTGAGCGTCACCTCACAGAGGCGCGCGACCCGTTCCGCGGCCTCGCAGAAGGCCTCGTAGAAATCGCCGACCTGGAAGAACACGAGCGAGTCGTCGTAGGCACGACACAGCTCGAAGTACTGGGCCATCATCGGCGTCAGCTCGTCCTCGCGGTCGGCCATCTTCGCCGGCGGCCCCAGCGCCGCGTCCATACCCGTGTGCCAGCACTCGCCGGTCAATATATCTGCTGGTCCGACGGTGAACACCGGCAGGGAGACGACCCCCAGCGGGAACATCAGCGCCAGGGACGGCAGATCGGCGTGGGTCCGGAAGCGCAGCGGGGCGCCGAAGAATCATACGGTCGGTTGTCCCGATGTACCGGTATTTCGCCGACCGGTTCGACGACATCCGGAACCGAGTTACAACCGACCGTATGACTCCCGGCACGCGTTTTTTGTTACCACTGGTTTTATTATATGTGCTCTATAACAGGTGTTCGGAGTGTCACGAAATGGGAGTGAAACAACGGAGCGTCGTCAAAGTCCTGCTGTTGAGCATCATCACGTTCGGCCTCTACTGGCTGTACGTGACCCACCAGTACCACACCGAGTTCGCGAAGGAGTCGGAGCTCGACCCTGGTTTCAGCCCGGTCGTCCGGACAGTCATGCTGTTCGTCCCGCTGGCTAACATCTACGCGCTCTGGTTGTTCTACCAGGACGTAGAGACGCTGACAGGCAAGAGCGGCGTCAAGTACTTCGCGCTCTCGCTGGTGTTCGTCGGCTACTACATGGCCGTCGGCGCGCTCAACGACTACGCGGCCTGATACGGCCGGTTGTAGCTGTGTTCCGGTGATTCGCCGGGCGGGCGAATCCCGGAGATGACTGACGACCCGACTCCGTGCAGGTCGGGAGCCTCGCCGTCGCTCGACCAGTTCTCGTGTTCGCGACGGCGACCCATTCGGACCCCGAACGGCTTAGTGCCGGAACTCGATACCGGTGTATGGACCGCGTCATCGTCGACACCGACACCGCCGGCGACGACACGCAGGCGCTCGCGCTCGCCTGCCTCACCGACCGACTCTCCGTCGAGGCCGTCACCGTCGTCGCCGGGAACGTCCCCTTCGACCGCGAGGTCGAGAACGCCAAATACACCCTCTCGCTCGTCGACGCCGCCGACCGCCCCGTCTTCGAGGGCGCCCGCTCGCCCCTGCTCAAGGAGTACGAACACGCCGAGGAGGTTCACGGCGCCGGGGGCCTCGGCGGTGACCTCCACCCCGAGACCGAGATCGACTCCGCTCCGGGGTTCGGCCCCGACGTCATCGCCGAGCGCTGCCGGGAGTCCCCCGGCGAGATATCCCTCCTGTGTATCGGCCCGCTGACCAACCTCGCGCTCGCCCACGCCCGTGAACCGGACCTCCCCGACCTCGTCGACGAGGTATGGGTCATGGGCGGCAACGTCAACTGCGCCGGCAACGTCACCCCCGCCGCCGAATTCAACTTCTGGGTCGACCCCGACGCCGCCCACCGCGCCCTCGCGGCGTTCGACGTGACGCTCGTCGACTGGGGGCTCTGCCAGCGCAACCGCCTCGGGGCCGACCTCTTCGACGCCGTCGAGTCGCTCGACACCGACCTGGCCGAGTTCTTCCTCCAGGTGAACAAACAGGCCCGCGCGTTCGGCGACGACGACAGCGTCGCGCTCCCCGACGGCCTCACGACCGCGCTCGCGGCCTACCCCCAACTCCGCGAGGAACTGGCGACCTACCACGTCGCAGTCGACGAGCGTGAGGGTCTCACCCGGGGCTACACCAGCGTCGATGTCCGCGGCCTGACCGACGGTGCCGAACGGACCCGCGTCGTCGAGTCCGCCGACGACGAGGGGTTCAAAGCGGTGTTGCTCGGGATGCTCCGGGACGGGAACCTCGACAGGGCCATCCCGTCACCGTAGGGTTCACCAGTCGCTCAGCGTCGACGGAACGCGGTTGACGGCCGTCCCGCAGTCGGAGCAGGTGTCTTTCTCCCCGGCGATGTAGACGGTGTCACACCGCGGGCAGTGAAACAGCGCCGAGTCGGTCCCGTCGCTGGCGTCGGGTCCGGACCCGGGTTCTGACCCGTCCTGCTCTCGTCCGGTGAGCGACCGCACGAGCGTCCCGACGACGGTCATCGGCGGTCCCGGTCCCGCCGACCCTCGCCCCGGTGGCCGGCAAGCGTCTCCAGTAGCGGCCTCACTTCGTCGAACGTGGAACCCCGCGTGACGGCCCCGGTCTCCCGGTCCCAGTCGACGAACCCCGCGTCCGCCAGTTTCGGCAGGTGGACGTGGTGCATCGAGGCGTCCGACTCATCGCGTTCGATCTCCTGGAGGTCGACCCTCTCGTCCGGTTCGGCCCCCAGTAGCGCAAACAACACCCGCCGCCTGTCCCGGTCCGAGAGGAGATACAACTGGTCGCTGAGCGTGGAGTGTTGGTATGTCGTTTTCACGGTGACCCGTATTCGGGCGAGAGAGACATAAACGACGGCGGATTTCACACAGATACCGGTTTTGATGAAGCGAGTGAACGCCGGTACTGACCTGAGGTTGTTACAGGCTGGGGCCGCCCTTCCAGTTCGGGTGGGCCGTCCTCCCGCGTCGCCCCGACCGCCAAACCGACCCCGCCATCGACGTTCTCGGCGAAGGAGTCCTGGCGAAGAAGAAGTGGGTTGGGGCGGATTTGAACCCCGGTCAGTCCGCCCGCTTCGCTCGCTCCCTTCCCTGGTTCAGATCCGGCTACCCACTCTTCGTCCCGGTGGCTCGCAGGCTCGCGGCGATGCCGCTCGCACTGCTCGTCGGTTTGGGACTCAGAAGTGGGTTGGGGCGGATTTGAACCGCCGGCCTCCTCCATGTCAAGGAGGTGTCATAACCAGCCTAGACCACCAACCCGCCTGGCCGGTTGCACTCCCCCGTAATCGAGGGGAACAATTGAAGGTTTCGAAGACGCCACAGCGGCGAGAACCGCGGGAGGGCGGGACCCCTCGCGCGGGAAACGACAGCGGTTTTCGGGCCCGCACAGCGGCCCCGCTTGTGTGGGACCGACCGTATCAGAAGGAGTAGTCGTCGTCTTCCTCGCGCATGCCGGGGTCGGCGGCGGTGTCGAACATGTCGTCGGCGTACTCCTCGGCCATGTCGGTCTCGGCGACGTCCTCGTCGGTGTCGCGGGTGTAGGCGTCGAGCCCCATCGACAGCAGTTCCTCGACGGCGGCCTCGCGGCTCACGAACTCCTCTTCGGTCATCCGCTCTAGCTGGGTGAACACGTCCTCGGGGAGGGACACTTCGACGGTCGGCATTGGTTCTCGGCCTACCCTCGGGGGCCCACCGTTTTGAGTATTGGGGCTGCCGGACTGCGAGTGCGAGCGCGCCCGGAAGCTCATTCGGGGAGATGAAACCAGCTTTTTTGTCCGCCGCGGGAAGGTCCGGACATGGAAAGGCTGGTTATCAACCCACCGGAGCTGAAAGACGCCCGGGCCATCGGCTACAACCACGCGGTCGTCGCGGGCGACGAGTTCCACATGGCCGGCCAGGTCGCGATGGACGCCGACTCGAACGTCGTCGGTGACGACGTCGGAACGCAGGCGCGCAGGGCCTATCGGAACGTGGGCATCCTGCTCAACGCCATCGGGAAAGGGTTCGACCACGTCGCGAAAGTAACGACTCACGTCGTCGAGCCACACAGCCGGTACTACGACGGCTACAAGGAGGTGTACCTCGACACCTTCGACGAGCCGTATCCCTGTCACACGGTTCTGGGCGCGGACCAGCTCGCACACGAGGACTACCTCCTGGAGATCGAGGTCGAGGTCCCCCTGAGCGAGGCGGACGTCGACGCCATCGAGGTCGACGGTGAAACCGTTCGTCGCGTCTGAGCGCGCGCGACCGGTCGAACCCGCGACCGATCGCCGGTTTGTCTGACAGCCGCCTCCCTCGCGTCGGATATTTAAATTGCCCCCCATATGCAGGCGGGTGCTTTGTTGAGATCGACGACGGATATCCGTACGTAATGCCCGAGAACCGACAGCGCGACGCGACCAGCGAGACGTGGCGGGCCCTCCAGGGAGCACCCACGGGAACGGACCTCCGGACGGAGGGATGGCGCCAGGAAGCGGCGTTCAGGTTGCTCAACAACAACCTCGACCCGGAGGTCGGCGAGGAGCCCGAGAGCCTCGTCGTCTACGGGGGGACCGGGCGGGCTGCCAGGAGCTGGGACGCGTACGACGCCATCGTCGAGGAGTTACAGTCGCTGGGCGACGAGGAGACGCTCCTGGTCCAGAGCGGCAAGCCCGTCGGCGTGTTCAGGACTCACGAGATGGCGCCCCGCGTGCTCATCGCCAACTCGAACCTCGTCGGCAACTGGGACAACTGGGAGCACTTCCATGAACTCGAGGCCGAGGGGCTGATGATGTACGGCCAGATGACGGCTGGGTCGTGGGCGTACATCGGTACTCAAGGGATCATTCAGGGGACGTACGAGACGCTGGCCGAACTGGCGAGCGAGCGCTTCGACGGCGACCTGCGGGGCCGGACCGTCCTGACCGCCGGGCTGGGCGGCATGGGCGGCGCACAGCCCCTCGCAGTCACGATGAACAAGGGCGTCTGTCTCGCCGCGGACATCGACCGCGAGCGCATCCAGCGCCGCATCGACACCGGGTACTGCCAGGAGATGACCGACGACCTCGACGAGGCGGTGATGCGAACCAGGAAGGCCGCCGAGAGCGGCGAGCCATACAGCGTCGGCGTCCACGCGAACGCCGCCGACATGTACGAAGCCCTCGTCGAGCGGGGATTCGTCCCGGACGTCGTGACCGACCAGACGTCGGCACACGACGCCATCGAGGGCTACTACCCGAGCGGCTACACCGTCGAGGAGGCCGACGCGCTACGCGAGCGCGACCCCGAACGGTACCGCGAGGAGAGCCTCGACACGATGGTTCGCCACGTCGACGCGATCCTCGAACTGCAAGAGCGGGGCGCCGTCGCCTTCGAGTACGGCAACAACATCCGCGGCCAGGTGGAAGCGGAGCGCGACCGCGAGGATGCCTTCGACTTCCCCGGGTTCGTGCCGGCGTACATCCGGCCGATGTTCTGTCGCGGACAGGGGCCGTTCCGGTGGCTGGCCCTCTCAGGCGAGGAGTCCGACATCTACCGGACCGATGAGGCCGTCACGGAGCTGTTCCCGGAGAAGGACCGCCTCGTGCGCTGGATCGAGCTCGCACAGGAGCAGGTCGAGTTCCAGGGCCTCCCGGCCCGGGTCTGCTGGCTGGGCTACGAGACGACGCCCGTCCCGGAGACGCCGCTGGCAGGCGACCTCCCGGTCGACCGCGAGGAACTCACCGAGCGGGCGCTGTTCGCGCTCCGGATCAACCAGCTCGTCGAGTCCGGCGAGATCACCGCGCCGATAGTCGTCACGCGGGACCACCTCGACGCCGGCAGCGTCGCCTCGCCCAACCGCGAGACCGAGAACATGCGCGACGACTCCGACGCTGTCGCCGACTGGCCGATCCTGAACGCGCTCCTGAACTGCGCGGCCGGCGCGGACATCGTCTCCGTCCACGACGGCGGCGGCGTCGGCATCGGCAACGCCGTCCACTCGAACAACCACGTCGTCCTCGACGGCACGGACCTCGCCGCCGAGAAGGCCGCGCGCGTGTTCACGACCGACCCCGGGACGGGCGTCATCCGGCACGCCGACGCCGGCTACGACGTGGCGCTCGACGAGGCCGACCGCTCGAACGTCGATGTCCCGATGCGTGACCGGCGATGACCGACCTGCTCGTCCACGACGCGGCACAGGTCGTCACGCCGGACGACGGCGGCATCGAGACCGTTCCGGCCGGCACGGTGGCCGTCGAGGACGGTGCAGTCGTCGCCGTCGGCCCGACCGACGAGGTGGTCAGCGACCACCCGCCGGGCGCGGCGTCGACTGCCATCGACGCGTCGGGGAAGGTCGTGCTCCCGGGGTTCGTCGACCCGCACACCCACGCTGTCTTCGCCGGCGACCGCTCCGACGAGTTCGCCGCGAAGCTCCGGGGGGCCGACTACCAGGAGATCCTCGAGTCGGGCGGCGGCATTCACAGGACTGTCCGCGCAGTCCGGGAGGCCTCCCTCGAGACGCTCGTGTCGAACCTGCTCGACCACCTCGATGTCATGCTGGCCCACGGGACGACGACCGCCGAGGTCAAGTCGGGCTACGGTCTCGACGTCGAGACCGAGTTGCGGATGCTGGCGGCCATCGACGAGGCCGACGACCGGCACCCGGTCGACCTGATACCGACGTTCATGGGCCCCCACGCGGTGCCCCCGGGGACGGACGCCGAGGAGTACGTCGACCGCGTCGTAGCGGCCCAGATTCCGGCGGTCGTCGACCAAGGGATCGCCGAGTTCTGTGACGTGTTCTGTGAGGCGGGCGTGTTCTCGGTCGAGCAGTCCCGGCGCGTGCTGACGGCGGCCGCCGGGGCGGACCTGACTCCCAAGATCCACGCCGAGGAGTTCGAGCGGACCGGCGGCGCGCAACTCGCGGCCGACCTCGGCGCGGCCAGCGCCGACCACCTGCTCCAGGCGACCGACGAGGACGTCGCCGCCCTCGACGAGGCGGGCGTGACTCCCGTCTTGCTCCCCGGGACCGCGTTCAC
The DNA here is from genome assembly GCA_003023785.1 of Halobacteriales archaeon QS_5_68_33. GTDB lineage: Archaea > Halobacteriota > Halobacteria > Halobacteriales > Haloarculaceae > QS-5-68-33. The sequence goes on along the minus strand of PXRS01000043.1, from coordinate 61,115 downwards.
GCTCGCGACCGACTACGCCGACGCTGCGGCGTTCGTCGACGCCGGGATGCCCGTCGCCCTCGCGACTGATTTCAACCCGAACTGCTGCTCCGAGAGCATGGAATTCGCGATGGAACTGGCCTGTCACGGGATGCGCATGGACCCCGCCGCGGCGCTCAGGGCGACCACAGCGAACGCCGCCCGCGCGGTCGACCGGGGGAGATCGATCGGCCGACTCGCCGCAGGTGCGGCCGGCGACCTCCTGGTCGCCGACGCCCCGGAACTCGCCCACATCCCGTACAACTTCGGCGTCTCGACGGTCGAAACGGTCGTGAAAGGCGGGGAGGTGGTCTACAGTGAGTGAGAGCGAGGTTGCCCTCGACGGCGAGTCGCTCACCCCGGCGGATGTCGAGGGCGTGGCCCGCGACAGCGCGTCGGTCGCCGTCACCGACGAGGCGCGCGAGGCCGTCCGCGAGTCCCGGTCCCGGGTCGAGGATGTCGTCGACTCCGGGCTCGCGGTATACGGCGTCAACACGGGCTTTGGCGAACTCGTCGACCAGCGGATCGCCCCCGAGGAGATCCCCGCCCTCCAGCACAACCTCGTGCGGAGCCACGCGTCGGGCACGGGACGGACGCTGGATGCCGAGGAGGTGCGGGCCATGCTGTTGACCCGGCTGAACGCCCTCGTCAAGGGGTATTCGGGCGTGCGCGAGAGCGTCGTCGACCTTCTGATGGGGATGATAAACCGCGGCGTCCACCCGGTCGTCAGGTCCAGGGGGAGTCTCGGCGCGAGCGGCGACCTCGCGCCGCTTGCTCACCTCGCGCTCGTCCTGATCGGCGAGGGGGAGGCGGACGTCGAGGGGACCCGGCTCCCCGGCGACGAGGCGCTCGCGAGCGTCGACCTGACCCCCGTCGAACTCGGGGCCAAGGAGGGCCTCGCGCTCATCAACGGAACGCAGCTCACCGTGGGGCTGGGGGCACTGCTCGTCAGGGATGCCGAACGGGCCGTCCGTGCCGCGGACGTCGCCGGCGCGATGACCACCGAGGTGACGATGAGCACGACCGCGAGTTCCCACCGGAGCATCCAGTCGGTCCGGCCCCACGACGGCCACGCCGAGAGCGCCGCCAACGTCCGCCGCGTCACGGCGGGGTCGGAGATCGTCGAGTCCCACCGCAACTGCGACCGCGTGCAGGACGCCTACTCGCTCAGGTGTCTGCCCCAGGTCCACGGCGCCGTCAGGGACGCTCTCGACCACGTTCGCAGTGCGGTGACGACCGAACTCAACAGCGCGACCGACAACCCGCTCGTGTTCGAGGCGTCGGCGGTCGACGACCGCGCGAGCGGGACCGACGAGTCGGCGGTCATCTCGGGCGGGAACTTCCACGGCGAACCGCTGGCGCTCCCCCTGGATTACCTGACCAGCGCCCTGACCGAGCTGGCGGCCATCGCCGAGCGCCGCGTCGACCGCATGCTCAACCCCAACATCCAGGCGGCACCGCTTCCACCGTTCCTGACGCCCGAACCCGGTCTCCAGTCGGGCTACATGATCCTCCAGTACACGGCCGCAGACCTCGTGAGCACGAACCGGTCGATAGGGCGACCCTCGGTCGACAACATCCCCGTCAGCGGGAACCAGGAAGACCACGTCAGCATGAGCGCACAGAGCGCGCTGGCCGCCCGCCGCGCCGTGGAGAACACGCTCGGCGTCGTCGGTATCGAACTCGTCTGTGGCGCCCAGGCGCTGGATTTTTTCGACGACTTGACACCTGGCGTCGGAACGACCGCCGCCTACGAGTCGGTCCGGTCGGAGGTCGAGGGCCTCGACGAGGACCGGCCGCTTCACCGCGACATCGACGCGGCCCGGGAACTCATCAGGTCGGGCGAACTCGGCGACCGCGTCGAGTCGGTGGTCGGAGAGCCGCTCGACTAGCGCCCTCCAGTCCGGGAGCGGTCGGGGGTGACGCGCGTCCACTTCCACCCCGGTTTGCGAACCTTCTTGTTCGAGGACGACTTACTCCGGCCCCAGTCAATGGCCCGCGCGGACAACACCGAGCTGATAGACGCCTTCGAGGAGTTCTACCGGAACTATTACCGGAACGACATCGGCGAACTCGCCCAGCAGTATCCTACCGAGCGCAAGTCCCTGCACGTCGACTGGGACGACCTCTACCGGTTCGACCCCGACCTGGCCGACGACTACCGCGCCCACCCCGAGGAGTTCCAGGACTACGCCGAGGAGGCGCTGCGGCTGTACGACCTGCCCGTGGACGTGAAACTCGGGCAGGCCCACGTCCGCGTTCGCGACCTCCCCGAACACACGGACATCCGCGAGATCCGCGCCGACCACCGCGGGCAACTCATCAGCGTCCAGGGCATTGTCCGCAAAGCGACGGACGTCCGCCCCAAGATCACCCAGGCCGCCTTCGAATGTCAGCGCTGCGGGACGCTCACGCGCATCCCCCAGCAGACCGGCGACTTCCAGGAACCACACGAGTGCCAGGGCTGTGAGCGCCAGGGCCCGTTCCGGATCAACTTCGACCAGTCGGAGTTCGTCGACGCCCAGAAGATCCGGGTCCAGGAGTCCCCCGAGGGGCTCCGCGGCGGCGAGACGCCCCAGGCCATCGACGTCAACATCGAGGACGACATCACCGGCGAGGTCACCGCCGGCGACCACGTCACCGTTACGGGCGTCCTGAAACTCGACCAGCAGGGCAACGACCGCGAGAAGTCCGCGATGTTCGACGTCTACATGGACGGCGTCGACGTCACCATCGAGGACGAACAGTTCGAGGAGATGGACATCACCGAACAGGACAAGCGCAAGATCATCTCCCTCTCGGAGGAGGAAACCCTCTACGAGAAGATGGTCGGCGCCATCGCGCCCTCCATTCACGGCTACGAACAGGAGAAACTCGCCATCGTCCTCCAGCTCTTTTCCGGCGTCACGAAACACCTCCCCGACGAGTCCCGCATCCGCGGCGACCTCCACATGCTCCTGATCGGGGATCCCGGGACGGGGAAGAGCCAGCTGCTCTCTTACATTCGCAACATCGCGCCGCGCTCGGTCTACACGTCGGGGAAAGGATCGTCGAGTGCGGGGCTCACGGCGGCGGCTGTCAGAGACGACTTCGGTGAGGGTCAACAGTGGACCTTGGAGGCTGGAGCGCTCGTTCTGGCCGACCAAGGGATCGCCGCTGTCGACGAGCTGGATAAAATGCGTTGCGTGACCGGTGACACGCTCGTTCACTTCGACGACCGCGTCGCGCGGATCGGGGAGTTCGCTCACAGAGCGGCAAAAGAGGGCGAAATAGAGGAGCTATCGAACGGCCGGACGATCCGGGGAATTGACGCGACTGTCTGGACGATGGACGATGGCGGATCGCTCGTCCAGCGACCGGTCACGGCCGTCCACGAATACGAGGCACCGGCAGAACTGCAGCAGGTGACACTGCAGACCGGCGAGCAGATCAGAGGGACGGCGGATCATCCGTTCTTCGTCTTCGAGAACGGCGAACGGATCGAGAAACCGGCCAGCGAACTCGGCGCGGGGGACTGGGTGTACGTCCCGAAGTCGTTGCAAGGCCCGGCAACCGACGGGGGCACTGCCACGCTGAAGGACCGACAACCGTCGGGGGGTACCGAAGCGGGTATCCCACCGTCTCTCGGTGCCGTCCTGGGTTATCTGGCCGGCGACGGCAACCTCTACTACGACCAGTCCGAGAGCGTGTACGGGATCCGGTTCACCAACAGGGAAGAGGAGTTGCTCGCGGACTTCGAACGGGCGTGTCGCGGGGCGTTCGACGCGGACCCGGTTCGGCCGCCGAGCGAACAGCGCGCCGACGGCGTCGAGACTGTCCGATTGTCCGGACGGGAGTACGCCGATGCCGTCCTCGACGCCGGGATGAACCTCGAAACGTACGAGGGGAAACGCCTCCCCGAGGCGGTCAGCGAGTCGTCTCGGACGACGAAAGCCGCGTTCCTCCGTGCACTCGCTGACAGCGAGGGGAGCGTCGACCAGCGAAACGTCACGGTCTTCTCGTCGAGTTACGACCTGCTCCTCGGCGCGAAACACCTCCTCCTCGAATTCGGGATATCGAGCCAGATCCAGACACGCGAACGCAGCGAGAAACGAGATGTGTACGTCCTTGTTATAACGGACGCGGAGTCGCTCACGGCCTTCGACCGCTGTATCGGGTTCACGCTCGACCGGAAACAGCGGGCGCTGACCGACGCGGTCGAGCGAGTCTCCGGCGACCGGACCATCCTCGACGTGATCCCCGACTGCGGCGGTCTGCTCGCCGAGGCGCGGGATTCACTCAGGCTCTACCAGTCCGAATGCGGGATCGATGACGTGACCTACTGTAACTTCGAAACCGGGGAAGCGAACCTCTCCTTCCACCGCGGGAGAGCGATTCTCGAAGCGTTCGAGGAACGGAAACGTCGCGCCGACGCACATCGCGACGAACTCTCGGAATCCCTCTCCTGGACGCGTCTCGAATCGATCCGGACCACCCACCACGTCTCCCAGCGTGAACTGGCAAACGGGACGGAATACAGCCAGCAACGGATATCCCGTCGGTGGGGCGACGACGAAAAGCTGAAAGAGACGGTCCGATTCGAACTCCGCGACGTCGTCACGTCGGTCGCGGAGACGGACCTCACGGCACTCCGTGACCTCGTGTACGGGGACGTCAAGTGGCGCAGAGTCGAGACCGTCGACGGCGTCTCGCCGGATTCCCGGACTGACACGGCTCGTGTCCGACGCGAGGAACTCGCGACCGTCCTCGACTGTCGGGCGGACGAAGCCGTGGCGGAGGCCCGGGGCCTGCTCGCGTCGGACCCGAAGTTCGAGGGGTGGCAGTCGCTCCGTTCGACGCTCGCCGACCACGGAATCTCGCTCACGACAGTGGCGAACGAGGTCGGCGTCGACCAGTCGACGCTCTCGCGGTGGTCGCGCGGCGTCGTCGAGACCGACCAGTTCTCCGAGGTTCGTGCGATAGCTCGAGACCGCGTCGACGAGGTGCGGTCGACGGTTCGAACACTGCTCGACGACATCGAGGCGAGGTCCCGGCCGAAGGTGTACGACCTGACCGTCGAGGGGACGCACAATTTCGTCGCGAACGGGATGGTCGTTCACAACTCCGAGGACCGGAGCGCGATGCACCAGGCGCTAGAGCAGCAGTCGTACCACCCGGACTCGGAGATACTGCTCTCCGATGGTCGCCGCGTCGAGATAGGTGACTTCATCGACGACCGCATGGCCGACAACCCGGACAGGGTCACGGACGGCGTCGACTGCGAGATACTGCCGGTCGACGACGTGGGGGTCCACACTGTCGATCTGGAGACGAACGAGACGACGAAAACCGGCGTCGACAGGGTGAGTCGCCACGAGGCGCCCGACGAGTTCGTGCGCGTGACGTTTTCGAATGGCCGGGACGTGCTCGTCACGCCCGAACATCCGATGTTCGTCGAGGACGACGGCGCGATCGGGACAGTCGAGGCGCGCGACGTCGAGGAAGGCGCCTTCGTCCCCGCGCCCCGGAAACTCCCGAACTCCGCCGAACCCGTCGCGCTCGACGAGGAAGCCCACGTCGGCACGGAGAAAGACGTCGACCTGCCCGAGGAGTTGACACCGAAACTGGGGGAAATCCTCGGGTTCCTCACCGCCGAGGGCCACTCCTACGTTGGGTCGACACATCACATCGGCTTCTCGAACCAGGACGAGCGGTTGCTCGACCGGATGGACCGGTTGATGACCGACGTCTTTGGGATGTCGAGTAGCGACCACACGAACGGCGCGGGGACGGTGACGAAGTGCTGGGTTTCGACGAAACTCCACCGCTGGTTCGAGTCGAACTTCCCCGAAGTGATGCACACCGCGCGTGACAAGCGGATGCCGTTGGCAGTTCTCGGGGCCTCCGAAGAGGTGATCCGGCGGTTCCTCGTCGGCGCCTTCGCGGGCGATGGCGGCGTCGAGAGCGAGGCGATGTGTATCTCGACGGCCTCACGAGGGCTCGCCGAGGACTACGCCGATGCCATGGCGAAGATCGGCGTCGCCTCGCGCGTCCAGTACAACTCGACCGAGGACTCCTGGAAGACCTACGTGATGGGCGACTCGACCGAGCGATTCGTCGAGCAGGCGGTCGAGCCCGCCGACGACCGTCACGAGAAAGCGCAGGCGTTCGCCGAACGCAGCGTCGAGACGCCGCGACACCACGACGTGCTCCCGCCGAGCGCGGCCGCGGAACTCCGCGACCTGCGGCGTCTCCTCGGCCTCCGACTGACCGGGCAGTTCCGCCCGAACCTCGACGAGAACTACGGCGTCCAGATAGAGACGGTGAAACGCGAACTCGCCGAGTTGCACGAGCGGGCCGACGAGATTCGGTCTGCTCTCGACGCCGCGGCGGACCTTCGCGAGGTTCGGACGGCCGCGGGCTGGTCGGGCCGCCAACTCGCCGAGCGACTCGACGACGAGACGACCAGTGCGGTCCACTACGCGGAACAGGGCGGCTACGACGAGGCGCGACGCGCTGCTCTCGCCGAGCGGGCACGGACCGTCGTCGCGAACGCCCTTGCCGAATTCGAGCGACGGGCGACGTACGCCTGTGACTGGGTGTACGACGTGACCGTCGAACCGACGAACACCTTCGTGAGCCAGGGTGTCGTCCTCCACAACTCGATCAGCATCAACAAAGCTGGAATCAACGCGACACTCAAATCTCGGTGTTCGCTGCTCGGTGCCGCGAACCCCAAGTACGGTCGGTTCGACCAGTACGAACCCATCAGCGAGCAGATCGACCTCGAACCCGCGCTGATCTCGCGGTTCGACCTGATCTTCACGGTCACCGACCAGCCCGACGAAGACAAGGACCGGGAACTGGCCGAACACATCCTGACGACGAACTACGCGGGGGAGCTACACACCCACCGGACGGAGGTGAACGCCTCGAACTACAGCGACGAGGAGGTCGAGAACGTCACCGACAACGTCGCGCCGACGGTCGAGGCCGACCTGCTCCGCAAGTACGTCGCCTACGCCAAGCGCAACTGCTTCCCGACGATGACCGAGGAGGCGCGCGATGCGATCCAGGAGTTCTACGTCGACCTGCGCATGGAAGGCCAGGACGAGGACGCGCCGGTCCCGGTGACCGCCCGCAAACTGGAAGCCCTGGTGCGACTGGCCGAGGCCAGCGCCCGGGTGCGCCTCTCGGACCGGGTGACCGAGGAGGACGCCCACCGGGTCATCGACATCGTGCGCAACCAGATGGAGAACATCGGCGTCGACCCCGAGACCGGGGAGTTCGACGCCGACGTCGTCGAGGCGGGCACCTCCAAGAGTCAGCGCGACCGCATCAAGAACCTGAAACACCTCATCGACGACCTGGAGGACGAGTACGACGAGGGCGCGCCGGTCGACGTGGTGGTCGAGCGCGCCGAGGAGATCGGCATGGAGACGAACAAGGCCGAACACGAGATCGAGAAACTCAAACAGAAGGGCGAGGTGTACGAACCCAGGACCGACCACCTGCGGACGACCTGACCCGGGAGAGCCCCACATGGACCGCATCTCGGCACTCAGAAACGTCGAAGACGCCCTGGCCGACTTCGAGGCCGGCGAGACGGACCTGGCGACCCTGGAACGGGAGGTCCGGGGCGTCCTCCGGACGTACGCCACGGAGTTCGAGGGCGACCTCTCGGCCTACCGGGCCAGGAGCGGCGACGCCGACGGGGTGGTAGTGCTGGCGCCCTCCCCCGGGGTCGCCCGCGAGCGAGTCCGCGAACTGGTCGACGCGCCGGGGCGGTTCGACGTCGAACCGGTCGAGTGACCCGGTCGCAGGTCCCGCAACCGAAACGGTGTTGAACCGCGGGGGCGACCCCCTGCACATGATCGTGAGCGGTTCGGCCTCGCAGTCGTTCGCGGCCGCGCTGGCCGACACGACGGGGCGGGACCTGGCGGCCGTCGAGTTCGAGCGCTTCCCCGACGGCGAACTGAAAGCGAGCGTCCCCGACTTCGACGCCCACGAGGCCGTCGTCGTCGCCTCGACCGTCTCGGCCGACGCCCACGTCGAGTGCCTCCAGCTGCAGGACGCCGCCCGCGAGGCCGGCGCCGGCGAGGTGACGACGGTTCTCCCCTATATGGGCTACGCTCGCCAGGACGAGACCTTCGGCGCGGGCGAACCCGTCTCGGCCCGTGCGGTCGCCCGCGCCGTCTCGACTGGCACCGACAGGGTGCTGACGGTCAACCCCCACGAGCGGTCGGTCTGTGACTTCTTCGACGTCCCCGCCGTCGCCGTCGACGCCGCCGGCCGCCTCGCGGAACCGCTGCCCGCCGACCTGGCCGACCCGCTCTTCCTCTCGCCCGACGAGGGGGCCATCGACCTCGCCGCCGCGGTGCGGGAGGCCTACGGCCGGGGGGCGACCGACCACTTCGCGAAAGACCGCGACTACGACACCGGCAAGGTGGCGGTCGAACCCGGCGACGCCGCCGTCGAGGGACGGGACGTCGTCCTCGTCGACGACATCGTCGCCACCGGGTCGACGATGAGCGAGTCTATCGCCTGCCTCCACGACCGCGGCGGCGACCGCGTGTTCGTCACCTGCGTCCACCCCCTGCTGGCCGCCAGCGCCCGGACGCGACTCGCCCGCGCCGGCGTCGCCGCCGTCCACGGCACCGACACCGTCGAACGCCCCGTCAGCAGCGTCAGCGCCGCCCCCGCGGTCGCCGAACACCTCTGATACGGTCGGTTGTCGATCAGTTCCGGATTTCGTCGAACCGGAGTCACTCCGCGACGGTGTCGTCTTCGATGGAGAGGACGCCGTCGAACAGGGCCGTAATCGTCTCGACGGTCTCGTCGTCGTGAGCCTGCGGGTCCATGTGGAAGTGTGCGAGCGCGCCGGACTCGGCGAGTTGGTCGGTCACGACGTGGAAGAACCTGAACGCCTGGTCGACATCGACGTACTGGAGAAGTTCGGTCACCGAGTCGAAACAGACGACAATCCGGCGGTCCTCGATATTATTTTCGAGTTCTTCGAGTCTGTTGGTGGTCCGAACGCCGAGTCTGGTCAGGTTCTCCGGCGACCCGACGTGGTCGACCGTCGCGTCGACATCGGTCGCGCTGACGTCTCGATCGTCGGTGAATGCGGAGCGCGCGCCGTTCGCGTCGACGTTCACGAACGCCGCGCGTCCGGGGACAGCGCCGTGGCGGCGCCACTTCACGAAGTGGTCGTCGGGCGAACACGTGAACGTGACACAGAGGACGTGTCTGTCGTCGCCATCCCCGTGAGACAGCAGTTCAGTACAGACTTCAGCACCCTCCGTAGCGAAGGAAGACGAGAGGACGAGAAGGCTACTGCCGGGTTCGAACGTGTCGGGGATCTCCTGATGTACCGACCGCATTTTCCATCCTATCTCCCCGTAGACGCATCGTTCAAATAAAACCCGTCCTTGCATATTGGCTGTCTCATTCTGCACCGCATACTGGCGTGGTGTATATGTAAATGTGACGCTCGAACGCTTTCATGCGGTCGGTTGCGAACCGTTTCCGGGCTTCGTCGAACCGGTCAGCGAAATACCGGTCAATCGGTACAACCGACCGTATCAATCCTTGCCGAACAGTCAAGGGCGACCGCGCCGGAAGTGGGTCATGGACTTCGCGCTCACGCAGGAACAACGCCAGATCCGCGACACGGTCGCGGCGTTCGTCGACGCGGAGGTGGTCCCCCGCGCGGCCGAGATCGACGAGACTGACGAGTTCCCGCGGGACCTCGTCGACGAGATGGCCGACCTCGGACTGATGGGCATGCCCATCCCCGAGGAGTACGGCGGCGCCGGCCTCGACTACCACGCCTACCCCGAGGCCCTGGTCGAGATATCGCGGGGCAGCGGCGGGCTGGGCACCATCGTCGCCGCGCACGTCTCGCTCGCCTGTAACATGGTCTACGAGTTCGGCGACGAGCGCCAGCGCGAGGAGTATCTGGTCCCGATGGCCGAGGGGCGCGAGATCGGCGCGTTCGCCCTCTCGGAGCCCGGCGCCGGCAGCGACGTGCCCGCGATGGAGACAACTGCCGAACCCGTCGGCGGCAACGACCCCGACTCGTACGTGATCGACGGCGGCAAACTCTGGATCTCGAACGGCTCCGTGGCGGACACGGTGGTCGTCTTCGCCAAGACCGACCCCGACGCGGGGGGGAAGGGCATCTCCTCGTTCGTCGTCCGGCCCGACGAGGACGACGGCTTCCACGTCGAGGGGACCGAACACAAACTCGGCGACAAGGGCTGTCCCACCGCCGAGTTGCGCTTCGACTCGATGGAGGTCCCCGCGGACCGCCGCCTCGGCGCGGAGGGCGAGGGGTTCGTCCAGGCGCTGAAGACGCTCAACGGCGGCCGGATCACTATCGCCGCGCGCTCTATCGGCCTCGCGCAGGCCGCCCTCGACGACGCCCTGGCCTACGCCCGGGAGCGCGAGCAGTTCGACCAGCCCATCAGCGAGTTTCAGGCCATCCAGCACAAACTCGCGGACATGGATACGAAGATCCGGGCCGCGCGCTACCTGATGCACGCCGCCGCCGACCGGAAGACCCGCGGCGAGCGCTACGTCAAGGAGGCCGCCCAGGCGAAACTGTTCGCCTCCGAGACCGCGAGGGAAGTGTGCAACGAGGCCGTCCAGATCCACGGCGGCTACGGCTACACGACGGATTTCGCCGTCGAGCGCTACTACCGCGACGCCAAACTATCGGAGATCTACGAGGGCACCAGCGAGGTGCTCCGCAACACCATCGCCGACCAGTTGCTGGACTGACCCTCATACGGTCGGTTGTAAATCAGTTCCAGATTTCGTCGAATCGGTCGGCGAAATACCGGTACATCGGTACAACCGACCGTATCACTCGGAGTTCTCGCCGTCAGGCTTCCCGTCGCCCGTCCCCTCCCCGTCGCCCGTCCGTTCGCGCACCCACGCGAGATGGCTTTCGAGCAGCTCCCGGCCCGCGTCGGTCAGCAGGTACTCGTCGTGGATGCCCGACTCCTGCAGTTCGAGGTGGCCACCGTCCACGAGCGCGTCCAGCGCCCCGTAGAAGGACTTGGGGTCGATGCGTTCGCCGTAGTGCGATTCCAGCCGCGACTTGAGCGCCTGCCCGTGGAGCGACCCCTCGTCGTAGAGGATGAACGAGAGGTCCCGCCGGCGCCCGCTCCGGAGCCACTTCGTCATGGCGTCCGCTGCGGGCCGATACCACTCGGGTCTTGTGCTCTCCGGGCGGTCTCTCGGGAAGCCCTGCCTGCGAGATGTCTGCACAGTCCCGGGGTGGGCGGGGTTTTTGCTCCGGGGGGCCGAACCCGGCGAGCAGTGCTACCGGGCCGGGACCCCGGACGGTCGGAATCCCTCCAACGAGGCGAGGTCGACCGGTTCCGGCGTGGCGACTATCGACTGATTGAAACCGCTGGGTCCCGATATCACATGTATGGGAATTGGTCTCGACGAGTTCGTGGCGGACTTCCAGCGCGACGAGGCCGACGAGCGGCGCCGTCTCGCCGAGGAGAAGTCCTACGCGATCACCGAACACCTGGAGGGCGTCGCCGAGCAGTTCGACGAGCGCCTCCAGGGCGACGCGCTCTTCGGGTCGACGGCGCCGGAGGTGTTCGTCGGGCGGTCGGGCTACCCGAACGTCTCGACGGGCGTGCTTTCGCCGATGGCCGAGGACGCCGACGCCGCCGCCTACGCGACCAGCGGCGACTGGTACGCGCGGGGCCTGGGCGTCGAGGACGTCCTCCAGCGCCGCTCCGGCCTCCTCAACTCCACGCGCTCGGCCGACGTTGACGTCGACGACACCTGGGACGGGTTCGTCGGCGTCCAGCGCGAGGTGGCCATCGCCGACCGCCCCGTTGATGTCGAAGTCGGCCTCGCCGACACCCCGGACCTGAACATGGCCTTCGACGACATCACCACGCCGACCGGACCGCGGGCCCGCGCCAGGGACGCCGAACTCGCGGAGAACCCGCACGTCCCGCGCGCCGTCGAGAAGACCCTGGAAGACGACGACTGGCGCGCCGAGGGGGCGATGACCTACCTCTACCGCCGGGGGTTCGACGTCTACGACATCAACACCATCCTCTCGGCCGGCGCGCTGGGTCAGGGGGAGAACCGGCGACTCGTCCCGACGCGGTGGTCGATCACCGCCGTCGACGACACCGTCGGCCAGTACCTCCGGGGCGGTCTCCAGCACAGCAACAGCGTCGACACCGTTCAGGTCTGGGCCAACGAGTACATGGGCAACCGCTACTGGGTGATTCTGACGCCGGGCAACTGGGAGTTCGAACTCGTCGAGATGAAAGCGCCCGACAGCGTCTGGAACCCCGAGGCGAGCGACTACTACCTCGCCAGTGCCCACGAGGGCTACGAGGGTCGCACCGGCTACGTCGAGGAGACGGCCGGCGCCTACTACGCCGCCCGCCTGGGCGTGCTGGAGCACCTCCGGGAGCGCGACCGACAGGCGAAGTGTCTCGTCCTCCGCGAGGTGACCGACGACTACTGGGCGCCGGTCGGCGTCTGGCAGGTCCGCGAGGGGGTGCGCCACGCCTTCGAGGGCGACCACGGCGAGGCCGAGACCTTCCGCGACGCGCTCCAGGCGCTGGAGCCCCAACTCCCCATCTCCCGGACCGCGCTGCGGCGCAAGTCCACCCTCGTCGCCGGCCTCCAGACCGCGCTGACCGACTTCTGCGGGCAACTGGACCGCGCCCGCTGACCGACTTCCGCGCGCCGCTCGGCCCCGACCTCCGCGTGCTCGCGTTCGGCCCGTCGTCGTCGCGGCTGGAACGGACGGCCTCACCGCCGTTCGTCGACCAGCGGGAAGCGCGCGAGTCGGTCCGCGGCCATGGCGGTCAGTCCGCGCGACGTGGCGGAGTTTCTCGACCGCTCGTCGAACGCGTGGCGCGTGCCGTCGCGGTCGGCGACCGGGTGGAACCGGACCGTCGTGCGGTCGGCGTCGACGGTGACCGTCAGGTATGCCTGGGGGAACGAGCAGGTCGTCGGGACCATCACCTCGCGCACGCCGGCCTGCTTCGCCGTCGCAGGCATGTGGAGGTGGCCGGTCAGCAGGAGCGACGTTCCGCCCTCGGCCAGCGTCTCGGCGTAGGCGTCGCCGCGGCGGGTGATCGGCGGGATCCCCATCTCCGGTTCGACGGCGTCGCGATGTGCGCGCAACTGGTCGTACATCGCGGGCAGGTTGTGGTGTGCGAGGACGACCGGGTCGTCGGCTCCCGCGAGCGCCTCGCGGACCGCGTCGGGCTTCTCGGGGTCGAGCTGGCCGTCGTGGCTCTCGAACAGCCGGTCGGCCGCTCCGGCGGTGTTGAACCCGACGACGTCCACGTCGCCGACGCTCGCGCTGAACGGGTACGAACCACCGGGCGCGTACCGGGCGGCGAACTCCGAGACCGCCATCGTGTCGTGCTCGTCCCGCGATTTGGGCACATCGTGGTTGCCCGGCACCGCGTGGAACGGCACGTCGAGCGCGTCGAGCGCTCTGTCGACGGCGTCGTAGTTGTACGGCTCGCCGTCTTTGGTCAGGTCGCCGACCGAACACACCGCGTCGACGCCGCGCTCGCTGGCGTCGGCCAGCGCGTTCCGGAAGTGTGTCTCCGTCCGGTCGAACAGCTTCGACGTGCCCTCGGTTCGCTTCCCCACGTGCGGGTCGGCGACGACGGCGAAGGTCGTCTCCGTCGCCGCGGTCGGTTCGGCCAGCCGCGCCATCACCGCTCCCGGGTGGTCGCCAGGTTCGAACTCGTTGTATCGCGTCACAGTACGCGTTTCGGGGCCTGAAAGCAAAAACCCCCATACAGAGGGAGATCCGTGAGTGTGTTTCTCAACCCAGCGATGGGAAGAAGGCCGCGGGGTCGTCGTGGCGGAAGGACCCGAGGTGCGTCCGGTCGAGCAACTGGACGTGGCTGTGCAGTTCGCCGGCCTCGGCTGCGGTCTCCCGCAGGTCCCCGGCGACGCCGAGGTCGACTGCCCCGGCGAGGTAGACCGCGCGCTCGGCGTCCGTGTCCGCGACCTCCGTGACGAGAAACAGCGTGTCACCGGCCCGGCGGCGATACACCGTGTACGAGTCGAACTGCCCGGCTTCGTACACGGCCCGGAACGGGTCGGCGGCGCTACCCGGGACGGTGTAGACGAACCCGAACCGGTCGCTCTCGCCGGCCTCCGGCGGTTCGGGCGCGGTGTCGCCGGCCCGGACGGTCACCGTCTCCCACCCGTCGGCCTCGCGGTCGGCCGCCAGTTCGCGCATCTCGGTGACCGTTCGCTCCCACGCACCCGGGTCGCCCGCGCCGTCGTCGGTGGAGTCGGGCATATCTGTACCGTGGGCCGAAACTGTCACAAACGTTTCGCTCGAGGGCTGATAACGGAGATCTATATATCGGTACGGCCGGTCACGTACCGGACGGCCAACCCACAGGGTGGAACGTATCGAACCCCGCAGGGGATAGCGCTCGGATCCGAGCCGGTACGGCATATAGACCTCTTAGCAAGGGTATTATACCGGATGTTCTACCTGTCGAGTGATGCCCGACAAGACACGGCGTCGATTCCTCACGGTCGCGGCGACGGGCGCGGCGGCGGCGATCGCCGGCTGCTCGGGTGGGTCGACGGACGGCGACGCGGCGGCGACCGACACGCGAGCCGACGGCGAGTCCGATTCGGAGGAGTCGTCGAGCGACGGCACGGACGACTCCGGAGGCACCGACAACGCCGATGAGACCGAGAGCGGGGAAATGAGCGGCGAGACGCTCCGGCTCGCCAGCGGGAGCGAGATCACGTCGATGGACCCTGTGGTCAAGGGCAACGGCGGGATCAACCAGTGGGCCGAGACGCTGATGCGCTACGACAACGGCAAGCTCCCGCCGACCACGAACCTCGCAGCGGACTACGAGATCTCCGACGACGGGACGACTTACCGCTTCGAGCTGAAAGAGGGGGTCACCTTCCACGACGGTTCGGAACTGACCGCGTCCGACATCGTCTACTGCTGGGAGCGGCTGGCTCAGTCGCCAAAGACCCAGAACAACGACGACATGCTCGGCGGGACGTTCACCGTCGCACACGAGAAGGACAAGAGCGCGAACGACCCGGAGACGGCCGAGCTGTCCGACTACGTTCCGGGGTCGCTGGCGGTTCGTGCCCCCGAGACCCACGTCTTCGAGTTCGACGTCGAGGCTCCGTTCCACGCGGGGCTCGCACAGATCGCCTCGGAGAGCGCGTTCGTGGTCTACCCGGAGAACACCGTCGGCGACATCGAGCGCGAGGGGGTCGAGACGGACGGCGAGTACGGCTACCAGGAGGCGTTCGGCACCGGGAACGGCGGCCCGAAGGTCGCCGGGACCGGCCCCTTCCAGATCGAGACCTGGAGCAAGGGGAGCAAGCTCGTCATGACGCGTCACGACGACTACCACGGGACCGACCCGAACGTCGAGCGGATCGAGAGCGTCATCCTCAGTGACGAGGACGCGGTGTACAAGCGCGCGCTCAACGACAACGTCGACGTGTTCAGTGTCCCATCGACGAAGTTCGACCCCGCGAGTCGCTCCGGGATGGAGGAGATCGGCGCCGGACGGGAAGTCGGTCGGTACACCCTGGAGAACGGCACCGAAGTCAACACCGCAGAGGTCGGTGACATCGGTGTCGACACGGTCCTGTTCAACTGCGACAAGGTGCCCAAACCGGTCCGACAGGCCTTCGCGCTGGTGCTGAACCAGGACGACATCGCGGCGAACCTCTACCCGGATCAGGAGCCCGCCTACTCGATGGTGCCGCCGTCGATCTATCCGTCGAGTCTCGGCGACTTCAACAGCCCGTCGGCCGCCTACGAGGCCCACACCGCCGAGGGCGCGATGGCACAGACGCCCTGGGGGTCTGACGGCTACATCTGGGGGCGAGGCGAGTCTCGCATCCAGGAGGCCCGTCAGAAGGTCGAAGACGCCGGATTCGACGGCGAGGAGTACACCTTCACCATCGCGAAAGACCCCGTCTCGTCGGCCGTCGGGTCGCGCGTCCAGCAGAAGGCCCAGGCGCTCGGGATCACCGTCAACGTCGAGCGAGCGGACTACGGGACGCTGATCAGCAAGGGCGTCTTCGAGAAGCAGCTGGACTTCTACACGCTCGGTGACTCGGCGGAGTGGCCCGAATCGGACAACCTGCTCCGGTTCTACCATCCCAACGTGTCGATCGACCAGGCGAGCCAGTGGGGCGAGCGGACCGAGGACGGCGAGTGGGCCACGGAGTACATGGAGACCGCCGCCGACGCCTGGCAGAACAACTACGTGCCGAACCGCGGGCCGGGCAAGGAAAACCAGCGCAAGCGCGACATGGCCTACCTCGCGACCATCGAGACGAACTGGCAGGTCGTCCAGCAGATCCCGCTGGCCATCCGGGTCAACCGGACCTACTGGACGGACGACCTCGACTACACGCCGCCCGGCGTGATGGGCGACAAGACGTACATCGACGTACAGATCGACCGGAGCTAACCGCTCCCGGTCGCTCGTCGGCCGAACGACGGTCCGAGGTGGGTCCGGGCCCGCGTTCCAGCTACCAGACAGTTCAGACACCATACACCTGAGAGATGAAACGGCTCCGATATCTCGGTAAACGGTTCCTGCTCGCGGTGCCGGTCGTCTGGCTCGGCACCAGTTTCACCTGGTTCGCCGTGTTCATGGGGCCGATAGACCCCGCGGCGGCGCTCGTCAGCGACGCCGACCCGACGGCCAGCGACAAGTACCAGTCGATCCGGACGAAGCTGGGTCTCGACCAGCCGCCGCTCCAGCAGTACATCGATTTCATGACCGACATGGCGGTGTTCGACCTCGGACGGACGTGGGTCGTCTACTCCGGGACGAACGTCAACACGCTCGTCCTCGACTTCCTCCCGCAGACCCTCTGGCTCGGCTTCTGGTCGGTGCTGATCGCCGTGTTCGTCGGCGTCCCGCTCGGCTTCTACGCCGGGACCCGGTCGAACACGCTCGCCGACTACCTCACGTCCTTCTCGGGCATCTCCTGGCGGGCGATGCCGAATTTCTGGCTCGCGGCGGTCGTGCTCTCCCTGCTGATCAACTCCGAGGCGCTGTTCGGCATCGAGTGGGAGCTTCTCGGCGTCCGGACGGGCGCGATAACCGGGAATCCCGGCCTCGGATACATGGCGGACAATCCGCTGAACCTGTTCCTCCAGCCGGGTAACACTCTCGCCGCGGTCAAGAAGGTCGCGCCGGCCGCCCTCGTCCTCGGGTCGGCGTCGATGGGCAACGAGATACGGATCGGACGGACAGCGGTGATGGAAGTGAAAAACGAACAGTACATCGACTTCGCGCGGGCGAAAGGGGTATCGGGCGGTCGACTGGTGTGGAAACACGTCTTCCGGAACGCGCTGGTGCCGCTCGTGCCGATCATCACGACCGAAGCGTTCCTGCTCGTCGGCGGCTCGGTCCTCGTCGAGAGCGTCTTCGGCATCAGCGGCATGGGGTCGCTGTTCCTCAGGGCCGCCATCGAGGGCGACATCCCGGTTCTCGGGACGCTCATGTACGTGTTCATCCTGATGCTGGTCGGCATCAACCTCTTCCAGGACGTGCTCTATACGCTGATCGACCCGCGGATCGGACTGGAGGGCGACGCGTGACCGTCTCGCGCGACGACCCCCGCGGCGTCAGCCAGACGTCGACGGGGAGCCGTCTCCTGCAAAACCCGAAGCCCGCGACCGTCTGGGCGTCCGTCGCGGCTGTCCTCCTCGGTCTCGAACTTGGGGCGGTGCTGGAGTTCGCGAGCTCGATCGCCCTCGATTCGGTCCGTGCGTTCAACGGGATTCAGGCGGTCCCGTTCAGCGTCGGGACCGGTGCGCTCGTCGGCTTCGAGCGATGGGCCGCCGACCTCCCGCGACTGCTCTCCCGGGAGACCGTTCCCAGCAGCGGCTACTACTCGACCGTCTCCGGCGAGTGGGTCGTCGGCCCGGTCTACTTCGACGGCGGGCAGTGGGTCGGCACGTTCCTCGGGCTGGAGCCGGCACACGCCTGGCTCGTCCGAGTCGCGGTCGTCTATCTCTACACGGGCGTCGGACTGGTCTGGCTGTGGGTCGGCTACCGCTGGTACCGCTCGCACTACCGGGTCGCCGACTGGACGCCCCGAGACGACGTCGTCGACCGCTTCCGGTCGCACTACTGGGGACTGTTCGGGTTCGCCATCGTCCTCCTGTTCCTGTCGACGGTCGTCTTCGGTCCCACGCTCGCACCGACGACCAACCAGGTGAACAACGTCGACCCCTACAGCTACCAGATACAGTACTGGAACGCCGACGCGGGCGCGGTCGAGGAGGTGGCGGTCGGAAACGCCAACAGCCAGTCGACTTCGACGGGCAGTGCGAACGTGGGCCTGTGGAGCTACGACGACTTCGGCCGATTCCACCCGTTCGGCACGATGCCGAGCGGCCAGGACCTGTTCACCTTCATCATGTACGGCGCGCGGCTCTCGCTGACGATCGGACTCGTCACTATCGGCCTCAGCACGCTGATCGCGACCTCGCTGGCGATGGCGTCGGCCTACTACAGAGGCCGGGTCGACCTCGGACTGGTCCTGCTCTCCGACTCGATCATGGCGCTGCCGGGGCTGCTGGTGTTGATCATGCTGTCGGTCGTCCTCGGGGGGACCTGGCTGGCGAACGTCTTCGACGGCGGCCTCCTGCTCGCACTGATCTTCGCCGGGGCCGGGTGGCCGGGACTCTGGCGCGCGATCCGCGGGCCAGCGCTCCAGACCGCCGAGCGCGAATGGGTCGACGCCGCGCGCGGCCTCGGCCAGCGACCGTCGACGATCATGCGCAAACACATCCTCCCCTACATCGCCGGCTACCTGCTCGTCTATGGGTCGATGAGCCTCGGCGGCGTCATCATCGGTATCGCCGGGCTCTCCTACCTCGGCCTCGGCGTGAACCCGCCCGTTCCCGAGTGGGGCCGCGCGATCGGGCTCGGCCAGCCCTACATCGGGACGTCCTCGTGGCACATCTCCATCGTCCCCGGCGTCCTGATCACGGTCGTCGTCATCGGGTTCAACGCGCTCGGTGACGGGATCCGCGACGCGATCGACCCCAAGTCGGACACCGACGCCGCCGATACCGGCGGCGTCGACCGCGGAGGTGGCGCGTGAGCGACCAGGGGAGCGGCGAGCCGATGCTGTCCGTCGAAGACCTCTCGGTCGTCTTCCGGACGGACAAGGAGCGGATCCACGCTCTCGACGGCGTCAGTTTCGACATCCACGAGGGGGAGACGGTCGGCCTCGTCGGCGAGTCCGGGTCGGGCAAGTCCGTTACCGCCCGCTCGATCCTCGGACTGGTCGACGACCCCGGCCGCATCGAGTCCGGGTCGATCCGCTTTCGCGGCGAGGACCTCACCGAGACCGGCTGGATGGACGCCCGCGGCGACATCGCCATCGTCTTCCAGGACCCGTCGGGCAGTCTCAATCCGGTCTACACCGTCGGCAACCAGATCCGCGAGGCGCTGCGCATCCACCAGGACCTCACCGGACGGGCCGCGCGACGAGAGGCTATCAGGCTCCTGGAGTCCGTCGGCATCTCCGACGCGCCGGGACGCGTCGACGCCTACCCCGACGAGTTCTCCGGCGGGATGCGCCAGCGAGCGGTCATCGCCACTGCACTGGCGTGTGACCCGGATCTGCTCGTCTGTGACGAGCCGACGACGGCGCTCGACGTGACCATCCAGGCGCAGATCCTCGACCTCCTCGACGACCTCCAGCGCGAGGAGGACCTCGCGGTTCTGTTCATCACGCACGACATGGGCGTCATCTCCGAGGTGGCCGACCGCGTGAACGTGATGTACGCCGGCGAAGTCGTCGAACGAGCCCCGGCGGGCCGGCTCTTCTCCGACCCCGCACACCCCTACACGCGCGGTCTCCTCGCGAGTATCCCAGGCGTGCACGAGGGCGGCGAGCGACTGCTGACCATCGACGGGGAGGTGCCGACGCCCAACGAGGCACCGACGGGCTGTCGGTTCGCGGCGCGCTGTCCGAAGGCGTTCGGTGCCTGCGACCACACGCACCCCGACCACGTCGCGCTCGACGGCGACCAGTCGGCGGCGTGTCTGCTGTTCGACGAGGACCACAGCGCACCGGTCTCGCCGGGAACCGGACTGCCGGGGCCGGCCGACACCGACAGCGCCGCCCGGACCGATGGGGGTGAGGAGTGATGCTTCGCCGCGGCCCCGACGTGTCGGGACTCGACGACTCGGTCGAGCGCGGGGAGCCGTTCGTGCGCGTCGAGGGACTGAAGAAACACTTCGACGCGGACGGCCTGTTTACCGACCCCGTGAGAGCGGTCGACGGCGTCACCTTCGACGTACGGAAAGGGGAGACGCTCGGCCTCGTCGGCGAGTCAGGCTGCGGCAAGACGACGCTCGGCCGAACCGTGGTCGGACTCGACGACGCGACGGGCGGGTCCGTCCGGTCGCGCGGCGTCGAGATAACCGACCTGTCCGGCCGGTCGCTCCGTCGGTGGCAGCGGGACGCACAGCTCGTCTTTCAGGACCCCGAAGCGAGCCTGAACGACCGGATGACGGTCGGCGAGATCGTCCGCGAACCGCTCGACGGCCACGGCTGGGAGACCCCCGACGTGCGGCGAGAGCGAGTGTTCGACCTGCTCGACCGTGTCGGACTCCAGCGCGAGCACTACTACCGCTACCCCCACCAGTTCTCGGGCGGGCAGCGCCAGCGGGTCGGCATCGCCCGTGCGCTCGCGCTCGAACCCGACTTCCTCGTGCTCGACGAACCCGTGAGCGCGCTGGACGTGAGCGTGCAAGCGCGGATCGTCAACCTCCTCGAAGACCTGCAGGACGAACTCGGACTCACGTA